>CAYFNS010000001.1:0-7114 GCA_964344545.1 Candidatus Woesearchaeota archaeon
CTTTTACAACTACTCGAGTGTAACATATTTATTAACTTATGGAGGGTTAAAAGATGAATAAATATTTGAAACTGTTAACAGTTATGATGTTACTATTCGTAACAGCTTTCAATGTTCAAGCTGAAGATTTTGATAACAATGCTTATGGAATTACAGCTGTACACATTGAAGATGTTGAGTTCGATGCAGATGATATAGCTGAAGGCGAAATCTTTGCTCCAGTTTTCCTTGATTCCGTAATTGAAGTAGTTGTGGAATGGAAAGGTGACGAAAATTTGAGTGAAACTGTTGAAGCTAAAATCGAAGTTGAATTTGACGGTGAAGACCAAGACACGGAATATTTCGATGTTAAGGCTAACCACATTGGATCTACTACTGTTTTTGAAATAGAAATAGATGATGATGAGGATTTAGTTGGTCTTGAAACACTAAAAATAACTATGAAAGACAAAGAAGGAGACTTTGACAATGTTGAAGTTAACATCAAGTTAGACGTAGTTAAAGAAGATAACTTAGTTGAAATCTATGACGTAAACTTTAGAAACGGCCTACAATTAAACGCTGGTGAAATTTTCGCTGCAAGTGTTGGTGTAGCTAACGAAGGTTATGATTTCGAAGAAGATGTTTATGTAAAAATGAGCATCCCAGAACTAGGTTTGATGACTAGAACTGATAGATTTGATCTATACACAGAAAGAGTTGCTGATGATGAAGAATACAGCAAATTGCACAAACAAATGTTCATGCAATTGCCTCTAAACGTTCCATCCGGAGTATATGATGTTGTTTTCACTGTATACTTTGATGATGCTGACGAAACTAGAGAAGTTGTATACTCTTTAATCGTTGGATCCGGTCAAGCTTACGACTCTCAAATCGCTATGGATTCAGAATACCAAGTAACAAGTGCTGGTAAAGCTATTGTTTACAAAGTATTATTTGAAAACCCAAACGTTGATTATGAAGTTGTAGTTGAAGGTCTTGACTTCGGTACATCTGAAGTAAGATATGAAGACGGAATGGCTTATTTGTTTGTGTCTGTTGATGAAGATGCAGCAAATGGCGAATACGGCTTTGATGTTTTGGTTAAAGCTGGATCAAACGTTCTAGAAAGTTTCGAAGTTACTACTAAAGTTGCAGAAGGAAACGATGTAAACTATAGTAGTGTTAAGCAAGGTCTTGAAATTGGATTTGCTGTTTTATTGGTTATCTTAGTAA
The DNA here is from genome assembly GCA_964344545.1 of Candidatus Woesearchaeota archaeon. GTDB lineage: Archaea > Nanobdellota > Nanobdellia > SCGC-AAA011-G17 > PNOQ01 > JABJPM01. The sequence continues at coordinate 1,219 of CAYFNS010000001.1, forward strand.
TCTTAGGTATCATTTTGGTAGCTAAAAGACTAGGAAAAGGCGATGAAATAGAAGAACCAATGCTAGATGAAGACCAAACTTATTACTAAACTTCTTTACTTTTTTTTCTTTTTAAATTCTTTTTAAACCATTTAAATAAAATATTTACTTGATAACAATATTTTTATCACAACATTCTTTTTAAATCAACCTTCAATTCTCTTTATAGTAATAAAAGGGGGTTTAACCAAATGAGTGATAAAAAATTAATTTTTGTATTGTTAATGTTATTTATGATACCTTTCGCTTATGCAGAAAGTTTTACTTTTTATTCTGGAGCGGAAATAGACGACGTGTGTCCTAGATCAACAGGATTATATAGTGATGTGATTGAAAATACAGGTGATAAGATATTAGAATTTAATGTTGCATCTTCTGGTAGTGCAAGTGTCTTTGCAACTACAGTTCCAACAGGATTTGTATTGTATCCTGGTGAGATAAAAAATATTTATACTTACATAACGCCTATGTCAAGTGTTGATGTTGGAAATTATGTTTTAAAGATTGATGCTGATGCAAATGGTGTTTCCCAAAGTATTAGCCATGATATTCTTGTAAGAGATTGTTATGATTATACGTTTGAAACATTAGATGGCGAAGCAAGTATCTGTCCTTGTGAAGAAACTAAGTTTGGATTTGAATTAACAAATTTAGGTGAATATGCTGAGACTTATGATTTAAGTGTTGAAGGCAGATATGCAGATTCAATTGTTTTAAGTCAGAATACTTTGTCCCTAACCCCTGGGGAGTCTAAAGTTATCTATGCTTATATCGAATCTAATTGTGAAAGTGAAGCAGGTGATTATGAGTTTAGTGTTAAGGTGGATCCTAGTACTGGAAGTGCAGTTAGATCTCAAGTTGCTAAACTAGTCATAGATGCTTGTTATGATTTTGATGTTGATACTACTCAAGATTTAGTTAATATGTGTGAGCATGAGGAAAGAGTGATCCCAATTAGTGTTGAAAATACTGGTTCAACTGCTAATGCATATTCTTTTGATTTGGATGGTCCTGTATGGGCTAACTTAGAAAGAAATGAATTAGAGATTGCTGCAGGAAACAACAGAGATGTAAATTTAGAGTTAGTTCCTGATTATGGTGTTGAAGGAAGTTTCCAAATTACATTTAGTGCAACTCCTGAAAAAGGAAGTGTAAAAGCAGTTAATGTGTTTAATGTAAATGTAAAGAAATGTTACGATATCTCTACTAAATTAGAAAAGAGTGAAGATAAGATATGTAATGCATTAGAAAACACATACAATGTAATTGTAAGAAATCAAGGAGAATTCGCTAAAGACTTCTTTGTTGATGTAAATGGACCAAGTTGGGCAAGTGTTGATGAAACTTCTGTATCGTTAGGTGCAGGAGAAGAGAAACAACTTACTTTGAGAGTATTCCCTCAGTATGATACTGAACCAGGAGAGTATGATGTAAGTGTTAATGTTGCTGCTAAAGATAGTAATCAAATTGCTAGCTCAGATCGTATGGTTATTGAGACTGTGACAACCACAGAATGTTATGATGCATTCTTGAGTGTTGAGGATAGTGCAGTTGAAGTTTATTATGATTCAAGTGCAACTGTTCCGGTAGTTGTTGAAAATAGGGGTGCAGACAGAGCAGCTTATAGTTTATCTGTGAGTGGAACTGCTTCAAACTTTGTATATCTTAACCCTTCTGTTGTTGAAGTAGAACCTGGAAAGTCTGAAATTGTATATCTATACATCGCACCTTCTAGCCAAGTAAGCAATGGCGAGTATTCAACTATGGTGTCTGTAAGATTAGAAGATTCAACAATCTTAGCATCTGAGAGTGTTGATATAAAAATTACTGACAGTCCTGAAAAAAGAGTAGAATATTCTCCGGAAGGATATGAAGATGAAGGAGAATCCTTCTTTTCTAAATTCTTTGGATTCTTTACTAACTTGTTTAGTGCTCCTGAAGTTGAGGAAGAAGTAGTTGAAGAAGAGACTCAAGAAGAGGAAACTACTGAGGAAGAAACTGAAGAAGGAGTTGTAGAAGAGGAAGCTCAAGAAGAAACTACTGAGGAAGAAACTGAAGAAGAGACTACTGAAGAAGTAACTGGAACTCTTATGGCATTAGGTGAAACTTCTGAGTTTATGGTTGGAGATGATCAACATACTTTAACAATTTCAGATAGATCTGGTGAAGTATTATTGATTCAGTTTAGTTCAGACCCTATCTATGTTCAAATGTTCCCTGGAGATGTTAAGGAAGTAGATTTGGATGGAGATGGAGTTAATGATGTTGAAGTAACTTTTGAAGGTTTTGTTGGTGATAAAGCCGATATTAGCTACAAAGTAATTAGTGAAGGTGCTCCTGAGGAAGAAACAACTGAGGAAGAAGTAGTTGAAGAAGAGACTCAAGAAGAGGAAACCACAGAGGAAGAAACTGAAGAATCTGGAATGGATTCAATTACTGGTGAAGTAGTTGAGGAAGTTGAAGAAGGTGGAAGTAGTTTCTTTGGATCATTCTTTAGTAGTTTGAAAGGAATCTTTGTAGGATTGGGTGCATCTATTGTAGAGTATTCAACTCAGTTAGCTTTATTGGTTGCGGTGATAATTATTTTAGTTATCTTGGCTAAGACAAACTTCTGGAGTAAAATGGCAAAATTCTTTGAGGAAGAGATCGAGGAAGAACCTGTTGCGGGTGGAGCTGCTAGGCCTGCTCCTGTTGCAAAGAAAGAGGAAGCTCCTAAAAAGGAAGAGAAACCAAAAAAAGAAGAAAAGCCTAAAGAAAAACCTAAGAAGGAAGAGGCTCCAAAGAAAGAAGTAAAGAAAGCTGAAGAGAAACCTAAAAAAGAAGAGCCTAAGAAGGAAGAACCAAAAGCCGAAGAAGAGGATGAGTTCGTTATTGAATTTGATGATGACGAATAATTCTTAATTTTTTTCTTTTTTAGTTAAATTTAAATGTTGTTTTTACTTAATTTTGTTATATTATATTTAATAAAAGGGAGTGATAAAATATGAAAAATATTATTTTTGGGATTATTGTTTTAGGAATTATTATGATCTCTGGGTGTGAATTAGCACAAGAAGACCCTCAATTGGCTATGCAAATGAAAATGGCGTTGCCTGGAGGGAGTGGTTCTGGAGGTGGATACGTTGCACCTTGCTTAAGTGAAGGAGAGTATTGGGATCCATTTTATTCTGATTTAGAGTGTTGTGCAGGGTTAGAAGTTATGGGTTGGAGTCCTTCTTTACCTGGATGTGAAGATTTACACGTTGAAGGAGGAGTATGTACATCATTGTGTGGAGATGGAGTCTGTGGTTCTGCTGAACATTATTGTTCTTGCCCTGAAGATTGTCAGAATTATGTTTTTAACTGTACTGATTATGATGGGGGGATGAGGCCTTATGAACGTAGCTATGCTGAAGGATATTCTTTATCTGGTAATTGGTTGGTTATCCATGATGGATGTATAGATAGCAATAGCTATAATGATGGATGGCTTAGAGAAGCAGTTTGTGTCGATAATATCCCGACCTGGCAAGATGTCAATTGTACATCAGGATGTAGCCAAGGAGTATGTAGGAATGAAACTTGGGGGATATATCCTGTATGTGGCAACGGTATTGTTGAAGCTGGGGAGGAATGTGAATCCCCATTAGATTGCGGACAAAGAGAAATTTGTGATGATTTCTGTATCTGTTCTGAATACATCACAACTTAATTTTTTTTCTTTTTTAGTTAATTTTTTAAATATCATTTTTAATTTTTAGTATATGGCTGGTCAGAGTTCTAAAAAGTATATGCAAGATTTTATTTCTGATATTTGTACTAAGGTTGGTCCAAGATTGGCCACATCTCCTGAGGAAAAGAAAGGATTCAATATTTTAGAAAAAGAATTAAAACAAAATTCAGATAAACTTTATTCTCATAATTTTAGGACTACGGATAATATCTATGTTGGTAGAACTGCAAAGGTTTCTGCATTGCTATTATTATTCTCTTTCTTATTTATTTTTACAAAATTTCCTATTATTTGTATTATAATCAGTATTTTTGGATTAATCTTAGTTTTTTCTGAAACTATTCTATTAAAGTCTCCTTTAGATTTTTTACACAAAAAGGGAAATTCTAGAAATTTGTTCGGAAAAATATTGCCTAAAAACAAAGTAAAAAAATATGTAATTATTGCAGGGCACATGGATTCTGCTTTTGAGATAAAATCCGCTACAAAAGGAAGCCAATTGTTTAAGAGAACTCTTTTTGAAGTTGCTTTAGTAGGATTAGCAATAAATTTATGGGCATTGTCTAAGATGATAATACTTGGTGTACAACCTAGTTTACCAATTAATTATACTTTACTAAATTTCTTCAATGTAAATTTAGTTGATATTATTTTGCTTGTAGTATTCTTACCAATATTTGCATTTTTCTATATTCCTTCTGTTATTAATTTCTTTGGAAGTAAAGCAGTTCAAGGTGCAAATGATAATCTTTCTGGGGTTGCAGTGGCTTTAGCAGCTGCAAAATATTTCTCTAAGAATAAATTAAATAATGTTGAGATGTGGTGTGGGGCTTTTGGTGCAGAAGAAGTTGGTGCAAGAGGTTCTAAGAATTTTGTGAGAGATATTCCTAAAGAAGTGCTAAATAATAGCTATGGGATTATTTTGGATAGTGTTGGTGCAGGAGATTCTGTAGCGATTTTAAGCGAAGAAGATAGTTATATGAAAGTAAATAAAAAATTCCCATTTATTCATCTGGCTAAGCATGATAAGGAATTATGTTCTAAAATCTATAGAGTAGCTAGAAGTCATAAAAAGAAACCAATTAATGTCAAGGTTATGAAAACATTATTTGGGGGCACAGATGCTAGTAGTTTATCTTTGTATGGGATGAGGGCTTGTCCGATTGTTTGTGGGGAAAAGAAAACAGAGTTTATTCCGAATTGGCATTCAAAAACTGATGTGCCTAAAAATATAAATGGGGATTTATTGCAATATGTTGCAGAAATTGTTATAGATTCTATTAAAGAAATTGATAAAGAGTTAAAGTCTTAAACTTGTTATTTTGGAAATGCCCTCTTGCATTGACACACCATATATTTGTGCTGCTTCTGAGATAATTGCATCATTGTGAGAAATAACAATATATTGGGCATTATTTGCATATTTGGAAAATAATTTTCCAAGCATTTCAGAATTATGTTTATCTAATATCTAAGTATTTTCTTGATGCGATTCTTACTGTGATGTCTAGTCCTGCATCTAATGGTGCTTCAGGATTTTCTAGTAATAATGAAGCTTCCCCTTTTGTAGATAGACTATTGAATATTTCTTTGAATCTATCGTTGATGTGCCTAAATGTTTTCATGAAAACTCCAGTTTTATCTTTTTCAATTTCCATAATCATTGCAACGATATCTTCTTTTTCAGATCTCAAAGTGTTTGTTTTTTCTACTAGGTTTTCATGTTCTTTTGCAAGTTGATCATAGATTTCAAGAGCCTTCATATTTACATTACCCATTCTAATCATTAATACATCAAATTCTTTGATTTCTTTCTTTAGTATTGTGATATCTACGTTCTTTCTTAGTTTTGCATCTGGGTATTCTTCTGCTTCTTTCTTTAATCCATCAATTTCTGCCATGCATGATGCCTTTTCAATTGAGATAGAGTTAATCTTGCCTTCAATTATGTGCACTTTGCCTTGCTGTGCAGAAATATTGCTATTTATTTTCTCTATTTGTTCAGTTAGTTTATTTCTATTAGAGAATAACATCTTTTGTTTTGCAAAGAAATCTTTTTCTCTTTTTTCACTATCTTTTAGGTTTACAGATTTAGATTTCATTACAGAGTCTAATTCGCTTAATTCTTGTTTGAAATCTGAAGAT
>CAYFNS010000001.1:7232-9248 GCA_964344545.1 Candidatus Woesearchaeota archaeon
ATTTTCTATTGCTCCTAAACTAGATTTTACCTCAATAGCACGGGCCATAATTTCTGCTTTTTGACCTTCTAATAAACTAGGTTTTTGCATTGAATCAATTTCTTGTTCTAATTTTAGGATTTCATCTTCAATATTATCTTGTTTAAATCCAACCCTAGTGCCTTTTCTAGATCCACCAATCATTGCACCACTTCTTTCTATTAAATCTCCTTCTGTGGTAACCATTCTTACTCGGCCAATGCCAATTCTTCTGGCTATTTTTATATCATCAACGATTAATGTATTGCCAAAAATATGTTCAAATGCAGTACCATGTACACCTTCTTTTTTTGATAATCTACTTAGATCTGGGGGAAGAGATTTTGATTTAATTCTGTTTAAAGGTAAAAAGGTTACAACTCCACTTCCAGTTTCTTTTAATCTCCGAATACAGCTCTCTGCAACACCATCATCTTGCGTTACAACAGATTTCATTTTTCCACCTGCTATAACTTCTAATGCTAAAGCGTGTTTTGGAGATACTTTTCCAAGTTCTGAAATTGTTCCGTGTACTCCAGGAATTCCTGAAATAGCTTTGATTGATGAATCTGAGTGACCTTCTCCAGTTGATTTTGCTTTTAATCTTGTTAATTCGTTAATTTTAACATTAATATCTTTTGGAGAAGAAACGCTTTTTGCAATTCTTAATTCTCTTTGTTCTAATTTATTAGATTCTTTTTCGAGTTTTTTCTTTTCTTTTAAGAATGCTTCAATTTTTTTGTTGTTTTCATCTATTGTTGATTTAAGTTGTTGTTTTCTATCTTCTATCTTTCTTATTTCATTCTTTAAAGTTTCAACTCTTGATTGGGATTTTACAACATCAGTTTTTATGTTTGTAATACTTTCTCTGATGTTTATTTGATCTTTTTCTCCTCTTTTTTCTAGTTCATCATTAATGTCTTGCAAACCTTCTTTTTTACTTTCTAATTCTTTTGTTAATTCACCAACTTTATCTTTTAGTTTATTATATTCTAATTTATGGTTTTCAATTGTTCCAAGAATTTTATCAAGTTTTTTGTTTTTCTCTTCAATCATTAAATTTAGATAAGTTGCTTTGTTATCTTTTACTTTATTTTTTAATTCTAAATATTTTTGAGCTTGATCACGATCTTTTTTTAATTCTCTTAAGTGAGTTTCTCTTTCTGTTAAAAGAATATTTGCTTCTGTTAATTTTTCATCTACTTTACCTAGTTCACTTAAAGATTTGTTTTTCTTTTCTTCAAAAACTGAGATGCCTGCAATTTCTTCAATTAATGCTCTTCTGTCTAGAGGTTTCATAGTCATGAAGTGTACTATGTCTCCTTGTAGGATTATGTTGTGTCCATCTGGATCAATTTGTGCCCCCCTAAGAATATCTACAATTTGTTGTCTTGTCATAACTTTATCATTTAATTTGTAAACTGATTGGCCGTTTTGTTTAACTATTCTTGAAACTTTTAGTTCTTTTTCTTCAATTGGGAATTCTTTTTGGGAATTATCAAAGAAAATTGAAACTTCGGCGGATTTTGAAGGGTTGCCTTTTTTTCCACCATTATAAATAAGGTTTGAAGATTTTTCTGCTCTCATTGATTTTGCAGAAGTTTTACCAAGAACGAAGCATAATGCATCCATAATATTGGATTTTCCGGAACCATTTGGACCTAGAACGCAATTGAAATTATTTCCAAATTTAAGCTCTGTATTCTTTGCAAATGACTTAAATCCAGATAATTTAAGCCTCGTTACTGTCGTCATAAGATATCTACCTCATTTTTATTTAAATAGTTTTTGTTAGCTCTTATTTATAACACCTTCTGCAGCTAGAATTCCAGTTAATCCTGCACCAACTATTCCACGGGATTTACCTGCTCCATCACCCATTACAAATAGGTTTGGAACAGTTGTTTCCATTGTTTTTCCGTTTGTATCATATACAGTATCACAATATTTTGCTTCTGGAACATATAGTATTGTGGAGGGGTGCCCAAATCCTGGGAT
>CAYFNS010000001.1:9258-20868 GCA_964344545.1 Candidatus Woesearchaeota archaeon
TATCATCCCTGTTACTCCAGAATAAAATCTTTCAGGATATGCTAAACTTAAATCTCCAGGTGTAAATCTTCTTGGGTTTAGTGTTGGTTCTACTCTATTGAATCCTCTTTTGTAATCATTGAATGTTTCTACTTTAGATCTTGATCCTCTCTTTAGATCTCCCCACCTTTGTCCAATTGGATGCCCGCCTCCATTTTCATAGGTGTTTACTATAAATCTGTTTATGAATCCTTTTGGATCTGTTTCAGGCTCTGTTAATGGCAAGCTTACTAAAATTGCTAAATTTGTATTTTCTGTTCCGTTATCAGATTTAGAGTGTCCATTTACTAGTTGGTATGTTTTGCCATCAATTGTTGGGCTGTCTTGAGGAGATTCTAGAGCAACTCTACCCCCTGGATTTACACAGAATGTTCTTACGACATCATTATGGCTTAAACTTCTAAAGTAGAACTTTGCATCATATGAAATATCAGTTACAGGGTCTAGTGTTTTTTTAGGAACTTCCACTCTTGCACCCATTTGTACTGGTCCGTGCCTGTAGGTTGCACCTAGTTTATCTGCTTGAGTTCTCCACCATTCTGAGTTGCCTCTGCCTGGGCCAACTAATAAATATCTTGAATTAACTTTTGTTCCGTCTCCAAGTGTTGTTGTAAAGTTTTCACCTTCTTTTCCTACTTCTGAAACTTCTATTTCCATTCTAAAATCGATTCCTTGATCCATTAATCTAGATTGGAAATTTTTCATGATTTTTGGAGCTTTATCTGTGCCAATATGACGAGTTCTTGATAGAATAAACTCTAGGTTATATTTTGCAGCTTGTTCAACTAATGATTTTCCTTCTGGAGAATTAGCTTCAGATAGTCTTGTGGGATCTACGCCTAGTGAAAGGAAATAATCTTCAATGAATCTATCTTTTTCTCTTGATTCATCTACACTTAGAGTTAGTTCTTCTAATTCTTTTCCAACCTTGGGATGGAATATTACTTTTGCATCTGTTAAGGCACCTGCTCCTCCTGGGATTTTCTTTTTATCTACTACTAATACACTTAAGTCTTCATGAGAAAGTCTTTCAGCTGCGAATAATCCGGATGGTCCTGCACCTATAATAACAACATCATAATTAGTCATGAAAATGAGAAAGAAATTTGTTTAATAAGGATTGCTATATTATTGTATATAAGTATTTTTAAAGAGATTTTCGTTCCCCTTTTTATGAAACCAAAAGTCCTTGCGGGTGCTCAATGGGGAGATGAAGCAAAGGGTAAACATGCCGATATTTTATGTCAAGAATGGGCAGATTTAGTTGTAGCACCTAATGGGGGAAATAATTCTGGAAGAACTGTTTGGATTGGTGATGAGAAATATGTTTTTCATTCTTTGAGTCCTGCTGCTCTACATGGGAAAAGAGCATTAATTGCTGCAGGAACTGTAAATGATCATAGTGTTTTATTAAAAGACAAAATTGAGCTTGAGGAAAGAGGGGTTGAAATAGATGTAGGGATTGATCCTAGATCCCATGTGATTATGCCTTATCATATTGAATTGGATGTTGCTCGGGAAGAGTTAAGGCAAAAAGATGGTACTAAAATTGGAACTACTTCTAGGGGCATTGGTCCTTGTTATGAAGATAGGAAGAATCGTTCTGGAATAAGATTTGGAGATTTTGTTAGGCCGGAAGTGTTTGAGCCATTGTTTAGGAAGAGATTTGAAGAAAAATCTAGATTATTAGAGATGCTTACTGGCAGGAGTCTTGAAGATCGTTTGGGGAAAGGAGTTGATGAAGTTCTTGCTGAACAAAATGCTATTGCTGCTGAACTTGCAAGGTATGAAGCGGATGTTTCTGAGGAAACTATGGATGCAATTAAGGCAGGAAGAAATGTTTTATTTGAGTTGAAACAAGGTGCAGGGTTGGATAATGATTTTGGAACTTATCATTATTGTACTAGCTCAAATACAATTGCAGCAGGGGTATTTGCTGGAGTAGGATTGCCACCAATGGATATGGATGTTATTGGGGTTGCAAAAGCTTATTGTACTAAAGTTGGTCCAGGACCTTTCCCATCTGAGATTGAAGATGAGGCAGTTGCTAAAATGGTTTTAGATGCAGGCCATGAATATGGGTCTACAACTGGAAGACCTAGGAGGGTTGGATGGTTTGATGTTCCACAGATGAAGTTATCTCATAGATTAAATGGATTTAGTGAATTAATAATTGGAAAAGGAGATGTTTTGTCTGGTTTAGATAAAGTTTTAGTTGTGCATGATTATGAATTAGATGGTAAATTATTACATCAAAGAGTTCCTACTGAATCTGCGGATTATTTGAGAGTTAAACCAGTTTATATGGAGTTTAGCCCATTGGGGCAAATTGCTGGAGTTGAGAATTACTCTGATTTTTCACCTGAGTTTAGAAGAATGATTGATTATATTTCAAGTGAAGTGGGAGTTAATGTGAAAACTATTTCTACTGGTAAAGAAAGGAATGAAAATGTTCTACGTGAACCAGCAATAGATGGTGCGCTAATGGAGCTTAAGTATCCTAGTTGTTTCAGTGGTTCTAAAGAATAATAATCTTTTTAAATTAAAGAATTAATTTTTACTTTTTAGGGATGGCTTACCTATTAAATAAAACGGTTTTCTTGGATGATTTTGTTGAGCGAGATGATTCTATTGAGTTTCGAGCTAAAGCCTCAGTTGGAGAAGTGAATAGGGCGTTGAGTAGTGTTTATGGTGTTGAACCTACATTTGTTGAGAGAAAAATAAATTACTCTGCTTATTTATTCGGGGATGTTAGAGTAACATACATTCGGAATGGTGTTGTGTATGCAAGATTGAAATCCAAGGAAGGAGATAAGATAAAAGAACTAGGAAGGCGAGTGAGAGATTTAAGCTAATATTCGCCAAGCTTCTTTTGTGATTTAGCTACTGCTATTTTCTTGTAAGTTTCCCATGTTTTTCTGAAAATTTCAGGGTGTTTTTCCCAGTTTTGTTTTAAGAAAGCTTGAGTTATTGGGTTTGAAGGATAACCAGGGCCCATTTCGCCGTATTTCTTTTTTAGTTTCTCCATTTCATTATCTCTTGTAACTTTTGCAAGAATTGAAGCAGCCCCAACTTCTATATAATTCATATCTGCTTTGTTTTCTGTTATGAATTTGATATCTTTATTTTTTAAGTAAAATTTTACTTGATCTTCATATGCTTTTGTATTAACACTTGGTGCATCTAGAATTGCCTTTTCAGGTTTTAGTTCATTAATTATTAGTGCAGATTTTAGTGCTTCTAATTTGTTTAAATTTAATTCTTGAGATTCTAAGGCTTCATCAATTTCTTTTGGTGGGATAATTATTATTTTGTGAGAGGTAACTATTTTTTTTATCATGTCAAACATATCTTCTCGAATTCTTGGGGGGATTAATTTAGAATCCTTTACTCCAATACTTCTTAGTTGTTCCATTTGTTCTTCTGTAACAACTACCCCTGCAATAACCATTGGTCCAATTACTGGTCCACGTCCTGCTTCATCTATCCCTAGAGTTAATGTCATGATTTCTTTAGAAGTTAGAATATTTATAATAGTTTTGAAAAAAGAGTAGCGGGAGAAGGATTTGAACCTCCGACTTCCGGGTTATGAGCCCGACGAGCACTCCTAGCTGCTCCATCCCGCTATGTATCAATAAGAAGATTTTGAGTGGTTTTTAAAGGTTTCTTTTTAAGGTTGAGCTATTCTTCTTATGTAGGTCTCTATCAATTCTTCATCTCCTTTCAGAGTTAGAGTATCTATTGCTCTATATCCTCTTGGAGGGATGAATAGCAAACATGCTATACCTTCTAGAAACCCGCCATCTGCAGTTTCTTCGCCACTTGTTTCTATCAATCTTGGATGGTAATGCTTATCATCTTGTATTGGGGTGCTTAATCTTATTTCTAATCCTTCTGGGGTAGGAGGAAGATTTTTTACCTTTCCAAGAAGCTCTAGTTTTGCACCATACTTGGATTTCCAAGGTTGAGTTTGTAAAGTAATTTGTTTTTCCATGTAATTGTAAATCGTTTTCTAAATTTAAAGATTTCTTATTAGAACAAGTTGAATAGCTTTGCTATGAATAGTATGTAGAGTATTAATAGCATCCACCCTTCCCATTGGGTAACTTCTCTGTCTTGAGTTGCAAAATAATAAGCTAATGTTGCTATTATCATTACAGGAAGAGAGAATGTTAAAATTCCTTTTGGAATTGTTAAGGTGCCTATTAATGCAGGGATTCCCATTACTGCCAATGTGTTGAAAATATTTGATCCCAAAACATTTCCAATTGCCATTTCAGGATTGCCTTTTTTAGCAGCAGTTATACTTACGAATAATTCTGGTAAAGAGGTTCCTAATGCTACTGCACTTATTGCAATTATTTCTTTTCCTATGTTAAATAGTTCTGAGAGAGAAATAACAGATTCTACAGTATATTTTGCACCAATGAAAATGAAGATTGCACTTGTTATTAGGATTAACCAAACTTTTTTATCAAGTTTTTCTTTCTTTTTGATGTTATTTCTTTTTTTGATTTCTTTTTTAATCTCTTTATCGTCTCTTTTTTGTTGTTTGAGTGTATATAAGATGTATACAATTAGAAGTGCGATTGAAAGAACTGCTTCACCTATGGAAAAGTTTTGATCCCATATTGCTATAGCAAATAATGCCATTGCTCCAAATAAGATTGATAAATCGACATGGATTAATCCATGATGGACTTTTAGTTTTTTTCCAAGGATTGCGGCCACCCCTAATACTAAAAATATATTTGCAATATTAGAACCAATTACATTTCCCACTACTATCTCAGAAGCATTATCTAATACTGCAAAAATTGAGGAAATTAATTCTGGAAGAGAAGTTCCTACTGCGACAATTGTAACTCCAACGATGAATGCAGGTACTTTGAAATGAAGTCCTATTTTTTCTGCAGAGTCTGTAAAATAGTCTGAAGCCTTTATTAAAATATATAGACTGGCTATAAATACAAAAATCCAAAGTGCTAGATCTAACATTAGTATAAAAAATTAAAAATAGAATTTAAATAAGTTGTTATTTGACAGTTCTTCTTAAGAGTTCCATTAAGATTCCATCTCTTAATCCTTTATTTCCTGCATTATGTTCAACTCTTATTTCATCATTGTCAGGGAACCATTGGAGTTTTATTTTGTATTGATCTCTCTCAATTGGAGGTTGGATCTTCTCCTGCGCCAAATACTTGGGATCTTATGAATGATTCTAAAATTTCTACTCTGCCTTCAGGGTTTAAGTCTCCTTTGACCTTAAATTCATCTTTTTGTAGGTCATAGGTAATGTCCATTGTAGCATATTTTCTTTCCATCACTAATTTTGAAGTTAAATTTATTTAAAGATTTGAAAATAGGAAAGAATATTTTGGGATTTAAGGATTCTATTTTATATTTTAGAAACTTTTAAAAGGGATGTTATGATGTAATTTCTTTAGATGCCGAGATCGCATAATCTGGTATTGCACTGGACTGCTAATCCAGGCCCTTTATGGGCATCTGGGTTCAAATCCCAGTCTCGGCGTCCTTTTTATTTTATCATTGATTTAGCTTTTTCAACCAATTCCGGATTAACGTAAAAGTTCATTGTCATGTTTGGATTGTTTTTCCATTGATGCTCTTTTTTTACATATTTTCTATGTCCTAGTTTTGCTGCGATGTTTGTAAATAGTTCATTTACTTCTTCTTTTGTTGCTGTTTTATGTTTTTTTAAGAACTCATTTGTTGTTTTTGTTGCATAATATGAACGCACGATGTGAGGGTAGAATTCTTTCCCACAATATTGTTTGAATGCTTTCTTGAAATGCATATCTGAATAAGGATGTTTAGTATTTGGATTTGTGAAAATAAAATCATTATTTTTTAGTGGTTTAATTTTTTGTTTTAATTGTTTTATGTATTTTTCTGGAAAATCTGCTGAAAGTTCTAGTGGAACTCCGTCCTTTGCTTTGTATTTGAATATAACCTTATTTTTATTTATCGTAATATCTTTTTTCTTTAGTGTGCTTAGCCCTTGATGTTTATGGGTTTTATAATAGATTTCACTTCCAACTCTCATATAAGTTTTTAATAGTGTATACATGGGGAGAGCGATATCATCTTTTGCTAATGCTTTCGAGATATTTGTTTTTAGTTTTGGATAATATTTTTCAAATTCTTTTTCTATATTGTATTTTTTAGCTTTGGCTTTTTGTTTTTTTTCTAGTGTATAAACATAAGAATAAGTTCCTGAAGGATTTTTGTAGATTACATCCCAATGTTTGTTTGAGGATTCATCATGGATTGTAAGATCTTCTCCAAATAAGGAAAATGCTTTATCTAATTTTTTTCCGTTTGGCAGAATGTTTATTCTTGCTCCTTGTGGCTTTTTATTAAATTGGCCTTTTAGAAATATTGGATTTTTTTTGTCAATTAAATCTTGGAATTTTTTATGTGCTTTGAATAATTTAATTACCTTCTCTGCATTTGGAAATTTTGTTTTGGATTTTTTCCAGGAAGATTTAGTTTTTTCATAAACTTGCAAATCTTTAGTTTTAATTCTTAAAGTTCCAATTTCTATAGGTTTTTGCATAGTATTATTTTGTTTTATTCTATTAAAAAGATTTTTATATTGAAAGCGTTGAATCATAATATGATTTTGATTTATATCTTCGCATTCGTTGGAGTGTTAGTTGGTTTATTATTGGCACATTTGACAAGAGATGAATTGAAATCTGGAAAAAAATATTTTGTTTTATTTTATAGAATATTATTATTTATCTTGATTATTTATTTATTATATTTATCAGAGATTAATTGGTGGTTGTTGGGTATTATATTAGGATTCTTAGTTAGCTTAATATTTTCAGAGTTGTATTTTTATTTAGGATTGGCAGTATTTAGTGTATTTAATGTTTACACTGCTTTTATTACATTTTTAATTGGATTGCCTTATGGTACTTTATTGTATGGTTGTAAAGGATTGAAAAAATATTTAGTTTATAGCTTATTGTTGTTTTTTGTTCCAGCTTTGATATTATTAATTGATATTCCTCAAACTTTTATTTATGCGTTTGTTAGTGGCGGATTATTTAGTTTATTTTTAAGGAAAATTATTTAAATTAGAGAGAGTTAAAAATTATATGAGAAGGGGTGTAGTTTTAGGATTTTTTTTATTCATGATTATATTTGTTTCTGCTTGCGAAGAAAACCCTTTGTTCTCTAAGGAAGTAGATATTGGTGAAACTTTTGATATTACGAAAGAGAAAGTTGAAGATAAAAAAGAATTTTTTGGAGAAGATTATGTTATGGATTCTTCCATTCCCACATTTGCAGAAGTTGATGAAGCACCTGCAAGAGTTATAGTGCGTACTAAGGATTACAAAGCCCCAGAAAAAGGGGTAAGTTTGAGTAAAGCTATGCTTCCTAATTCTATAGAAAAAACATTTACAAAACATAGAGTTAAAAAAATTAAAGCAGCAGCTCCAAAACTAATACCTGAACTTGCTGTAGTTGAAATTGAGAAAGAGGGAAATTTAGAAGGTTTACTATCTGATTTAAATAAGGATCCTAATGTTTTGTATGCTGAGCCTGATTATAAAGTTAAAACACTTATGACCCCTGATGATACTTACTATAATTATCAATGGTACTTGAATAATATGGGTCAAACTGGAGGAAACGTTGATGTTGATGTTGATGCTCCTGAAGCATGGGATGTGAGTACTGGCTCTGAAGAAGTTTTAATTGCGGTTATTGATACTGGGATCGATTATTATCATAATGATTTAGTGAATAATCTATGGATGAATCCTGGCGAGATTCCAAATAATAGTATTGATGATGATATGAATGGATATATAGATGATGTTTATGGCTACAATTTTGTTGATTCTGGATTTTCTTCTTATGGCGAGCCAGAAGAATATAAAGATTATAAATTATGGAAAGATAATTCTTCGGGAGAATGGCATTTAAGATTTGGATCTTTAGATCCTGGTGAAACAAGATATTTTGGATATATTACTGGGGGAGAGATTTATGATGTTTCTCCTTATAACCTTTCGAAGGATGAATATAATATTTCTCCTAGCTCTATAAGCTTTAGTAAGTTAGTAGATTATCATCCTGTTGAGTATTTCTGCAATGGAACTTTAGATTATCCGGATTGTAATCAATTGGATTATTTTGATTGTAATAATATAAGTGAGTGTAGCCAACATAGGGTTTTAGGAAGAGGAACTATTGCAAATGCAGTTGCTTTACCTAACCGGGCAAATTTAGGAGGAATTGCAGGGGCAGATGCAATATGTCAACAGGAAGCAGATAATGCAGGTGTTGGTGGTCAGTGGATTGCAATGATTAGTGATAGCAGTGTTAGTATGAGAGAAAGAATTGAAAGTTATCTACCCTCTGATCAAGAGTTTATTAGAGCAGATGGAATGCCAGTTGCATATGGGATAGATGATTTATTTGATGGAGAGGTATTAAATGATCCTGAGTGTGGATTTAATGATCCTGGATGTAATTTGGGTGGACATTGGTTCTGGACTGCAACAGATTGGGATGGAAGTGCTTTGCCTCAAAATTGTAATGATTGGACAAATTCTGATTATGGAGTTTATGGATTGAGGGGTAGAGCCTTTACTGGATTTGGGAATTGGCTTAATTATCAAACAGTGGATTGTGCCACCGGGACTTCTGATTTGTATTGTTTGAATGTGGCAGATATTGAAAATGAATTTACATGTGAAGGAAATATCATGAATTGCGCTAGCCAACCGGATGAGCAGTGTGAGTTTTTGGAAAACAAATCTCTTGGATGTTTCTTTAATGAAAGAAGAAAAGAGTATGGATTAGATTTTAAGGTTGGTCCAGGTTTAGTTAATTATGATCTCAAAGTTGAGCAAAGAGTTGCAGGTGAGGGAATAATATTCTTTACTAATCAAACTTTTGATGGGAATTTAGGAAATATTGAAGGTGGAGATTTAAAGTGCCAACAAGCTGCAACTAATGCAGGATTGCCAGGAGAGTGGATTGCTTTATTATCAAATAGCACTAGTGATATAAGGGAAAAAGTTATGGGAATATTCCCCGGTGAGCAAGAATTTTATTCTATGGATGGAGGATTGATTGCAAGTAGTGCAGACCAATTATTTTATCAATATACTCCAGATCATGAGAACCTTACTTATTATCCTAAATGTAATGAATTTGGGCAATGTAAATCTAGTTATATGTGGACTGGAGGGTATAATTATATTCCCCATTATCCTGATTTTTATGCTGAGAATTGTGTAAATTGGACATCAAATGATGTAAATAAAACTGGAGTTACTGGATTTAATTATAATTTTTATGATTCCTCTTATACTCGGCATTGGTTTGCATTGTATGATCTTGAGTGTGAACGTTTCAATAGTATTTATTGTATTGGCTTAGATAATGTAAATATTGAAACTGCTGCCTCTGGAAAGGTTACTGTGGGAATAGATGAAGAAACTTTTGATACTGCATTTGATTTGCCTTTCTTAGATAATACCGATCCTTATGACGATCATGGGCATGGAACTCATTGTGCAGGGATTATTGCAGGTGATACAAATAATGGAAAAGGAGTTGCAGGGGTGTGTCCTAATTGTAAAGTTTTGGCTTCTAAATTTTTAAATCAAGATGGGGGAGGATATACAAGTAGCGCACTTCAAGCAATTTCTTATGCAGCCGCTAATGATGTAGATATTATGAGTAATAGTTGGGGCGGAGGGGGATATTCACAGGCATTACAAGATTTAATTAATGAAGTTGTTGATCAAGGAATAGTGTTTATTGCTTCTGCGGGAAATGGCGATACTGATCAAGTTTCCTACCCTGCTGCATATGATAATGTTATTGCTGTTGCATCTACAAATGAATATGGTTACAAATCTTCTTACTCTCATTATGGGGAATGGGTAGATATCAGTGCACCAGGGGGAGAAGTAGATTATTCTTGCGGATCTTGTGATAGTGTATGTTGTCGTTACCCTGCTGATGATGCGATAGTTTCTACTATGGCTAATGCTACGATTTCTGATTGTTGGAGCAGTGCATGTGAATTAAATGACCAAGGAGACATTTATATGGGTCTTTCTGGAACTTCAATGGCAGGTCCAGTAGTTGCAGGTACTGCCGGGTTATTACTTTCTCAAAATCCCGATTGGTCTCCTTTAATGGTAGAAGGACATTTAGAATTTACTTCTGATGATTTGCCTGCTTCTAATTATGATGGCCTTCTTGGTTCTGGTAATGTAAATGCATATAGTGCATTAACTACTCCTCCGCAGCCTTACTTGTCTATAGAGGATTATACTTTACAAGATTATTTATCTGTGAATGGAGAATTTGATCCTGGAGAAACTGCAGATGTTTATTTAGAATTCTTAAATTCTGGTGGAGATGCTGAAAATGTTGAGATAGCATTATCAACTAGTGATCCGTTAGTTAATATTTTGGATGATCGAGCAAGCTATGGGGATATTGCTCACGGAGAGAGAAAGATAAATGTGGATTCTTTTGTTGTCCAAGTGTCTAGTAATCATGCTTATAATGATCCTATTGAATTTGTTTTAGAGGTAAGTTATCAAACTCCCGGGGAGAGCTATAATGAAGAGATTGTTTGGAACTATGCAATGGAGGTTCCTCAACAAAATGGTTGGCCAAAAGATATAGGGTTCCTCAAAAGGATTGTTCCTCTTGTTACCGATTTTGATAAGGATTATCCAGGATTGGAAATTTTAGCTGCATCGGGAACAGGTTGGAGTGGAAAGATATATGCATGGCACTCCGATGGTACAAATGTAGCGGGTTGGCCTAAAACCTTCCATGATGTAGAGGATAATAATTATCAACCAACAGGGGTTAGTGTTGGAGATTTGGAGGGAGATGGAAAATTAGAATTATTTACTATCTCCAATAAGATTGCAGGCCCAGGAGAAGCTGCTAAATTGAGAATGTGGCATAGTAATGGATCTGAAGTTGATTGGTCCCCTTATATTTTAGATCAATTTGAGGGAGGAGAGGGATATCCTTCCATAGAAAATGCTGTTACTCCAGTTATATATGATGTAGATAATGATGGTAAATCAGAAATAATTATTGTAGCGCATCAATCTGATTATGATGAAGAAAATGTATATGGGGGTATTATGGTTTTGGATGATGATGGGTCTATGATCTTTGAGTATGCTGAAGCAGGATGGTTAATCCCAGGATATATGGATGCTTTAGACTTTATAGAAAAATTCCAGATGTCTGCTACCCCTGCTATTGCGGACATTGATTTAGATGGAAGTAATGAGATAGTAGTGCCTACTCGAGACAATGGATTAATTACATTTAATCTTGATGGTTCTATTCAGACCAGAATTACTTTCCCCAATTTGATATTGTTAACTTCACCTGCTATTGCAGATTTAGATCCTTCTTATCCTGGATTGGAAATTGTTATAGGGAATAATGACGGAAGAGTTTATGCTTTCCATCACGATGGAACTAGCTTTGGGACTTGGCCATATTATACTGGTTCATTTATCCATTCTTCACATG
>CAYFNS010000001.1:20878-21340 GCA_964344545.1 Candidatus Woesearchaeota archaeon
TATTGCAGATTTAGATGGCAATGGTGTTTTGGAGGTTGTGATTAGTACTAGATCTACTATAAGAGTTTTAACTAATCTAGGGGGATCCTTCGGATCATTTGGTAGCCCGATGTATAATTCAATGAGTGCAAGTCATCCTGTTGTGGGAGATGTAAATGGAGATGGATACCCAGAGATTGTTGTGGGAATGAATTCTGCACCTCCAGGCGCAGTATCTGTAGGGGGTGCAACACATCTAAGCGTTTTGAATAGGTTTGGAAACTTTGTTGATTTGACTCCTTTAAATACAAATGGAGATACAATGGGCCCCCCTGTTATTGCAGATTTGGATGGAGACGGGGATTCTGAAGTAGTTGCCGGAACTTATAGTACTGATTCAATGATTTATGTATGGGATAGTGTTTATCCCTTGGGAGATGTTGAATGGGAACAATATAGCCACGATAGAGGCAGAACTGGAAA
>CAYFNS010000001.1:21350-35587 GCA_964344545.1 Candidatus Woesearchaeota archaeon
TTATTATAAGGATTCTAATATTATCCTTTGTGCTGATGGAACCTTTGAAGGACAATGTTCTAATGATAAACCAAAATATTGTGAAGGTGGAGAATTAATTAATAATTGTCAGATTTGTGGATGCCCAGATAATGCTAGGAAATGTTCTGCATCAGGATCTTGTTATAGAAAACCTTATCCAATTAGATATTATTTTGAAGAAGCAATAGGTTTCTTTCAATAAAATTTATAAATAATTTAGAATTCTTCTTTTTATGGCACATAATATTGTATTTGAAGATGGAAGAAAATCCCAAGAATTGGAAACTAATCTAATTGCTTTGTGTGAGTTAGCTGATGAAAGTGCTACTGCGTTTGGTTTTTCTGGTGCTTCCCCTGAAGGAGTTAGAGGGGAGTTAGAAGAAGCTTATTCTGAGTATGCTATGTTAATGGGAAGGTATGATAAGGCAATTCCTACAAGAGTTCAAAGCAGATATGATGAAGTTCTAGATCTTATTAAGTAGATTTATAAATTGAATATTATTCCCTTTTTATATGGTAGATAAGGAATCATTCATGGATGGGAGAAGGGCATTAGATTTAGAAAGAACCTTAAGTCAGGTACTTGCTAGAGAAAATCTTACTACTCCTATGATCAATTCTATGTATGCAAGATATGAAGCCCTGATGGATAAATATGGTGCTGAAATTTCAGGAGATTTACGTGCATCATATCAAGAGTTTTGTAGACGAAATAATATTTAAGAATCAAAACCCTTAAAAAGACGATTTTTTGAGTAGTTCTATGGCACTTTTTATGATTGGTGTGGGATTAAATGATGCTAAAGACATCACTGTAAAAGGATTGGAGTTAGTTAAAAAGTCTGATGTAATTTATTTGGAAAATTATACTTCTACACTGAATTGTGACGTTTCTGAGTTGGAAGAATTGTATGGGAAGAAAGTAATCTTAGCTGATCGTGAAATGGTGGAAAATCAAGTTGATAAAATTTTAGAAGAAGCTAAATCTCAAAATGTTGCTTTTTTAGTTGTTGGGGATGTTTTTTCAGCTACAACTCATTTTGGAATGTTGATGGATGTCAAAGAAAAAGAAATTGATGTTGAAATTGTTCATAATACTTCAATATTAAATGCAGTTTCTGAAACTGGATTATTTTTATATCAGTTTGGAAAAATAACTTCTGTTCCATTTAATTACGAAAATGTAAAGGTTCCAATTGAAGTTTTAAACGATAATTTGGAAAAAGGATATCATACTTTGTTGCTATTGGATTTAAATCCTTCTGAGGATAAATTTTTGCAAGTTAATGATGTTGCTAAATATTTAATTTCAAATGGCATTTCTGAAGATACTTTATGTGTTGGGTGTTCTCGTATGGGTGGAAAAGATCAAGAGATTAAAACTGCTAAATTGAAAGATATTAATTTGAATAAAACTCCACAATGTTTAATTATTCCTGGTAAGATGCATTTCTTAGAAGAAGAGGCTTTGGAGAAATGGAAAGAATAGTTGTAAAACCTAATTGTCCTAAAAATAGTATTTCTGATGAAGGTGCTTATTATAAAGTTGAATTGAAAGCCAAACCTAAAGAAGGAGAAGCAAATAGAGAGTTGGTGAAATTTTTATCTAAACATTTTAAGAAAAAAGTTAAAATTGTTTCTGGATTAAAATCAAGAATTAAATTTATTTCTTTTGAAGATTAAGGGCAGATTCAATTGTTTCATCAATTATTTCTTCAGTAATTGCGTCAATCTTTATGTTTATTATTTCTGCGTTTTTAGTTAGGTACGTTATATTCCAATATGGGTTTTTTTCTTGTTGTAGAATGATTATTTTTTTTGCAGGTTCTTGTTTTAATTTTTGTTTCATTAGTTCTTCTATTTGTTTGAAATCAATTTTTACTTTGTCTAGTTGTAATTCTTTTATTTCGTGTTTTTCTTTTCTGAATACTTCATCTTCTTGTGAAACAATTTCATCATTTTGTTTTGTGAATGAAGTTATTTTATCGGTGTTAGTATCATAGAAATATGCAAATAGTTGTTCACTGATTACACAAAAACTTGTATTGTATGCTAATTGATGTTTTTCTTTGAATTGTTTAAAATTTTCATTATCCTTTAATTCTTGTAAGAATTCTTTAAACTTCTCAATCATTTTTTGCTTTCTATTTCTTTAACTAAATCTTTGATGAATTTGTCTACTGAAACGCCAAAAGAAACTTTTCCTTCTCTTGTTCTTACTGCTAGTTTTTTAGCTTTAACTTCTTTCTCACCAATTGTTAGCATGTAATTTGCTTGTTGATTTTGAGCATCTCTTACTTTTTTAGAAATTGATTCTTGTCTGATATCCACTTCTACTCTGATGTTATTCTCCTTTAGCTTTCGTTCTATTTCATCTGCAAATTCTATACAATTATCATTTACTGTTAAGATTTTTACTTGTAATGGAGATAACCACATTGGGAATCTTCCTGCGTAGTGTTCTACTAGTATTCCTAAAAATCTTTCTAGACTTCCTAAAATTGCTCGGTGGACCATTACAGGGCGGTGTTTCATTCCATCTTGTCCATCATATTCCAAATCAAATTTCTCTGGCATTGAGAAATCAACTTGGATTGTTCCACATTGCCATGTTCTTCCTAATGAATCTTTTAAGTGGAAGTCAATTTTTGGACCATAGAATGCACCATCTCCAGGATTTAATTTAAAATCTAATTTTAATGCTTCTAATGCTCTTGATAGTGCTGCTTCTGCGTTTTCCCACATTTCATCACTACCAATTGATTTTTCAGGTCTAGTAGAAAGTTCTAATTCATATTTCAATCCGAAAGCAGAATAAATCTCTTCAGCTAATTTAATTACTTTGATAATTTCATCTTCTAATTGTTTTTCTGTACAATAAACGTGAGCATCATCTTGAGTGAAATTTCTTACTCTAAATAATCCATTTAATACCCCAGATAATTCATGTCTGTGTACTAATCCAAGTTCTGCTAGTTTAATTGGGAATTCTTTGTAACTATGCAATCTATGTTTGTAAACTAAAATTCCTCCAGGACAATTCATTGGTTTAACTGCATAATCTTTTTTATCAATTTTAGTAAAATACATATTTTCTTTATAGTTATCCCAGTGTCCAGATTGTAACCATAATTCTTTGTTTAGTATTATTGGAGTTTTAATTTCTTGGTAGCCATGATCTTTATGGATTTTTTTCCAGAAATTTACTAGGTTATTGTAAAGTGTCATTCCTTTTGGATGGAAGAATGGAAATCCAGGACCTTCTTCATGGAATGAAAATAATTCTAATTTTTCACCTAATTTTTTATGATCTCTTTTTTTAGCTTCTTCTAACATATTTAGGTATGCTTTAAGGTCTTTTTTATCGAAAAATGCAGTTCCATAAATCCTTTGGAGCATTATATTTTTTGAATCACCTCTCCAATATGCTCCTGCTGTTGAAAGTATTTTTATTGCTTTAACATCTTTTGTTGATTCCAAATGTGGGCCTGCACATAGATCTATGAAATCTCCTTGTTTATAGAAAGTAGGTTTTTCTTTTAGTTCTTTTAATAATTCTAATTTGTAAGGCTGATCTTTTAGGATTTTTTTAGCTTCTGTAGCACTTAACTCTACTTTTTCAATTTTTAAGTTTCTTCTTATGATTTCATTCATACGTTTTTCTATTTGTTTTAGGTCTTCAGGAGAGAAACCATCTTTCTTTTGAAAATCATAGTAAAATCCGTTTTCTATTGCTGGGCCGATTCCAAGTTTAGTTTCAGGGAATAATTCTTGTACAGCTTGAGCTAAAATATGAGATGCAGAATGTCTTAATGCTTCTAAGTTTTTTTCCATAAATTTTGTTTTCAAAATAGATATATAAAGTTATCTAATAAGAAAAAGAAATTATAGCTTTGTTATAATCTCAAAGCTTTTATTTTTGAAATAAAACTTGGTTTGTGTTCTCTAACGTTTGCAACAAAGTTTTTTATGTTGTTTTCTTCGTTAGATTCTTCAATCATGTAGATTGGATCAAGATTAACCATCCCATTGTAACTTCCAGCACTTGCATAAGTGTGCTTTAATGTTATGTGTTTAGTTTGTCTTGGTCTTATTGTTTCTTCAAAGTATACAAATTCCCCAGTGCTATCACCGTAGTTTATGTAATACCAAAAACCTTCTACACTTGTTCTACCATAGTTTTTAACTTTTATTTTGATTGTAGCTTCTAAGCCATTTTTATCAACTTTTACCTTTTTTACTGCTAAATCAGGTAATCTTGAATGTTCTTTATCTGCTATTGCTGCTGCACTAACAGTTGAAAGACTAAGTAAAAGTACAATCATCAACATTGATAATATTTTTTTCATTTTAGTGTTATTTCCTCCTTTTCGGATAGTATTTTCTTGCTTTTTTCCTTTATAAACCTTTCTATTTGTTACTACTCTAAGATGATAATACTTTTATCGAGGCAATAAAGCAGAGAATTGAGGCTTTTTATGAAAAGATTTATATATAATAAATAAGATTCTAATCGATATGAAAAAGAGTTTGTTATTGGTGATATTAGTTTTTACGATTTTGCCCTTTGTTAGTTCTGCAGATAATGATGTCACGATTAGCAAAGAAATTTTACAATTAGAAGATGTATTTACAATTGATGCAGATAATTTAAAAGTCGATGGAGTTAAATTTACAGGGAATGTAATGATTATTTTTTATGGTCCTGAAGAAGATTATAAGTTAGTTACTAGTGCTTATGATGGGGCATTTAGTTATGATGCTTCTTTTTGTCAATCAGGATGTTTACTTCCTGCTGTAGCAGGGAATTATAGTGTAGGTATTGCATTATTGGATGAGAGATTAACTGAATTAACTGAGATTATGTTGGAGAACCAAATTGTTGTTGATAATGCATTGAATTTAATCATGTCTTTGAATCAAGTTCAAATTAGTCCTGGGGAAGAATTGAAGCTAGAAGGGAGTGTTCAAAGAAATTCTGATTCAAGGCTATTGGATGAGGGAGAGGTCATACTTATTTTTGAGGGTGTTGAGTATAAAACTATGATTAATAGTCAGAAATTTGTTTATGAGTTTATGACTGGAACTGATATATCTTCAGATTATCATAATATTGATGTTTCTATAACTGATGCACAAGGAAATTATGGGGAAGGTGTTATACAATTTTTTGTAGTTGGCGTTCCTGAAGCTTTGTCAGTTAGAACCGATAAGGATAATTACTTGCCAGAAGAAAATGTACAGATTGTAGCAGGATTAGGTGATCAAGCCGGTGAAGAAATTATGCAAGATGTTGAGTTAAGAATTTATGATGGTAAAGGTAGAAGGATTATGAAAGAATTAATTTTATCTAATGAAGAATTTGATTATTTGTTGGAGAAAGATGCGGTGCCAGGTGAATGGAAAATTATGGCTAAATCTAGTGGGTTAAAAGTTGAGAGCTATTTTGATGTTGATGAAGTTGAAAAAATTGATGTTACATTAGTTGGACAGGATTTAGAGATTACTAATACTGGAAATGTTCCTTATACAAAAATATTAACTTTGATTTTTGATGATGAAGGAAAAGTTGAAAAAAGAACTAATTTAGGACCTGGAGAAAATGTTTCTTTGCCACTATATACCATGGTAGATGATGGAGAGCACAAAGTTTATGTGGAGAATGTGGATCAAACTTTTACTTTAGATGTTGTAGATAATAGGGGAATTGGAACGAGATTAGGAGATTATCTAGGTAGAATTACCGGACAAGCAGTTAGAAAATCTGGAACTGGTACTTCTGATGCTCCGTTCATGATATTAGTTGCTTTGATTATTGTAGGTTTGTTGTTTGGAAGTTTTACTTTAAGAAAAAAAGGCAAAGGGAAGATAAAAGGACTAAAAATGCCTAAGAAATTTAAAGTAAATACTGATGATGTTGATGAGATTAAGAATAGAATTTTGCAAGATATAAAACATTCTAGTGTTGGATCTAAAAAAGATTTTAATGTTGATCCTATTTTGAAATCTGAAGAATCTAAGAGAAAACCCTCTCGTGTTGAATTTGATGAACCTATGAGAAGAGGAAATGAACCTGCCCCTAAAAAAGAAGATAATACTAAGAATTTGTTTAAATTATTTGATTAACCTTTTCTATCGTTTAATTTTATAATGTGCCAACCGAATTGAGTTTTTATTGGCTCTGAGATTTGTCCTTTTTTTAGTTTGAAAGTTGCTTTTTCAAATTCTTTAACCATTTGTCCGTGTGAAAACCAACCGAGATTTCCGCCTTTCTTTTTTGAAGGGCACAAGGAATATTGTTTTGCTAAATCTTCGAAGTTTTTACCTTGATTTAGTTTTTCTTTAATTTGTTTAGCTTCTTCTTCTGTTTTAACTAAAATATGTGATGCGTTTGCTTTTACCATTGTTTTATTTCCTTTACAAATATTAAATCTACTGTATGATCTATTTGTTCAAAATCTTTTAGGTATTCTTTAATTTCTTCAAACTCTTTTGATTTTTTTAATAATGTTATTACTATTCTTTTTTTTGCAACCCGATGCATCTCTTCAACTGCTTTTTTGTAATCTTTAAAATTATGTATTGCAGAAACGGAAATTACGATATCGAATGATTTATCTTTGAATGGAAGGTCTTCTGCTTCTCCTCTTGTAACATCAGCATTAGCTTGATCCAACATTCCTCTGCTGGGATCTATTCCTTTGTAATTTCTAAACAAATATGCGTATAAAGCAGTGCCACAACCAACATCTAAAACTGTTTCATCAGTGATTTGGATGTGTCTAAGGATGGTTTTTATCTTCTCTAATTGTTCTTTAGAATGAAGTTCATTATATCCTTCTGCTATGGTGTCATAATAATCCATATTATTATTTAATGGCAAAGGTTTAAAAAGGTTAGTTTATCTGTTTTTTTCTAAAGCGTGAGTAGTATAGTGGTTAGTATACCACGTTGCCAACGTGGTGACCCGGGTTCAAATCCCGGCTCGCGCATACATACTTTTTGTCTAATTTAATGGGACTATGTTTTTAGTTAATTTTTTAAATATTCGACTATAAGTTTGATTATGAAGAAGAGTGTGATTTTGTTAATCTTTATTTTTATGTTTGTTAGTGTGAGTGCTAAAGAGCTTACTATTCCTGAATTGTTTGAGACTGAAAAAATTTCTATTATACAAGATGGAAAAGAAGTTTATTATTATGCTGGAGATAGACTGATTGCAGTTAATGATGAATATACTTATCAAGGACATTTAGGGAGCGATATTAATTCTAAATCTCTTCCCTTTGGTCAAGTATTAAATGTTGATAATAGATTTTCGTTTACTGGAAAAGAATTAGATGAAGATTTATATTATTTTAATGCGAGATATTATAACCCTAACCTGGGGAAATTTACTTCTATAGACCCTGTAAAAGATAATCATCCTTATTCTTATGTTTCTAGTAACCCTTTAACATTTATAGATCCTGATGGGAAAAGGTTAGTTCGTTTTTCTTGGACATCTGGCAGCAATGCATATCAAGATGAGCATTATCCAACTTCTCATTATGTGACAGAATTAAGGTTTGGGGGAGGGCCATGGGCTAATGCAGGGCAAACTCCCGAATTATTTATGGATTTTGATATTCCAGATCCATTATTGGCGACTGGAGTTCAGGGAAGAGTGAAAGCAGTGAGTGCTAGTACTAATACAGAGAGTATATTTTCAGTGCCTTCAGATACTTATTATGGCCCTAGTGTTTCTGGGGTGGATGATGGGGGAATGGCTTCTCCTGATGAGTTGGAAGGAAAAGTTTTGCCTACCCCTTACCCAAATCCAACATCAAGCCTAAATAGCATTAGATATTATGTTCCTCAAGCGGGAGCAGAGAATCTAAAACTCCAAGTATTTGATATAAAAGGAAGATTAATAAGAGATATCCCCGTAGATCCAACAAATCCAGGATATAACGAATATCAATGGAATTTAGAAGATGCACAAGGACAAGATGTTGCTTCTGGAACTTACATTATAAGATATACTTTTGATTTTAATTTTGAAGCAATTGTTAAGAATGCTGATGGTGAAGAGATAACTCGAGCAAGAATGACCAAGTTAGATTATAGAAGAAAGATGATGGTCATTAGATAGATATTTAAATAGAAACTTGTTTTTATTTTTATGAAGAGGCGATTTTCACCAGTTATATTAAGTGCTATATTAGTTTTTGTAATGTTGGTATTGGCGGGGATAATTTTATTTTTGCCTAAAGATCAATTTTATACAGATTATGAAAATTTTCAAACTTTTGAAGAAGCATGTTCTGAAAATAATTTAATTTTAGATTTTAGTGTTCCTTGTGATAATGAAGAGAATTTAGGTTTTGGAATTTCTAATGTTGGAGCAGTAAAGATATAGTTTATGGTAGCGATCAAAGTGAAAGGGGAATGATTGCTAATGAATTTATTAATATGAATGGAGAGGATTTAATGGGATATGTTCACTCGTATATTCCTTCATATAGAAATATTCATTTTGAGAAATTTGAAGTAATACAAGATACGACTCCTCATAAAGTTGTGTTGCAACCTGTTACAAATTTTGGATGTAATTTTACTGCACCTGAAGATATAAATCCCGGAGTTTTAGAAATATGTGAAGATGGAATAGATAATGATTGTGTAGGGGGAGATGCAGTTTGTCCTCCGACTTGTACTGATGATGATTTAGATGGATATTATTTAGAATCTGCAAATTGTAGTGGAATGCCAGGATTTTTGGGGCATAATGATTGTAATGATACAAATGCAAGTTTATTTTATTTACAAGATTTATACTTAGATGAGGATCATGATTTTTATGGTACTGGAGATGTTCTTGATACTCTTTGTTGGGGTCAAGGAGGATATTTTGATATCCCTCCGGATGAAATGGCATTCAATAATTTAGACTGTCATGATTTAGATGATACAATTTGGCAAGAAATAAACCTTTATGCAGATAATGATAGCGATGGTTATGGTTGGGTTAATGATACTGGAAACCTAACTTGTGTTGGTAATCCTCCTTATGTTGGATACTCATTAACAAATGATGATTGTAAAGATATTTCTGCAGATTGTGATAGTGTATTTGGATTGCCGTATCTTTATTGTGTTAATAATTTAGATCTGATTAATCCAGGGATTGCTGAAAATTGTACAAATGAAATAGATGATGATTGCGATGGTACTGTTGATAGTTGTCCAACTCATTTAGAGTGTGTTGGAACTTCTTGTATTGAGGTAATAGGTGCAGGAAGTGATTTATGTACTAATAACTTAGACTGTGCACCAAGAGCTTTTTGTGGAGATGGTATTTGTAATGGGGGAGAGACTGCTTCCACTTGTCCAGGGGATTGTATTGTAGATCCAATTGAGGCTTCTCCCCAGAGAAATATTTTAAGAATTCTAATTGGGATTATATTTCCACTCTCTTTACTTTAAGGAAAATTATTTAAACTTATTTTTTGTATTTAATTTATGAAAAGAGGTATTTCTCCATTAGTTGCAACTACTTTGATTATTGGGGTTGTTGCTGTTATGACAATTGTTATTGTTTTTTCTTTACAAAATCTTGTAAATGAAGAAACTGGAGATATCCAAGGCAGTACAGAGGCGATAAATTATTGTGCATATGGTGTTGATTTAGATATTGAAACTCCTTGTGAATATAAACCTACTCCTATGAATACTAATTTGAGTATTAAGTTAAAAAATTATGAGAATGGAGATATAAGTGGATTTATTTTTAAAATTACTGAAGCGGGAAGTACATATATTTTCGAAAATAATACTGGTATTCCGGGATTGGGTTCTAGGAGATACTTTTTAGGGTTTAGTGGGAATTATAGTAATATTGAAGAAATTGTTGTGATTCCAAAAATTAGTTTGGATGCTGGAGAAGCAGTTTGCGATCCCATTTTATTAAGTATGGATAGGGTTAACAAATGTTGTTTAGATTTAGATGGGGATAAAGTAGATAGTTGTGATAATGGAGATCCTTTGGATGAAGATGGAAAACCCGCAGATTGTGATGAAAGGAATATTACAGTTTGGAAATTATGGTCAAATGTTATATCCTGATGAAGATTTAGATGGAGAAACCTCTATGTTTACTACTGTTGATTATTGTGGTAATGATACATTAGATACTGAGTGGCCCGAGAAATATACATTAACTCCTGGAGAGGATTGTGTAGATAATAATCATAATGATTGTAATGAATGGTATAATATTCATACTACTCCAAATGGAGTATTTTATGAAAACGAGTGCAATACATTTGATCCGCATGAGCAAAGAAGGGGCACTTTTATAATCCAGACTCCTAGTAGAGATGATATCTGCTTTAATAATATTGATGATGACTGTGATGGGTTAATTGATGCTGCAGATTTGGGACCTGTTTGTTATCCTATATGTTCGGAGGGAGATATGCATCTTGCATCATATCCATGTAAGTGTGAATCATTTGGGAATCTTAGAACTTGGTTTTCTTACCCAGGGGGATGTCCGTATTGTTGTAGTGGTAAATGTATGCCTATGAGTTGCGATATTGTTCCTATTGAGACTTAGTTAATTTTTTAAACCTCTAGATTTTTTATTTTTTATGGATTTTCCAGAATTTAAACCCAAGTTTATTGAGAGATATTCTGCTTTGACAGATATTGATGAGTTTAGAGAGTGTTCTATGGAGCCTCAAAGAAAATCTATTCGTGTTAATACTTTAAAGATTAAAATTTCTGAATTAAAAAAAAGATTAGGAATTAAATTAAAACAAGTTCTTTGGTGTAAAGAAGGATTTTTTGTTGATGAAGAAGTTTTTGGATTGGGAAATTTACCAGAACATGGGTTGGGATATTTTTATGTGCAAGAGGCTTCGTCTATGGTTCCTGTTGAAGTGTTACAGCCTAAACCTGGAGAATTTGTTTTAGATATGGCTGCATCTCCTGGGAGTAAGACTACTCAAATTGCAAATAAGATGAAAAATAAAGGATTAATTGTTGCTAATGACGCGGATTA
This sequence comes from Candidatus Woesearchaeota archaeon, assembly GCA_964344545.1. Taxonomy (GTDB): domain Archaea; phylum Nanobdellota; class Nanobdellia; order SCGC-AAA011-G17; family PNOQ01; genus JABJPM01. The sequence goes on from CAYFNS010000001.1 coordinate 32,419, forward strand.
TGCAAGGATGAGTGCATTAAATATGAATATTCAAAGAAGTGGAATTACTAATTGTATGACTACTTTATTACAAGGGAGATTTTTTAGAGGATTTGAGTTCGATAAAATTTTATTGGATGCTCCTTGCTCTGGAACTGGGACAATAAGTAAATCTCCCAAAACTATAATTGAGTGGAATCCGTATTCTATTCGTAGATTGGCTGGAATTCAAAGACAGTTAATTAGGACTGCTTTTGATAATCTTAAAGTGGGTGGGGTGATGACATATTCTACTTGTACTTTAGAACCCGAAGAAGATGAAGGAATTGTTTCTCATTTATTGGAAGAGCGAGAGAATGCTAAATTACAGAAGATTAGTTTAGAAGGATTGAAAACATCTAAACCAGTTTTAGAATTTGGAAAGAAAAAGTTTGATTCTGAAGTTAAAAAGTGTTTGCGTATTTGGCCACAAGATAATAATACTGACGGGTTCTTTGTTGCTAAGATTAAAAAGGTTTAAAAGTAGGGTTTTTTTACTTTTTTTATGGAAAATCGTCAGGAAATTTTTGAGAATCCCTATAATGGTTTGATGGGGAAGCGCATAGTAGATGATTCAATTGGATCTTGGAATGGAGTCTATGATAAATTTGAAGATGATTCTGATTGGCTAATGTATATCGCAACTATTTTGGCTAATAAAAGAAATCCTGGTGATTTGGAGAAGAAAGTAGAATGACTTATACAACTTATGGTAAGAAATGGAGACCTGGTTTGGAAATTATTGCACAAGATTTTAAGAGAGTTCTTGAAGATGGAAGAACTTCATTAGATGATGTTCAAATGAGAACTGGTTATAGATCTTCTGAATTGGATAGGGTTAGGGATTATTTAATTGCAAGAAGTGAAATAATGGAAGTAGATGGCCAGTATGAATTAAAGTAAATATTATAAATATGTTTTATTAAATTTACATTATGTTTTTGAGAGTTACAGGCAGGTTATTATTTCCTTTTATTGATAAATTTATTAAGAAAGTAAATGGTTTGGAGAATATTCCTAAGAAAGGGCCGTTTATTGTTGCAGCAAATCATACTTATTTTTTTGATGTTCCAATTTTAGAGAAAATATTTGTTAGAGAGACTGGGAGGAAAGTTAAGTTTATTGTACAACATTCTTTAATTGCTAATTGGTTGGGAAATAAGTTATTGGGGAAATGGTTGGGATATATTCCGGTGCATCCAACTAAATATGTTCCAGAGAAAGCAATTCCTCTTTCTATTAAAGCATTGCATAAACATCAAATTATCGCAATATTCCCGGAAGGTACTTCTGAATTGGGAAAGTTAGTTAAATTTCATACAGGGGTTGCAAGAATTGCACTAGAAGGGTATCCAGTTTTACCGGTTGGGATAAAAAATGTTAGAGTTATTGCAAGAGGTAAAAAATACTCAATTCCTAAAATGAAAAAGGTTGCAGTTGTAAATATTGGCAAGCCTATTAAATTTAAGAAGGTTCCTCAGAAAGAAATTAATAAAAAACTTCTTGAGAAAGAGGCTAGAAAGATTATGAAAAATATTGCAAAGCTTTGTGATAAAAAATATCCTTATTAAGAAACGTATTTAAGTTTATTTGAATTCTCTTTTTTCCCATGCATCCAATGAGACTTGATAAAATGCTTAGAATGATTGAAGATAAATATCCTGCTATTGATGAAGATTGTGAAGTGGTTATGGATATTATGTATCAATGGGGGTTTATGAGTGCTCCAAGGCTACAGCTCCATACAGGATTCGATATAAAACGAGCAAAGTATAGTCTAATTTATTTAACTTTATGTGGCGATTTAAAAAAAGGAAATGATGGAGTTACCTACAGTTTAAATCGAGAGTAATATTTTTTTCATTTCTAATGTATCTTTAAATGTATTTGGGGCTTCGCAAATTAAAGTGCAATTAACTTTTTGTTTTTTTAGCTCTTTAATTAACTCTTTAGTTTCATCTTTTTCGATTGGTATATGATTTCTCTCTCCTTTTGGACCGTAGTTAATTCCAGAATAATGGCAATGTACATGAGAGAAATGTTTTATTTTTGAGATATGTTCTTTGAAGTTTGTTTCACCTTGTGCTCTTGCTTTCAAATGTGCAAAGTCAATACAAAAATGGCATTTAGTATCTTTGACTAATTGTAGAATTTCATCTAAATCTCCAAATACACTTATTTTCCCTGTTGTTTCTGGAGCTAGCTTTACTTTCCATTTATTTTCTTTTAGTGTTTTTTGTAAATCCAACATTTCTTCTTTTATTTTTTCGTATGTTTCTTCTTTAGATTTTTTTCCGTAATATCCTGGATGAAATACAACATATTTTGCATCTAAATATTCTGCGATTTCGCAAGCTCCAAGAATTCTTTGTTTACTCTTTTCTATTTTTGATTCGTCTTCAGAATTTAGATTAATATAATAAGATCCATGGATTGATAATGTAATTCCTAACTTTTTAGCAAGTTTTCCAATTTTTATCGCATCATCTTTTTTTAAATAATTACTATATGTAAATGCAATTTCTGCTGCATCTAATTTATTGTTGTGAAACTCTTCTAAAAATTCTGGTGCTTCATTTGCACCTCCAATTCCTGCTGGACCAATTTTTATCATCTTTATATTTGGATGTTTTTCTTTTTTATTAAATACTTTCCGATAATTTTAAATACTAAAGTTGGTTTAAAAATTGTATGAAAAGAGGTTTAATAGTATTAATGGTGTTACTTTTTGCCTTGCCTTTGGTGAGTGCTGTTCCGACTTTTAATTTGTTTAATGGGAATGCTTTGTGTGATGGTTCTGTACAGACAGGATATTCAATTTATGCTGATGTTAATAATGGTACTGATAATTTTACAGTAAGTGGTGATGTTGCTGCATCTGGCGAGTATGCTTTGGTTGTTGGTGCAACAAATGGTTATAATGTTTCTTTTTATGTTGATAGTGTTTTGATTACAACGGTTTTATACAATGAATCCATGTGGATTCGTGATTTAGATTTAGGTTTAGCAAGTGATCATGATTTATGTTACACTCCTCCACAAGATCCTGGGACTGGTGGTGACCCTGGTGGAAATACTCCTCCTCCTAGCGGTGGAAGCCCGTCTACTTATTGTGGGGATGGAACTTGTGATACTGATGAATCCTGTGTAA
>CAYFNS010000001.1:35597-42593 GCA_964344545.1 Candidatus Woesearchaeota archaeon
GTGGGCAATGTCCTCCTCCTGTAAGTGAGGGGGATTTAAGTGGCCCAACTGTTGATGTACCACAAGATACTTCTGCAGAGGTTGTTAGTATTGGTGGAGATTATGATTTAGTATTAGAAGGAGAAACTACTCCGTTTAGTATTTGGGATGTAACTGAAACAAGTGCCAAAATAGATGTTGAAGGTGTAACTTATGAAGTTATGTTTGAAGATAGTATTGAGATTCCGGTTGGAGGATATAGTGTTTTAGTATCTTATTTAGCTACTAATGAAGGTAAAGCTAAATTATCCTTTAGTAATGCAGGGATAAGGGCAGTATCTGCTTTTCCAGATTTAACTATCTTGTATTATATCTTAGGGATTATTGTTTTGGGAGTGGGGATATTCTATCTTGTAAAATGGTTGAAAAATAGAAAGCCTTCCGGGGGGAAGCCTAATGTCTCTGAGAAGAAAACATTATCTTTGAAACCTAAGAAAGAGAAACCAAAAGTTGTTAATAAAAAAGATAGGAATTTACTATCTGGTCCTGCAGAATAAAGAGAGGGATGATATGAGAGTAAAAAACTTAATAATTTCAATTTTTTTAGTTTTAGTATTAGTTTTAGGTAGTACAGAGTTTGTTTCTGCTGAAGAAACTTTTACTGGTTCTTTTTTTGATTTGTTTAGTTACTTATTTACCCCTAGTACCCCTCAATTTGCAGTGGATAGGGATGATGGTGGCTTGGGAGGTGGCGGATCTACTCCCGTTTGTGCTTATGATTGTAAATCTAGTTGTGTGAGTGGTGAAGTCGAAATGACTGGATCTTGTATTGCTCCTTTGATGTGTTGTAGAACCTTAAATGTTTGTAATGATCATTTTATAGATGGTGGTGAGGATTGTGAAGGCCTTAATTTGAATGGAGAGACTTGTGAGTCCCTGGGATATGCTTCTGGGACTTTATCTTGTGATGCAGTAACATGTGCTTTTGATGAAACAAATTGTGTGGCAGGAAATTGTGTTCCATTAAATTTGACAGCATTTGTTTGGGAATTAACCCCAGGATTTAATTTTGTATCTTTGCCTTTAAATGAAATTGTATTTTCGGGAACGGATACTAACATAACTAATATTTCCGGGATTACTAATGATGCAATGTTTTCTTTTGATGCTCTTAATAATCAATGGTTGGTGGGATATAAAGATATTTTAGACCAAATTGGTGATTTTGAAACTGCTAGAGGATATATTTATTATGCTAATGTTCCTATGAATTTATCTTATTATGGTGCGTATAATGATACTCATGTATCTCCTTTGATTAATGGTAGTTGGAATTTAATTGGTGTACCAAGAAATGATACTATTAATGGATTGTATGGTGCAGGTACTTATACTGTTTATGAATGGGATGGTGCAGGATATATTGATGTGAGTGGCGCTGTTTTGAATACTGTTAAATCTTATTGGGTATACATTGGTGTTCCAGAGCTTGCACCACCAAGTTTTTCATTCTGGGATTGGTTATTGAGACTATTCTCATAGGAATGTTTATAAATTTCAGTTATTTTTAACTTTTATATGAAAAAGGGGTATTTTAGTCTTAGTGTTTTAGTATTGCTATGTTTATCTTTTATATTCTTGATTGGAGTTTCTTACAATAAACATTCTTACTTACAAGAGACCATAACTGGAAAAGCTGCTGCTCCTATTGGGGGAGAGGATCAGTATTGTATGGGGGACTGTTTTATAAGTGTAGGAACTGATTGCCCACCTGACTACTATTTATTTTATGGAAATTATATTGGAGACACAGGTGCATGTCAAGAAGGACAGAATTGTTGTATCCCTGATGGAGAGTATGTTTGCGCTAGTGGATCTGGATTATGTGATGAAGCATGTGTTACTGGTGAGGTTGAAGCTATTGATGGAGATGATATTAATTGTTTAGAAGGACAAAGATGTTGTATTCCCGTTGAAAATTGTAATGGCCTAAATTGTAACCCTCCCATCTCTTATGATATTTGTGGGGATGGTGTTTGTGGCCCTACTGAAACTTGTGAAGGCTGCATAGATGATTGTGAAGGGTTGGGTAATGATGGAGGGGATACTGTTTGTAGTGATGATTATTATTGTTCAAGATATGATTTCTTTGGTAATGAAGACCCGGGTTGTAGATTAGCATGTGAGGCAAGTTATGGAGATCCATCTGTTTGTTTCCATGAACAGGCAGGGTGTTTTAATTTTGGATATGAATATACACAACCTTATTCTCCTACTGCTTGTGGTACCCATGGTGAGGGATGTTGCAGGATTGTACCTTTAAGAGACCAACCTCCTGTTCCTGAAAGTTATTGTGGGAATGGAATTTGTGAGTTAAGTAGGGGAGAGAGTTGTGATGAATGTTATATTGATTGTCAAGGTTTGCGAGCAGATTGTGGTTTTGAAGAAGTTTGTTTGTACGATGATAATGCTCGAGATCCTATTTGTAAAGTTTCTTGTAGTAATGATTTTCCATGTGGATGTTTTGAAAGAGAGTGTCCAAGGGCAGGCCCTGGTTATGAATACCAAGATTTTGGAGGAGAAGTACTTTTTTATTATTCTGATATTACTGGGGGTAATCCAGGAGAATATCTTCAGGATATAAATTATAATTGTCTAGAATTGCATGATGGATGGCCCCATGATCCTCCTGAACCTCATTTTGAATATTGGAGGGAATGTTGGTATGAATCTGATACAAGAGGTTTTATGGAAGTTATTATACCCGGAGTTACCCCTGGATTTTGTAATGATGGAACTCAAAGAGGAGATTGTTCTTTAACTCAGCCATTGTTTTGTAGGAGTAATGATGAACTAGTTAATTTATGTAGTGAGTGTGGTTGTAGCCCAGGTTATTATTGCGATATTGCAGGAGAGGTTTGTTTAACAAATCAATCTTATATTCAAATAAATGAGACAAATACTAGCCAGCCTCAATTAAGTCCAGGAACTGGAGATGAAGAGAGTCCTGCATTATGGCAACAATTACAAAGAATTTATGGAATTAGCCAAGAAGGGAGTGCAGTTTCCGCTACTGTTTTAAGGAGATTTGCTGAAGGGGATGATAAAGGAATTTTCAAGTCTCCAGGTAAATTAGTTACAGAAGTTGTTAAGACTAAAGATGTCGATGAAATTTTAAAATTATCTGAAGATAGTGTTGAGAGGACTGATGCAAAAGTAAAAATGGCATCCCAAATATTTGAAAGTGAATCTGGAGATGATATTGAAGATTTATTATTTGAAGGGGATGAAGATTCTAATATTGGATTTGTTGGGGATGTTATAATGCAAGCTGCTGCTACATCTAATGGAACTAATGAAAGTCCTGATTTGGGGCCTCCCTTTGAAGAACCAGAACCAATCGATATTGATCCTATAGAAATTCCTTGTGTAAATGAAACTGGAGATACTTGTATTGGGAATGGGGTGGAGTGCTGTGAAGGATTAGTTTGTACTCAGGGAATTTGTAAAACTAATTTTAATGTGACTCCGATGAATTATAGTGTTGGTGTAGTTGAAGAAGAGGAAGAGCAATTCACAGAATTAGTTGCAGTGGATATTGAAGGATCTCAAGGAGGAATTTCTGTTTCGGAATATGAAACTCATCCAGAAGAAGTAGAAGAATTAGAAATTCCAAACTCAGTTACATTTGGGTTTTATGATATTAAATCTGAGAATGAAATTGGTGCATCATTATCCTTTGAAGTATTAAATGATTTATTGGTTGTAAATCAAATTGCTTCTATTGGGTTGTATAGATTGACAGATAGTGGATGGGAAAGTTTGCCATTAGAAGAAGTAGTTTTTAATTCGGAGAGAACTAGATTTACATTCAATACCGAAGGATTTTCTTACTTTACTCTGAAAGGAGTAAAAGAGGGGGTTAACTTTAAGACTGCAACTGAACAAGATGACTCATTGTGGAGTGTTTATAGGAGGTCATTTACTCCTGGATTTGCATTAGTAGAATTCTTTATTGGGGACAAAGATACTATTATCTTTGGAATATTTAATAATGCTCCATTAATTGATTTGGGGTTATCGGGATTTAGTTAACTTTTTATATCTCTCTTTGTTAAATTTATTATGAAAAAGAGTGTGTTGTTATTTTTAATGTTATTTTCTTTTAGTTTTGTAAGTGGTGAGGCTATTATTGCAGACCATAATGCAGCAGCAAGTTTTGAGAATATCCCCCAGGTTTGGATTGATAAGGCTAAACAAGATTTTAAGATAGGATATGCTCATACATCCCATGGGGAGCAGATATATACAGGAATTTCTAATTTAAATGGTGAAGTTACCCAGGATGTTTCCTTTACTTCACAATCAAGAGTATCCTACACTGCTTCGGATTGTACTGGAGATGCATATATTAATGATCCAACTGTTTTTTTTCATAATTATAAGTACTGTTTAGGAGATTTGGGCTCTTATCCTAATTGGGCTACGTATACTGATAATCCTTTGTTGTTAGCTAGTCGAGATCGTAATGTTATTATGTGGTCTTGGTGTGGTCAATTATCTGGTGGTGCTTCTTATAATATTAATTCTGTTGAAGAACTTACAGAAAAATACCTTGACCCAATGACTCAGTTACAAGCAAATAATCCAAATGTTATATTTGTTTATATGACTGGGCATCTTGATGCAAGTGGTACTGGGAGTGAATTAGATACTTATAATCAATATATTAGAGATTATGTTATTAATAATGATTTAGTTTTATTTGATTTTGCAGATATTGAAAGATATGATCCAAATGGAACTGATTATTATGATCTTGGTGCAGGATATAATAGTGATGGGTGCAGATATAATGGAGGTGTAGATAATTGGTGTGAAGATTGGTGTACTGCGCATCCTGAAGATTGTAATAATATGGGTTATGGTTGCGATCACTCCCATGGGTTGAATTGTAGATTAAAGGGGAAAGCAATGTGGTGGTTGTTGGCTAGGCTTGCTGGATGGGATAGCAGTATGAATGTAACTCCTTCTTGTGTTAATAATTCAGATTGTGATGATGGTAATTCTTGTACATATGATTTATGTTCTTCTGGAGATTGTATAAATCCTATAATGGTGGGAAGTCTTTGTGATGATGGAGTTGAGTGTACTAGTAATGATGCATGTACTTTTGATGGTAGTTGTTCTAGTACAACATTTAATCATGGAGAATGTAATGAAAGGCCAAGGTGTTTGACTAAAACATGCACCCAAGATGGATGTGAGTATTCCAATTGTAGGGCATCAAAAGTAATTTATAATATGATGGAAGATTATGTTCCAGAATTCTCTCCAACTTTTAGTTATGAGTATTTAACTTTTAATGATTTGTTTAAAATAAATAAAGAAAAATTAGAAGCCTTTTTCTAAGGCTCTTTGTCTTTCTAATTTGTTAATTAATTCTTGAATTTCTAGATTTTGTTGAGTAGCTAATCTTTCTACTCTTACTTCCATAGAATCAACTTCAGCTGCGAATTCTTCTCCCATAACTCTTTCTACAAGTACATCCTTCATAGAGTCTTGATATTTTTGTATATCACTCCAGAACGCTTCGTCTATAACTGTTGCTTCAGCATCTTGTAGTAATTTGTCTATTACAGGTTTGTTTCTTTGGTAGAATTCCATAAATTGTGTGGTTGCTCTCTCTGTTACATTTGTTTGAAATTCTTCTGATGCAGCTTTTAGTTCTGGATTGTTTAAGGTTGCTTCTGCATCTGCAATTACTTTATCTACAAATTCTTGATTTTCTTGATAGTATTCTAAAGCATTTTCTTTTGCTAAATTAATTGCTCCTTCAACTACAGGAAGATATTTTTCTAAATTTTCTTCTAGTCCTTCAGTGCTCCCTTCTAATGCAGCTTGAACATCCCGTGTGATGCCTTGTACTAATGAATCGTTTTGTGCAGCATATGCATTGAATTCTTGCATAACTTCTTGTGCAAATAATTGTGCTTTCATTAAATTTTCAAGTCCAATATAACTAACAACTTGCATTTGTGCAGCTTGACTTAGTGCTGCATTTTCTGCTTGCATTGCCTTTGCATATTTTTGTTGAATTCCTTGAAGTTCTTGGAAAGCTGCTTCTCCATATCTTGCTTTAAATTCTTTTGGGCCTTGGTATTCGTATTGTTCTACCGGTCCAATAAAAACCTCTTGTGCTGTTTCTTCGGGAATGTCTTGTCCTCTTATTGGTGTTGCTACTGTTAATGCTCCTGCTAATGTTAGTGTTGCTAAACTTGCAGCAATCCTTCCTTTTGTACTTTTATAGAAATCTGATATCAATTTTATTCCTCCTTATCTATGTTCTGGTCTATCAACAATGTATTCTAGACCACCTTTATTTTCCCCAGACTCGTGTTCGTCTTTATCCCAACTGTCTAAATCTACGTGATACTCATGTTTGCAAGAATCACAAGAATAAAGTGCTATGTTTGTTCCATGAACCCAATAAGCAGTGTTTTCATGACAGTTTGGGCATTCCATTTGTTTTTGAAGTTGTTTCAAATATATAAAAGTTAAGTTTTTATAGATTTAATTTTATAGAATTCTTATGGATAAGAAAGAGGTATTTCGTGATACGTTAGCTTTGGGCAGTATTGTTTTTTATTTGATTGTTCTTGCTAGAGCATTAATTGGTTCGTATTTACCTTTTGTTTATCAGTTAGTTGTTGCTTTTGTTGTTATATTCGGATTATCGTTTGTTTTTAAGGGGAGTAATAATCACTTGTCTCGTATGTTAGTTTTAGTTGTGTTTACAAGTTTGTTTTATTATACTTTAATTTATACCGTATTTGTTTCGCTAGTATTTATTTTAGCAGTGTATAGTTCTTATTATCTGAAGAAAGATATATGGAAAGGATTAGTTATTGGAGTGATTGCTAGTTTAGTTGCTTATTTTTTGATAAGTTTTTTATAGTAGAATTTTTATTTTTAGTGTATGGAGAAAGTCGCTCTTTTTGATATGGATGGAACATT
>CAYFNS010000001.1:42639-43156 GCA_964344545.1 Candidatus Woesearchaeota archaeon
ATGTTAGTGCTATGTTAAAGGCTTTAAAAGAAATAAAGTCTCCTGGAGAGAAATTTATTGATCCTTTTGTTATTAAAGAAAAAGATTTTGATAAATACCATTTTTTAGGGAAAAGGATGGATTTAATCAAATCAGATGTAGATTGGTGGGCCAATCTACCCAAATTTAAATTAGGGTTTGATGTTATGAAAATAGCTATCAAATTAGGGTTTATATGCGAGGTTTTAACTCAAGCTCCAAAAGGAAATTCTGTTGCTCTAGCGGGTAAGATGAAATGGATTTTGAAAAATTTAGATAAAGATATTGATTATACAATGACTAGAGATAAAAGTAGGCATTATGGTCGTGTTTTAGTTGATGATTTTCCAGGGTATATTACTCCTTGGTTGAAATATCATAAAAATGGTTGGGTGATTATGCCTGCAAATGAGTATAATAAGGATTTCAAGCATGAACGGGTTTTAAGATATGATGGGAAAAATAAGGATGAAGTTCGTGAGTGGTTAAAGAGGGCCAT
>CAYFNS010000002.1:0-2083 GCA_964344545.1 Candidatus Woesearchaeota archaeon
CGAGTTTCCATATAACTAAAATAAAAAATAGATTTAAAAAATTAACTAAAGTTAGGAAGAATTAACTTCCACAACCTTAATCTTAAAATTTAAAGTTTTTCCAGCTAATGGGTGATTTAAATCAACAACAATTTTTTCTTCATCAACAGATTTAATCACTGCAGGGAATTGTTGTCCATTAGGTAGATTCATCATCAAAGCCATACCTACTTTTGGTTCAGGTTCTTTTGGAAGCTTATCTCTTGGGATTTCCTTAGATAATTCTTCTTTTCTTTCACCATATCCATCTTCTGGCTTAATTTTTATGTCTTTTTCTTCGTTAAGTTCCATACCAACTACAGCATCATCAAATCCCTTAATCAATTGGCCTGCGCCAACTTCAAATTCAATAGGATGTGTATGATCATCGTGAGTAGTGCTATCAAAAACAGTACCATCATCGAAAGTTCCAGTATACTCAACTTTTATTTTGTCTCCTTTCTTAATTGCCATTTTAAGTATCCTCTAACTCTTTGGCAACAAGAAGGGTATATAAGTGTTACTTTTTGCCTTTTAATTTCTCAATTTTAGCTTTTTCAGAAACAATTGCAGAATTACCAGTCTTATCTTCAATTACGATCTTCATTGGCACTTCGCCTAATTTTACTTTCCAAATTTTCTTCAATAAATTCTTTGCTTTCTTACGGATTTTTGGATCATCAGCTTCATCTCTTTCATTCTCTAATATCTTTTCAAATCTTCCAATTAAACCTTCAACATTTGTAACAAAACCCTCAGAGCCTTCACCAGGCTCCATACTCATTCTCAATGTCGGAATTTTAACTAGCGCAGAACTAGATTTCACAACTCTTGCATACAAATCATCTTCACTCTCAACTTCAAAAGTAACCTTGACTGGATCCTTTTCTTCAGCAAATTCAACATCTGCTTTAACAAAATCACAGGCATTACATTTCATAGAAAATACAAAAGTCTGTCCAAAATATGGAATCTCAATCTCTCTATCCATCACAGTTAATTCTTTCTTCCCACATATTGGGCAAGGCTGATTTTTTATCTCATCCATTAAGAAAATAAAAAGAATAAGTGTTTATAAAATTATATGCTCTGAAAAAAATAAATTATTCGGGTTCGAAATTATCCAATGCTTTTGTTCTATGAACGCTAGCAAAACTTGGAGTAATAACAAGCCAATCAGTTCCGAATCCTGCAATGTCTCCATCAATCGCATCACAAGTTTTCTTCAACTTATTAACCGCTCTTTTCAACTCCACCATATCTCTTTCTTTCAAAGGCCCGACGTTTATCAAAGCAATTGTATATCCTTCTCTTAAAGAATCCAAAGCAGGCTTTATATCTGAGAAATCTTGAACTACAAAAGGTCTAACAACTATTCTAGCCTTAGGGATATCTGCTTCGGTAGTCAATTCAACATAGTCTTCTTCAAACTCTTCAGGCATATCTTCAGCATAAGAAAAATCTTTTTGATTTACACTCTCTTTTATTTTTGAAAGAAAATTTTTCATCTTAAGAAGGGAAATAATAACAAATTTATAAACATTTCTATTGTTTAATACACTCTAATTTTGAGACTATAGAATAAATTTGAGTCCTTGTATAAGCAGGCACATTTGAGTCCTCAGAAGCCTCATCCAACTCTTGTAGTGAAGCATCAACATTTACAGATACTGGCCTATCTTGGCATTTCAAAGCAGCACAGGCACATTCCAACCTAGTTCTCACATTTCTTGGAACACAATCATCTTCTCGTAGCTCTTCAAGTAATTCTAATACTTCCAGTATCATCTCGTCACTCATTTTCCTAATGATCCCATCACTTCTTTTTGTAACGCATCAGCTTCTTCCCTAAGCTTACTTTCTTCTTTATCAAGATTTTTAGCTTTCAGCTCAGCCATCTCTTTCTTAGCAGTTAGATCCTTCTTCAAATCTTCTTTATCAACAGAAACCATAACATTTCCAATTATCTTGTAAGTTTCCTTAGAATTCTCTATTTCACCCAATGCATTATCTGATTCTAAAATTTGTGTTTGAAAAGTTTGTTTTTGCATAACTAAAGCTTGTA
>CAYFNS010000002.1:2093-2438 GCA_964344545.1 Candidatus Woesearchaeota archaeon
TCTGCTCTAACATCTGCAATCTAGAGATCTTTTGCTTTGTTTCTTTATCCATGTCAGTCATTATTTTAAACCGCCTTTATTTTAGTACTAACAACTCTTGGTTTGAATAAAATCTTTGATCCACAATAAATACATCTAACTCTCTTCCTGATAGTTTCACTACCTATTTTTTTTCCACAATTAAAGCATTTATAATCTGCCATTTTATTCCTCTAATGAATATGCCCTTCCAGCAAATTTAGTATCACATTTACTACAATACCATATACCGGAACTAACCCTCTTTACTTTTTCTTTTAAACATTTAGGACAAGTATAACTTTTCTTCTGTTTTTCTTCAATTCG
>CAYFNS010000002.1:2448-6598 GCA_964344545.1 Candidatus Woesearchaeota archaeon
TTTTTTACCATTTTTATCCAGAATCTCTATTTCTTGTGTTAAATATCCTTTTTTAAAGCTTTCTAATTTTGAATATGGGGTAACGAGGATTTGAACCCCGATTCCGACGCCCCAAACGTCGAGTGATACCAAGTTACACTATTACCCCAATAACAATTTTAGAGGAAATGTGCCCTTAATAAAACTTACTATATAAAAAATAAATTAAGAAGGTTATTCCTTCTTTTCTTCTTCAACGGCTTTGCCTTCAGCAGGAGCAGCCGCAGCTTCTTCTTTCTCTTCTTCCATCTTAGCTAATTCTTTAGAATATTGCTTTTCAAGAGAAGCATTTATTTCTTTAAGATCTTCTTGAAGTTGAGCTTTCTTTTCATCACTAACATCTGTTTTTTCAGCGTTAATAACTTCATCATATTTGCCAGCATCAATCTCTTCATTAATTTCTTGAGGAGATTTTCCTTCAATTAAGATGCCCATTGCACAACAACTTCCAATTACGGTTTTTACAGATGCTTTAAGATCTTTTGATAACATTGAATCAGATTTCATTCTTGCAACTTTTACAATTGTTTCAATTGCAACATTTGCAGATTTCTTAATCTTTTGTAATCCTGAACCCTTTTGTATTCCAATTTCTTTCTTTAACAATTCAGAAACAGGAGGAGTTCCAATTTCTAATTCAAAAGATTTGTCTTCTGTATCTACAATTACAGTTACAGGAACTTTCATTCCTTGAAAATCTTGTGTTTTTTCATTTATCTTTTCTAAAATTTCTTGAATATTTACACCTAAAGGTCCAAAAGCTTGTCCCATAGCTGGTCCAGCACTAGCTTTTCCACCTTCTACCATTACATCAACTTTTTCTTTACTCATTTTCTTCTTCCTCATCAGTTTCTCTTCTAATAACTTTAACAGAATCAAGCTTTACAGTAATTGGAATAGGTACTGCTGCCTCAAGAAGTTCTACTACAATATCCTCTTTAGCTTCATCTATTCTTACAACTTTAGCTTTTTCCCTCTTGAAAGGTCCTGCGATAACTTCAACAATATCATTCTTCCTAATATCTACAGAAACTTTTGCTTGTTCTAACATATGTTCAACTTCAGTATATTCTAAAGTTCCAGGTAATAAACCTCTTGCATAAGGTACACCAACACATGCCTCTTCAGCATCCGCTCGTGATCTTGCTTCTACAAAAATATAACCTCTTAATCCATGAGGTCTAAATAAACTATAAACTTGTAATCCTTTTTTATCTACATTAGCAGAAATAAAATCTAATACTTGATCTTCCCTATTTGCTGTTGTTCTGAGTGTGAATATTTCTGATTCCATTTTTTAGCTAGCCAATTGCCATCCCAAATATATCAGGAAACCAATTCCTCCTATTAAAGCTATCCCAATGCCAGTTACCTTGACGATAACTTTTAGTTCGTCATTTGTAGGCTTTTTAGTAACTCTAAAAACCCTTTTACATTGAGTTCCAAAGCTTTTCAATCTTGAAAATACGCTTCTTTTTTGTGTTTCTTGTTCCATCTTCTAGTTCTTATTGATTCTCAAGAATAACATACTTGTGTGAAAATACGTGATTTATAAAGCTTTCTAAATATAAAAAGAAGAAAAATTAGGAATTAAACAAAGTCAATTCCAAGCTCAGATTCAATTTCTTTTTTCTGAGCTTCTCGATTTATTTTCCTAGGACCAAAGATTTGTGGGCTATGTACTCCAGTTACTATTAACATAACTCTAAGAGTTTTCTCTAAATCTTCCATTATTTGTGCTCCCCAGATGATTCTAGCATCTTCATCTAGTTTTTCAGATACAGACTCTACAACTTTCTTTGCTTCTTCTAGCGTCATATCTGATCCACCACAAACATTGATTAAAGCACCATTTGCTCCAGTAATATCAACATCCAATAATGGATTATGGATTGCTTTGTCTACTGCTTCAGCAGCCCTATTTTCACTGTCAGATTCACCAACTCCAATCATAGCAACTCCTCCTTTGCCCATTACAGTTCTAATGTCCGCAAAATCTAAGTTAACCAATCCTGCTTTTGTAACCAATTCTGCAATTCCTTTCACAGCATTAGTTAAAATTTCATCAGCAACCTTAAATGCTGTATGAAGTGGCAAATCTGGAGCTAATTCTAACAATTTATCGTTTGGTATAACAATTAATGTATCTACAATACTCTCCATCTTTTCAAGACCAAGAACTGCATTCTCATATCTTCTATGGCCTTCCATTTCAAACGGTAAAGTAACAATACCTACAGTTAATATTCCCAATTTTTTAGCAATATCTGCTGTAACAGGAGCAGCACCAGTACCAGTACCTCCTCCTAATCCACAAGTTATGAATGCCATGTCAGCACCTTTCATAATCTCTCTAATATCATGTTCACTCTCTCTTGCAGATTCTTCACCTACTTGAGGGACACTTCCTGCACCCAATCCTTGTGTTAATTCCTTTCCAATCAAAATCTTTTGATTGGCATTTGTGTAAAGTAAATCTTGAGCATCAGTATTTATAGCAACAGTCTCTGCACCAGTAATTCCAACCTCAGAAATCCTATTGATTGTGTTATTTCCACCACCACCAATTCCTATAACTCTTATTTTTGCTTTTTGTCTCGATAAAATCTCTTCAAGCTCTTCGTCTATAGAACTAAGTCTCTCAGGCATCCTCCTCTCAGGAACAGCCGGACTGTTTTCTTGAATATTTTGAATGAAGCTATCCATTTAATAATCCCCCTATTATGTATTAATATAACTTAAAAGGGGAAATCCGATTTAATTTATAAAGTTAATTATCCTTAAGTGGTTATTTGGTTTTCCCGACAGAAAATGACACTTTTTTGATTTCTGGGATCAGTTTTTTAACTTTTTCATCAAATACTTTGTGAAGTTGTTCTGGTAATTCCATTTTAGAAATTATTTCTAAATTATTTTCACTGATTTTTGTCTCAAAGTTATCTTTTCCAAACATTGAAAGGCTAAAATTCATTAAACTCTCAACTTTTTCTTTAACATTATCAACTTTTTTTAGAATTTTATAATCATAAACTAAATCCCTGCCTGCTAATGGATGGTTAAAATCCAAAATAACCCTCCCACCAGTAACACTTCTAACAGTGCCCACACTTCCTTCTGCATTTATTTGCAATCCAGGATAAGGATTCATCTTTTGTTTAGTAAATAATGATTTTGAAACAGTTTTCATTAATTTAGGATCTTTAGAACCAAAAGCTTCTTTTGGAGGAACTTCAATTTCATACACTTCTCCAGTTTCTTTTCCATCTAAATCTTTATCCAACCCTTTCAGGACGTTTTTCTCTCCAATGCAGACTATAATTGGACCATATTTTATGTTTGGATTATGAATGTTATTCGTTTTAGCGATTTCTTCATCCGAAGTATCAAAAATCTTATCCCCTAGTTTTATTCTACCTGTATATTCAAGTTCAATAAAATCTCCTTTTTTTACTTTAACCATTTGCTTTTCTTCCTCTTAAGACAGATTGAAGTGCAACACTTTGTTCTGCACTCAATTGACTATAAAAATCAGCCACTGTATCACATGTGCTAATAAACTCATCTAAAACTTCATGACCATCTTCTTCGCGTCCAACTACTCTCTCTAACTTACACTCAACTGCAGTTTCTCTTGTTGAAGAGCCTCCAATAATTATTGGGCCCCCAAGTGTATGCTTTGCATCACTTGAATGCCAATTACTCAAATTAATCTCCAAATTAAATCCCCTTAATATATACCCGTTAGCTCTTCTATTATCTGGGAATAATGTTCCAAAGGGAACTTCAACATCACCATAAACTGCAACGCTTTTGCTTTTATCTATCTCAATCTCTTCTTGTTTCAAAGCAACAAGTAAATCGCAAACATCTCTACTGTCTACATAAATTGCCTTGTGAGGTGTTCCAGCAGGGCCATAACTGCTCACATATCCTGCCTTAAAATCATTAACAAACTTCATAAGAAAAGCTCCAACGTTATAATATTTAAATTTATCTGAACAATAAAAAACCTTTTAAGGTTTATTAGATTCCCCCAAATAAAATGAATTGGAGAAATCAAATCGATCCGGTAATAAAAGACCATGTTGAAAGAAGAATTTTACAAGCTTCT
>CAYFNS010000002.1:6620-10208 GCA_964344545.1 Candidatus Woesearchaeota archaeon
ACTTTGGTGTGCTTTAGGGAATCTATCAAAAGAGTTAGCCGAAAATACAATAAAATTAAAGTATATAGAAAAAATTTTAGCAGATACTTTGATGGAAAAAAAGAAAAAGTCACGTTCTAAGAAAGCACAAAAAGAAATTGATGACTTAATTAAAACTTTGAACGGGCTATAAACACAACTTTTATAAATACCTCTCTTTCTTTGATTTTTTATAATGGATAAAAAATTAGTTCATGCGAACGGCCTTAAGGTCGGAGGGTTTGTTGTTTTTGACGACAAAGCCTGCAGGGTTACATCCATAGAAATTTCCAAGACCGGAAAGCATGGTCATGCGAAAGCTAGGATTGCAGCTGTAGGTTTAACTGATGGGTCAAAAATAATCAAGGTGTTCCCAGGACATGACAAAGTTGAAGTTCCAATCATCGAGAAGGAAACTGCACAAGTATTGTCTATAACTGGAGACAAAGCAAATGTAATGGATATGAAATCCTATGAAACATTTGATCTTGACATCCCAGACGAAATGAAAGGCGAAATAAACGAAGGTGACCAAGTAAACTACTGGATAATCTTAGGCCAGAAAGTTATGAGGAAGTAAAATGGCATCAAAATTCGAAGAAACACAAGCAAGACTATTTAACAACGTGTTTGTTTGTAAGAAATGTAAGACCAAGAGAAGGTCCACAATGCAAAAGGTATTGACAAATAAAATACTTTGCAGAAAATGTGGTGGTAAAGCATTCAGAACACTAAGGAAGGCAAAGTAGTTACTTCGAACTAACTAAAAGATGGCGATATCTGCTTTTATTACGGCGAATACAGACTATGTATTGATGATTTTGTTTGCGTTAGTCATGACTTTAATTCTTGTTATTAACAGAAAAAAAGTCGAATTACAAAAACTTCTCTTCCCAATTTTATATTTAATTATGTACAAAACTACATGGGGTCTAAAAAAGATGGACTCCATCACTAAAAAATTAAGAAAATACAGAAATCCACTAAGTTACACCTCTATAACTCTTGGATTTTTAGGAATGATTTTAATGACTTCCTTATTTTTAGTTTCTGTTTATAGGTATTTCTTTATTGAAAAAGAAGCAGTAGTAGCACCTTTACTACCAGGAGCGACAGTCCCAGGACTTCCAACGCTTTCTTTTGTTCATTGGATTATTGCAATATTTGTTTTAGCAACAGTACACGAATTCTCTCATGGAATTTTCGCAAGAATGTATGATATTAAAATTAAATCTTCAGGATTTGCTTTCTTTGGAATTTTACTTCCAATCATCCCTGCAGCATTCGTAGAACCAGATGAAGAACAAATGAAGAAATCATCTAAGAAAGCACACCTTTCAGTTTTATCTGCAGGAACATTTTCCAACTTTATTTTCGCAGGAATATTCTTTTTAATATTAACTTTAGTAATGGCTCCCCTGACTGCACCATTAACGGAACAACAAGGAGTTGCTATAATTAACGTTACTGAAGGCGGACCAGCATTTGAGGCAGGAGTTCAACCTGGAGAGGTAATTGTAGGAATAAATAAAGTAGAGATCTCTTCAATAGAACAATTAGTTACAACACTCAATGCAACTCAACCTTACGAAAAACTAGTATTGATCACGGAGAATAATACTTACAATTTAGTTTTAGGGGAACACCCAGAAGCAGACTATGGTCATATGGGAATTAATCTTGGCGCAAAGGTTGGATTAAATCAAGATATAGTTAGCAAATTCGGAATGTTCCCAATACAAGCAATGTTATGGTTAAGTATTTTGATTTACTGGCTGTTCTTAACAAACTTGATGGTAGGATTAGTTAACTTACTTCCAATCGGAATTGTTGATGGAGGATTAATGTTCAACTTAGCTCTAGGACATTTCATAAAGAATGAAAAAACTGTAAAAATAATATTCACAATAATTAGTGTAATCTTATTACTGCTATTATTATTCTTCTTAATCCCAGCACTATTTGGGTATTTCATTGCCCCTTTTAGTTAAACTTAAAAACAATTCTAATTCTTATGAAATCATGTTAGTAGATGTACATACCCATATGGATTTATTGGAAAAAGAAAAAGGTCTTGACAAAGTAATGAATAATTCTAAAGAAGTTTCAGCAATAATTTCAAACGGAACTGGTCCAGAATCTAACAGAAGAGTTTTAGAAATCTCAAAAAAATATGAAAAAGTAAAACCTGCCTTGGGAATGTATCCTGATAAAGCAATTTCATTATCAAATGAAGAAATTGATAAGGAAATTGAGTTCATAAAAAAACAAAAACCTTTTGCGATAGGTGAAGTAGGTCTAGATAATTTTAGAGTAGAAAACTTAGAAAGGCAAAAAGAAGTCTTAATCAAATTCATAAATTTATCAAAGGAATTAGACATCCCAATAATTGTTCATTCTAGAAAAGCTGAAGAAGAAACAATAACTGTTTTAGAAGAAAACAATGCGAAAAAAGTTGTAATGCATTGTTTTTCTGGAAACAAAGAATTGACAGAAAGAGCACTAAATTTGGGATATTATTTTACAATTCCTTGTTCTGTAACAAAAAGCAAAACATTTAGAAAATTAACAAAACGAATTCCATTAAATAAAATTCTAACAGAAACAGATGCACCTTATTTATCTCCAAGAGATGAACCAAATGAACCAGCATTTATAGAAGATTCAATTAAAAAAATTGCAGAGTTAAAGGGGTTGGATGAAAAAGAACTAGAAAAAATGATTTTCATCAATTTCAAAACTTTATTCAAAGATGGATAAAATATTTCAACAATCTATTTAAACTTTAACCCTCTAATTCTTTCATGAATAATTTTGTTTCAGTGAGTGGGATTTCAGACTTAAGTCAATTAGAAGCGATAGCAGACATGAAGGTAGGAGATGGAATAGGATTCCCAATTGCAATTGGATATCAACTATCAAATAAATCAATAAACTTTGGAACACAAAATCCCAGGCAACCAAAATTCCGAGATATAGCAGATTTAACGTCCTTTACCCACGACTCAGGATTAATACCTGCTTTTCATTATTATACAAAAGATAATTCTACAATAATTCGTGATTTAGAAATATTACTAAGCCAAAGAGTGTTAACAAAAGGTCCAGCATTATTACAATTTAATACGCTTCCTCCAACAAAAGAAATTCTCAAAGAAGTTTCAGAAATGGGATTACAAATAATCTTCAAAACTCCTGTTGCAGATAAATCTGATGAAGGAGGATATGCTGTATGGAAAGGTGTAAAGGTAGAAGATGTTTCAAGTGGTAATGTTGAAAGACTAGTAGATCAAATTGAAGATTATGCAGATCACATTCATTATGCAATGTTTGATCCGAGTCATGGCACAAACTTAGGTTTAGACCTTGAAGAGGGTAGCCTAGCAATAAGATTTGGTAAAGAAATCCGAAGAAGAGAAAAATTAAATCATATTGGATTAGTTTACGCCGGTGGAATAAATCCTGAGAATGTTAGATCACTAAATACATCATTATCAAAATATTTCCCAAAAGGATTTAGTATAGACATCGAAAGTGGAATAAGAACTCCGGATGATGAATTAAATCTTA
>CAYFNS010000002.1:10218-14340 GCA_964344545.1 Candidatus Woesearchaeota archaeon
GTCCTGCCCAATCAATATAATCAGTTGATGTATTGTAAACAGGAGCATGCGTAACCAAAATAACTTTTTTATCTTTCTTTCGCTCTTTTATCTTGGGGATCCTAGCCTCGAGATCCCTATATACTTCTGAAAATCCTCCTCCTCCATAACCCACAAATAAATAATCACCAAAAACAATCCCTTTTTTATGTATAAATTTCAGATTCTTGTGTTTCTTAAACCTACTAAAATCTTCACCCTCTTCATGATTGCCATGAATTATCAAAACAGGCTTATTAAATTTCAAAAAATCTTTTATAATTAAATCAATATTTCTCCCAAAATTACTAAAATCTCCAGCACACACTACAACATCGGCTTCCTTTGCCTTGTCTATTAACTTTTGATCAACATGTTCATCAAAATGTGTATCTGTAAATGCGAGTATATTCATAAAAATCCAACAAAATAAGGATTTTTAAAGGTTTTTATGAGAGGAATCCTATCATAACTCCTGCCTCCCAACTCTCCAAATCACCTTCTTCTTCGAGTTGCAAGACACATTCCTCATCATAGAGGTTTATATCTTCCATTTTAGGCACTAATTCCAATTTGCCTCCAAGCCCCATTATGGATAGTACCCCAAAACTTCAATTCAGATTCTTCCTCAATAAATTCATCCCATTTAACATAATTTTTCATTAATATCACCTCCAAAGTGTATAGTAATTATGAGTAAAATTCTTTATATATCTCACTTGCAGATATGGCAAGCTGACAAGCACTTTAGCACAATAAACTTTAAATAAAAAATAAATCGTAAAATCCACAAGATGACAAGTTTAATAGCATTTTTATCAACAGGAAAAGGTACTTGGGCTCATGTTAGTGGTCTAATCAAAGCAGAAAGTTGGGATAAAGTTTATCTCCTAACAAATGATTTTGGAAAAGAAAAATTTACTGCTGAAGAAAACACAGAACTTATTGTTATTGACTCAAATGCAAGTGAAGAAGAATTAAGAGACGAAATAACAAAAATACTACAAGAAAAAGTAAAAGACGAAATAGCAGTTAACTTTATTTCAGGATCTGGAAAAGAACACATGGCTTTAATTGCTGCATTGATGAAATCTGGAATTGGATTTAGATTTGTAGTACAAGCAGATGAAGGAATAAAAGAGCTTTAGAAACCTTTATATCTTTCTTTCCATTTTATCTTTTTGAAAATGGGGTTATTTGACGACATTCTTCATGATAATGATTCTTAGATGAAATTGCGTTAGATTATGATTACATACCAAAAGAAATCCCATACAGAGAAAACCAACAACAATTCATTGCAGAGTGTATTGCACCTTTACTAAAAGGAAAGACGGGGAGAAATCTATTTATTCATGGGGCCCCAGGAATTGGAAAAACACTAGCAGCACTCTATGTTAAAAGAGAATTGGAAGAAAAATCTGATGAAGTAGAAACCGTTTATGTAAATTGTTGGAAAAAAGATACAAGCTATAAAATTCTAATTGATATTTGCGAACAAATTGGATACAAATGGACTCACAATAAAAGAACAGATGAATTAATGACAGTAATTGCAAAAGCCTTAAACAAAAAATCTTGTGTGATTTTCTTAGATGAGGTGGATAGAGTTAGAGAAGTAGATATTATTTATTCTTTCTGCGAAGATTTATTCAAAAAATCATTAATATTAATCGCAAATAATCCCGAATGGTTTTCTCAATTAGATGATAGAGTTAAATCAAGATTAACTGCAGAAAAATTAGAATTTCACCCTTATAATGCCAGAGAAACTGAAGGAATTATGAGGATGAGAATAAAATATGCTTTCGTTCCAGAAGTATGGGATGAAGAAGCTTTACAATCAATTATAGACAGAACAATTGAAATGAAAGATATACGATCTGGATTATATTTACTTAGGGAATCTGGAAATGCTGCAGAAAGAAAAGCTTCAAGAAAAATTGCAATGGAGCACGCAAAAGCTGCGCTTTCAAAATTTGATGATTTCAAAATAAAAAAATCTTCTGATTTTGGAGAAACCGAACAAAAAATACTGGATCTAATTAAACAAAATTCTGGAAAAACCCTGAAAGAACTCCACACTTTAGTTGGAGATGAATTCTCATACAGAACTTTCCATAGAAAAATAGATGAATTAAAGAAAACAAATATGATCGAAGTTATTGAGGTCCCTGGAAAATCTTCAATAATTAATTATTCTAAAAAACTAAGTGATTTTACCACTGAACAGTAACATTTATAAAGTCTAAATTTAAGGATATTTTATGGCAAACGACAATCAAAATCAAGGAAATGCACTTGAAATTAGTGCTATGCAATCTACTTACGATACTCTTAGACCTGAACAAAGAGAAAGAGTTGAAAGAGAAGTTCTTAACATTGGCCACTCTAGACAATTATGTGCAATTGCTGGAGTAAAAGATTATGTAAACTTACCTGGAGATGATATGGTAAGAATCTACAAAAGCGCTATGCAAAGGCTTGGATATTTAACTTCTGAATAAAATGGCTAACGAATACTTATCTGCAGGACTAGACGCTATACAAAAATACAGTCTTGAAAATTTAACTAGAAATACTGAAGAAGCTATAGCAGAACAACAAGGAAATTTACATTTTGAAGATACTGCAGGAAATTTCAGACAAAAAGCCCAAGAATTAGGACTTGTACTTACTGGAAAGCCTGAAGAAGTAAGAAAATTTCTAAACAATAATCCTTACATAAGAAATGCACTAGAAGTAATGGATGATTATGTTCAAGATCATAAACTAGAAATAAATCAAGCACTACAAGAATCATCTGAATCTCATGGTCTTGATTTAGTAAGATTAGGAGTTAATCCGGCTCTCTACTCATTATTTTCTGGAGCCACAAAAGCAAATGGTTTATTTGGCAAGGGTAGTGGTTTATCTGTTTTAGTTGATCATTTAATGAATAATTTAGGAACAGTAACTTCAGAAGTCTCAGAAAATTGGGGCGAAGAAGTAATTGGCGGCCAAACTATAAATCAATGGGGACTTATAGCTTCACAACAATTAGGGATTTCTCTAGATGGATTAACAGATGCATATACTAAAGCAGGATTAACCGGAGAAAATGGAACTCTAAGATATTTAACAGATAATATAATCAATAACGGAGCAGGACTATTACAAATTCCTCTTATGATGCTCCAAATGAAAGGAATTAATCATGGAATAACTACAGAAGATATAACGGCTAGTTATGCAAAAGGACAGTTAGTTGGAAAAGGAGGAGTTCTAGCAGAACTTGCTAAAGGAGCAGTAAGGGGAATAGAAGGCAGCGACAAATACATTTATGCAGCAACCCTTTACATGGCTCGAGAAGAAAAAATAACTAAAGAAAAGCAAGAAGCTAAAAAAGATGCAGGAAGGGAACCTAGAAAGAAGATACAATTCGGCATGCTTACTATTCAAGGAAAAGGTGCAAGAGACGAAGATGAGATTGATAAACAAATTCAAGCAAGAAATTGGAGAGAAATATCTCAATTCGTAGCAGAAAACGGAATACCCGAATCATTTTCACAAACAAATTTGACTGATATATGTAATGAAAACGGAATCCTTGGAGAAAATGGATTAATAGATTATTTATTGGGACAAGATACAGAGGTTTTCAGACCAGCTATCGAAGCAGGAATCGTTGGAGAAGCAGACATAACAAAGTTGAATAAGAAACACGAAAAATTAAGAAAAGCAACTAGCTGGAAAGATCTTAAATCTGAAGAAGGAGAAAATCCGGAAAGATCAAGATATGCTATTGCCCTTGCAAAAGAAGCAGAAGCATTAGATACAACCCCTTTAGAAGTATTAAGAGATCCACAACATATTGATGCAAAAAGAAGGGCTATCGAAGAAGGATATGGTTCAGTAGATGCATTATTTGATCATGTTGAGAAAATTGAAGGAGAAGCACTTCCAGTTGTAGAAGAAGCACTAAGAAAAGTACAGGAAGAAGATTTCAATCAAGGAAGAATAGAAAGATTTGTAGACGAGCATCGACCTGAAGATGGATTTTTCAGAGATACTTATGAGTTAGTTGTTGAAAGAGTAATGAGTGAAACACTACATCAAAGAATA
>CAYFNS010000002.1:14350-15068 GCA_964344545.1 Candidatus Woesearchaeota archaeon
ATTTAGTTCTATCAAAAACCCTTTTAGAAAAGGCAGCAGCAGACGGCAAAGAAAGAAGAAAACAACTAATGCCCCTAGAAGTAGTAGTTGAGTAAGCTTGACAGCTTGACAAACTCTTTCAAAACCTATTTAAATTTAAACATTGATAAATATGTTTAAGCATGGCTCAAACAATTTCAAAAGATACACCATTATCTGAAATAACACTAAGAAGATATGAAAAACCTAGTGCCTATACTAAAAGAGAATTAACTAGGAAAATATGTTTATCCATTGGATTATTACAACCCGGAGATTCCCGCGATATCATTGTAGATATACTACAAGTTCTACTTAATAATAAATCAAAAAGAGTATTAATGAATTCTGAAGAAATTAGAAATTTAGTAATTGCTTCAAGAAAAAAGCAAAAACTTCCAGTAAAGGGAGTTGCATCTTCAAATGTTCGTAGACAACTGAAAAGATTAAGAGATGTTTACTTAGTTGAAAATATAAGAAATCAATATAGGATTGCAGAGTTTGAAGAGCTCCACACAATATTCAAAAAACAAATAAAAGATTTCTATCTAAAAAATATTCTAGAAAGAGTTGAAGAATACTTTAAAGAAATAAAATGATTTACGAACCAGCAGAAGATTCCTATCTTTTACAAAAACAAGTAAAGAAATTTACAAAGCAGGGAATGAAAGTTTTAGATGTTGGAACCGGTTCTGGAATT
>CAYFNS010000002.1:15078-34668 GCA_964344545.1 Candidatus Woesearchaeota archaeon
ATCCAGAATGTGTTGAACACTGCAAGAAATTGGGAATCAAAACAATAAACTCTGATTTATTTGAAAATATTAACGATAAATTCGACTTGATAATTTTCAATCCCCCCTACTTACCCGAGGAACCACTAGAACCAGAAGATTCTAAATTGGCAACAACAGGTGGAAAAAAAGGAAACGAAATACTTGAAAAATTTCTAAACCAATTAAAAGATTATCTTACTGAAAATGGAAAAGCACTAATTTTATTTTCTTCATTAACTCCAGACGTAGATAAAATAATTGAAAAAAATAATTTAAAATTCAAAAAATTATCAGAGGAAAAAATTCCGTTTGAAAAACTATTTGTATATCTAATAGAAAAATAAAAAATTATTCTCCATTTTTCCTTACAATAGTATACTTTTGGATTCTAGATAACTTTTGGTTCATTCTTGTTGCGCCCCAAGGTCCAGATTCTGCCATAATATCATAGTTAGTAAGTCTTAAGCAACCGGAGTCTATTCCTGCTACATATCCAACCAACCTCGAAACTTTTCCATGGTCCGCTCTATTCTTGTACTCAACCTCTACAATATCTCCCAAACTCAATTCTTTAAAATCGCTAAATTCCATTTTACTTAGTAAATATAAAATTATATTTAAGATTATCCCAAAACATAGGAAAGCTTATAAACAAATTCAATCGTGTTTTGAGTATAATGTCACGGGGAAGACTAAAGCTCTTTGCGAACCGATCGGGGGAACAATTCGCTCAGAAACTTTCACGTGAACTCAATATACCTCTTTCTGCAATGACAACTACTGATTTTGCCGACGGTGAATCTAAAGTTACAATAAAAGACACAGTAAGAGGTTGTGATGTTTATTTGGTGCAAAATTGTTTTGATCCAACTTCAGAAAGATCAGTTGTAGAAAACTTTTTTGAAATGTTACAAACCGGAGATGCCCTAAGAAGGGCTGGTGCTTCAAAAGTTACCGCAATTTTGCCTTTCCATCCTTTCTTAAGACAAGATAAATCTTCAGGAAGAGAACCTTTAACAGCGAGATTAGCAACTGACTTAATAAGAACTTCCGGATTCCATAATGTAATAAGCTGCGAATTACATGCAGAACAAATAGTTGGATTTTACAAAGTAACAAAAATAGATAACCTTCCTTCTTCAAGATTCTTAATTTCTTATTACAAACAACAACACCCAGAACTAAATGGAAATTTAGTAGTTATGGCCCCAGATGCAGGCGGAGCAAAAAGGGCAGAGTTCTATGCAAAAAAACTTGGAGCAAGAGCGGCCCAAGCGTTTAAAACAAGGTCTGTAACAGAAGCAAATGTTGTCGAAGAATTAAAAGTTGCAGGGTTAGTAAGAGGATACGATGTTTTGATTGTAGATGATATGATTGATACGGGCGGAAGCATAGCGAAATTAGTACACAAACTTAGGGAAAAAGGAGTAAATAACATCTCAGTCTGTTGCACACATCCATTACTAAACAAAGAAGCAGGCGAAAAACTAAAAGAATTAGGAGTAATAGTAATAGGGACTGATACAATTCCAAGGACTGCAGAATTTAAACAACAAAATCCATGGTACAAGGAAGTTTCATTAGCACCCTTATTTGCTAAAGCAATATACAATATGAACTACGATAAGTCTTTTTCTGAATTGTATTATGAATAATCAAACAAAAAGAGGATTCTCATTATCAAAGTTTATTAAATAATTTGACCCTCCATATTTAAAAACGACTTCGTGGCTTTGTGCACTAACCATTTTATCTCCTGAGTTCGCCCAGCCTAATTCCACTTTAAGGATCTTATTTGGAGGGATAGCTTCAAAACAAAGGTAATGTCCTGGCCTATCAGGGTGATATCCTGCTCGGAATATCTTTTCTTCTCTGTAAATATCAAAATCAGATAAATATGTCAACTTGAGACCATCCCCACTTAATAGTTTAGCAGTTACTGCCCCTATAGTTTCAATAAATTCTGGGTGATCTCCTTCCTGAGATATGATTTCTATACTTTTTGGAGGCACCACCAATCTAAAACGATTTGGATTATGGGGGTCTTGAACATGTTGGCAAGCATTATGCCTACGAAAACCTATATATTGACGCTCTTCCATAAAAAAGCAAATCTCATCAATTTTATAATTCTTTACCAAAAACTTTATAAATACCTCAAATCACCACAATTTAACCCATTATTACTACATAATGTAGGAGGGAAATAAATGAACAAGAAAGCGATATTAGATTCTGTAAAAAAATTAAGAGAGCTCTCTAAAGAGAGAAAGTTCAAACAAACTCTAGATGTTTCTATGAATTTACAAGGTTTGGACCTAAAGAAAAATCCTGATCAAAAAATTGACTTATTTATACAATTACCTCATCCAAAAGGTAAAAAGCCAAAAATTTGTGCTTTAGTTGGAAAAGAATTAGCAACAAAGGCTAAAGTTTTTGACAAAGTTATTCTAAGTGATGAATTTACAGCAGTAACTTCTGATAAAAAAGCTCTAAAGAAATTAGCAAGAGAATATGATTATTTTGTGGCACAAGCAAACTTAATGGCAGACATTGGTGCAAAATTCGGTAGAGTTCTAGCTCCAATCGGAAAAATGCCAAATCCAAAAGCAGGATGTATTGTTCCACCTACTGCAGACCTAGAACCAATCGCAAAAAGATTAGAAAACACAATAAGACTAATCACAAAAGACCAACTAAGCATAAAAGCAATTGCAGGTTCTGAAGAAATGTCTGATGAAGATTTAACAGAAAATGTTCTTGCAGCATACAGTGCGGTTGCTCACGAATTACCAAATGAAAAAGGAAATTTCAAATCAATGTTTATCAAATTTACAATGTCAAAACCAGTTGAAGTAACTGAAGAAGGGCCGGTTTTACATCACGTACAAGAAACAAAGAAAGAAGAGGTTAAAGAAGAATGAAAGCAGTAGTTTCAGAAAAAAAGAAAAAGGAAGTAGAAAAGCTAGTAAAGCTTCTACAATCTGAACCTATAATTGGAATTATAGATCTAACTAATCTTCCATCTGCACAATTCCAAAAGATCAAACATAAATTAAGAAAAGATCTTAACGTAACCGTTTCTAAAAAATCACTAATTAAAATTGCTTTAGAAAAAGTAAAAGATTCAAAAAAAGGTATTGAAAAATTAGAAGAATTCCTAAAGAACTCAATGCCAGCTTTAATATTCACTAAAGAAGATGCATTCAAGATTGCTAAAATCTTAGATAAAAACAAATCTTCAACAGCAGCAAAACCTGGACAAATAGCTCCGAAGGATCTAATGGTGCCAGAAGGACCAACTGCTTTCCCACCTGGACCAATTATTGGTGAATTAGGTGCAGCAGGAATCAAAGCCGCAATCGAAGATGGTAAAGTTGTTATCAAAGAAGAAGCAGTTATTGTTAAGAAAGGAGAAGAAATCTCCCAACAACAATCAGATATGCTTGCTAAATTTGGTATTGAACCAATGGAGATTGGATTAAATATCTTAGCAGTATACCAAGATGGAGATGTTTTCGATAGTGAAGTATTATCAGTTGATGAAACTGAATACTTAAACAGAATCAAGACTGCAGCTGGAGAAGCAATGAACTTAGCAGTTTATGTTGCATACCCAACTAAAGACACAATCGAAATTCTGTTACAAAAAGCAGAGAGAGACAAACTAGCTCTTGAATCTAAAGTTCCTGAAGAAGCTCAAGAATCTCCAGCCGAAGAACCAAAAGCTAAAGAAGAGCCTAAAGAGGAACCAAAAGAAGAGGCACCTACTGAGGAAGCTCCAAAAGAAGAAGTTCCAACAGAATCAACTCCAGAAGAACAACCTCAAGAGGAAGCACCCAAGGAAGAACCTGAAGCTGAACCAAAAGCTGAAGAAACTCCAAAGGAAGAGCCAGTTCAAGAAGACACTACTCAAAACTCAAATGAGACTACAGAGAACGAACTGAAAGACCAATCTGGTTATTCAGAAGAAGCAGTGAAAGAGACAGAGAAATTAATCAATCAAATAAAGGATAATTCATAGGAGGAGAAAATGGAACTAATATACGCAGCATTACTCATTCACAAATCCGGAAATGAAGTTAATGAAGAAAATCTAAAAAAAGTATTAAGCGCTGCAGGAGCAAGCGTAGATGATACAAAAATCAAAGCATTAGTTGCGGCTTTAGAAGGCGTAGATATAGAACAAGCGATCAAAGAAGCTGCAGTTGTTAGTGCTGCACCGGCTGCTACAGAAGGAGACGCTCCAGCAGCTGAAGAAAAGAAAGAAGAAAAGAAAGAAGAACCTAAAGATGATGGCCAAGCCGCAGCAGGTTTAGGCGCATTATTCGGCTAAACTTCTTTACTTCTTTTTTACTTTTTTATTTTAATATTCAAACACACTGAAAACATGGCACCTGAAAAAAACCTGAAAACGGAAATTACTGAACTTAAAAAAATTCTTAATGAACTTAATGTTGAAAAAGAAGAATGGTTCACAGAAAAAGAGAGTTTAAAGAAGGAAGTTGCCAACTTAATTTCTCAAATCAAAAAAATCAAATTTTCTAAAGATAAGGATAATAAAGAGACTCAAAAATTAAAATCGGAAAGAGAAAAATATAACAACAAAGTAAAAGAATTAATTGCTGAGTTCAAAAAATTAAATTCTGAAAAACAAAAAGTTATGAAAGATAAAAAAATCACATTCAATCCAGCAGAAATTTCTAAACAAATTGATGCCCTAGATTATACTATTCAAACTGAAGCACTATCATTCGACAAAGAAAAGAAAATAATGACTCAAATTAGACATCTTAAAAAGCAAATGTCTGAAGCAGGAGATGTTCAAGATCTTTTCAAAAAATTGAAAGAAGTTTCTGACAAGATAAAAGAAGCTAAAGATAAAGCAGAAGTTGCCCACAAAAAATTAATGGACCTAAATAAAGATAATAATACTTATGTAGAATTTATGAAATTAACAAAGCAAATTAACGATTTAAAGAAGAAACAAGAAGATGCTTTTAATAAATTCATAGAATCTAAAAACAAATTTTCTGATATAAATTCTCAACTCAAAGATAAACTAAAAGCAGCTAAAGGCATGAAAATAGAAGAAGATATGAAGGTAAGAAAAAAAGAAGCTAAAGCTTTAGAAGAAAAAACAAAAGAAGTTGAAGAAAAATTAAAGAAAAAGAAGAAGTTAACAACAGAAGATTTATTAGTCTTCCAAGGTTCTTCTAAAAAATGAACGAGTTGATATACGGAATAATTCTTAGTATTTTACCCATTTCAGAACTACGTTTAGGAATCCCAGTTGCGATGGCATCTAATTATCCTTTAGGATTAATATTCCTTGTTTGTGTTTTAACAAACATCTTAATCATTCCAATTATTTTTCTATTCTTAGATACTTTACATAAAAAATTTCTTAAAATAAAAGTTTACGAAAAATTATTCTCTAAATTAATTACAAGAACAAGAAAAAAAATAGAACACCGGGTTGGAACAAAATGGGAAATGCCTGCTTTATTTTTATTAGTAGCAATTCCTCTTCCCGGTACAGGAGCATATACAGGAGTTATTGCTGCATGGTTATTTGATCTTAGAAGAAAACAAGCATTTAAAGCAATTGCATTTGGAGTTCTCGCAGCAGGAATACTAGTTACTCTAGCCTCATTAGGAATTTATTCTCTTATATAATTCTTTAATATCAGAAACAACCGGGATTTCTTTAATTTTATATTTCTTAATTAAATATATCCAAACAAGCGCAACATAAATCCCCGAAACAAAATTCCAGAATAGCAAATGCACCTTATCAAACATATTATCTCCAAATTCTATCAAGATAAATAACAATAAATCAATCCTCAAAATATTCATTGTTAAAATTAACAAGGCTCCAACAAAGAAAAACTTAATTCCCTTCCTCAAATTGATATCTTTAGTTAAAATAATTAAGAAAAACAATAAAGCATAAGCTAAAACTGCAATACAAGCTGGGATAAATTTAATCACATAATTCTCAATAAAGATAGCACCATTAATCAAATTAGCATTATAGAATAAATCAATAATAAAGTATGATGGATAAACTGTTAATGGGCTTAATATTTTCTCATAAAATCCATAAAATACTACAAAAAGAACAGCCAAAATCAACCTCAAACCCAGATTTTTATAATATTTCATCTAATTTTCTCAAATAACTATAGATTTAAATCAATTTCTCCTATCAGTAAGATTTATAAATGAATTTACGACTTACAAATTGTAACAAAATCATGATTTTGGAGGGTTAAAACAATGAATAAAAATTTACCAATTATTGGAATGTTATTAGTTCTAGTTATTTTTGCAGTTAGCGCTGCAGAGATCACATCAGTACCTTCCACAATAAATGGAAAAACTGATGAAGCTATGACTGAAACATTCACATTTGATACACAAGGTATTGAATATTCAAATGTTACATTTGCACTTATTGTAGAGGGTACTGAAGACACTTCAGCCTTATTTAGTGCAGTTTCCAATCCTATAAACGGATCTGAAAGTGTAACGATGGACTTCACAATGCCTTCTGTTGCAGGAGATTATTCTGCATTAATCAGAGTAACTGATGATGGAACTCTATTAGAGGATTCCGCAACATTTACTCTAGAAGTTGTAGAAGCATATGCACTAACTATAACAGGTACAAATAGTGTTAATGTTTTCCCAGAAGATGCAGAAACACTAACAGTTACTGTTGAAAACACTGGTGCTGAAGACTTAACAGGCCTTACATGGGCTTACAACACTGAAGATTTCGTAGATGAAGATGGAAACCAAATGGTTATCTCTTTCTCAGAAGATGACTTTGGCTTAGTTGCAGGAGCTACAAACACTGTAGAAGTGACAATAACTCCTCACGAAGACCAATATATTTACCCTGAAAAGGATGTTGACTATGCAGGTGCTTTGACTTTAAGTAACACAGATGCTTCAAACACATTCAACTTAGAAGTTGAAATGGATAGCAAAGCTTTCGGCGAAATAACATTAGATGATTTAGATGATTTAGATGAATTAGAACCTGGCGAAGAATTCCAAATGGAATTTGAAGTTGAAAATGCTAAATTTGATATGGTTGATGTTCAAATAGAACTAACAATCTACGATTTAGATGAAGGCGATAATATTGAAGAAGAATCAGATGATTTTGATCTAGATGATGGGGATGATGAAACTGTTGAATATGAATTCGAAGTTCCTCTTAATGTAGATGATAAACAATATGATGTTCTAGTAAAAGTTACTGGTGACTCAGATGAGGATAACCACGATGATTTCGTATATTACTTCTTTTACAACGATGCAATCGATGTAGAAAAAGATGAAAAATACGATGCAGCTTTTGAATACATAGAGCTTGAACCAGCTACACCTCAATGTGGAAACATGTTGACTATAGAAACAGAAGTAGTAAACATTGGTTACAAGAAATTAGATGATATGTATGTTAAAGTAGAAATCAAAGAACTTGGTATTGTACAAAAATCAGATGATTTCGATTTAAAATACGATGATGAAGATGATAGAACAGATAAGGTTGAATTCACAATAAACTTGCCAGAAGATATGGAAAAGAAAACTTATACAGTAGAAGTTTTAGCATATGATGAAGACAATGATTTGCTAGGCGGATTAGTTGAAACATTCATACCAACTGGAAATTGTATAGTTTCTGAAGAAGATTTATTTGAAGAACAAGAATCTGAAGAAGAAAACAATAATTATGCTGGATCAGATGAAAATGTAGATGAAGATGGAACACTTTTCCTTCCAACAGGTTGGGCAGCATTAAATCTATTTGAAGATGATTCTGCTAAAACAGTTTTCTGGATTATCGGGGATCTAGCATTAATCGTAATAATAATTTATTTCCTTACTCTTTTCTTTAAGAAAAGGAAATAAACCCTTTCTTCTTTTTTTATATTTATTTTTGAGTTAGTTTTATATATGTAATATCCAATTATACTTTTATGTCTAAAAAAGAGGAATCAAAGATAGTAATTGAACTAAAAGATGTCCACAAATATTATCGAATGGGAGATAATATTGTTAAAGCAGTAAATGGTGTTTCTCTTCAAATAAAAGAGGGAGAATTTGTAGCAATTTTAGGTCCTTCTGGTTCTGGTAAATCTACAATGATGAATTTAATTGGATCATTAGATGTCCCAACAAAAGGAAAGATTCTTTTAGACAATGAAGACATTTCAACTTTAAGCGAATCTGATTTAGCTCAAATAAGGGGAAAGAAGATTGGTTTTATTTTTCAGTCTTTTAACCTAATAAATAATCTTACTGCAAAAGAAAATGTAATGATCCCTATGATATTCCAGGGTTATCCCACAGATGAAAGGCATTTCAGAGCAGATAAACTAATGGAGCTAGTAGAATTAGGTGAAAGAAAACATCATGCTCCAAATGAACTTTCTGGAGGACAACAACAAAGAGTAGCAATTGCAAGAGCTCTCTCAAATTCACCAGAAGTTATACTTGCAGATGAGCCAACTGGAAACTTAGATACTAAAACAGGATCAAACGTAATGGATTTCTTACAAGATTTACACAAAAAAGGAAAAACAATCGTAATGGTAACTCACGATGTTGAGTTGATAAAGCACTATCCTGATATTGTTTATTGGTTAAGAGACGGAAAAGTCGAGAAGGTTACCAAAAATTCAATAAGCAGGAGAAAGAAATAGAATGATCAGGGACTTCTTTGTCTTGGCTTTTAAGAATCTTAGAAGCAGAGGAATTAGATCTTGGTTAACATTATTAGGAATATTTATTGGTATCACTGCAGTTGTTTCTTTAATTTCTTTAGGGAATGGTTTACAAATAGCAGTAGCAAGTCAATTTGGAGTAAATGCCAATGAACTAATAACAGTCCAAGCAGGAGGGCTAACTGGATATGGCCCTCCAGGAAGCACAGTTGTAGACCCCATAACAAGATCTGATGCAAGAGCAATTGAGAGACTAAGCAGCGTAGAAAATACAGTTGTTAGAAATATTAAATCTGGCCAAATCGAATTCAACGACCAAATACAATACCGCTATGTGGGGAGCATGGCCCAAAACAAGGAAGATTTAGATTTAGTTTATACACAACTAGACCAAGAACCATTATATGGAAGACTTTTGAAAACATCTGATTCAGGAAAAGTAATCTTGGGATATAATTATTATGGAAACGAAAATGATTGGGATGGAAAACCTATTACTGTTGGAAAATCCATTCTAATAAATAATGAAAAGTTTGAAGTTATTGGAATTCTAGAAAAACAAGGTAGCTTGATTATGGATAACGTGGTCTTAATGCTTGAAAATGATATGGATGATTTATTCAATTTTGGCGAAGTAGCAGATGTTATTATTGTACAACCAAAAGATGCAGATAATATTGATAAAACAAAAGAAGATGTTGAAAAATTGTTGAGACAAAGAAGAGATGTTAAGAAAGGAGAAGAAAATTTTGAGGTAAGCACTCCAGAATCTGCGTTAGCTTCTGTAAACAGTGTACTAAGTGGAGTACAAATATTCATTGTTATAATTGCCTCAATTTCTATTTTTATTGGATTAATCGGAATAATAAACACAATGACAACTTCCGTTATGGAAAGAAGAAAAGAAATTGGAGTAACAAAATCAATTGGTGCAAGAAACGAACATATTTTTATCCAATTTTTTATTGAGTCTAGTTTACTAGGTTTGGTTGGAGGATTAGTGGGTGCGATATTTGGTACAATTATTGGTTTTGCAGGAATGATGGGGATAAATAGTTTCCTTGGAACCGATTTAACTCCAAACATAGACTTCATGCTGATATCTATGGCTTTAATTGGCAGTTTCTTAATCGGCGGAATTGCCGGAATAATCCCTGCAATGCAGGCAGCTAAACAAAATCCAGTGGAGGCTTTGAGAGGATGATCAGTGAAGAAGGAATTAAATATTCATTGAAAAACCTAAGAAAAAATAAGGGAAGAAGTTTCCTTACAATATTCTCCATATTAGTTGGAATTGCAACAATCTTCATATTCATAAGTTTTGGGTTAGGATTATATGATTACATAGAAGAAATTTCTTCTTCTTCATCCGCAGATAAAGTATTAGTCATGGCCAAATCTGCAGGAGGATTCATTCCCGATACAGTCACCCTAAATGAATCTGATGTTCGAACAGTCGAAAAAGCGCCAGGGGTATATGAAGCAACGGGGCTATATGCAAGTGCGGCACAAGTAAAGCAAGGAAGCCACTTAAAATATGTGTTTTTAATCTCTTATGACCCTAAATACGATTTCATATTAGATTCTTTTAATGTTGGAGCAGAAGAAGGAAGGGTGTTAAGGCCAAATGACAATAACAAGGTATTGTTAGGCTACAACTATCTCCTCCCAGATAAAATAATGCCAAATCCCTACAAAGTAAATGGCAACATAGAAGTAAATGGGGAAGATTACAAAATAATAGGATTCTTAGAAGAAGTTGGAAATCCTCAAGATGATTCTCAAATTTATGTAACAAATGATCAATTTGAAGAAATGCTCCCAGACGAAGATTCATACACCCAAATATTTGCAAGGGTTGACATAAGTGATATTGATAGGGTGGTAGATGATATAGAAAGAGGTTTAAGAAAATCTAGAGACGTTGAAGAAGGAAAAGAAGATTTCACAGTACAATCTTTTAATGAATTAATTGAACAATATGCGGGAGCACTAGATATTGTAATTGGATTTATAATTTTAATCGCGTTGATTTCAGTTTTAGTTTCAACAATAAATACTGCAAACACTATGATAACATCTGTACTAGAAAGGTACAAAGAAATTGGAATCTTAAAAGCAGTTGGTGCAAAGAATGTGGAAATTTTTGATATATTCTTATTCGAAAGTTCGTTCCTAGGAATTGTAGCCGGAATATTGGGTTGTTTATTGGGATGGGGGCTATCCAGTTTAGGAGGAGCAATCTTAGATAATTTAGGATGGGGATTTTTACAGCCTCATTTCTCACCATACCTATTCATTGGATTGATAGCTTTTGCGGGAATAACTGGTGCAATTTCTGGTGCATTACCTGCTTTGAGAGCTTCAAAAATAAACACAGTTGATGCATTGAGATACGAGTAGCAAAACATTTATATATCAATAAAGGAATCTATGAAACATGAAAAGAGGAAAACTAATTTTTACACTATTCCTAGCCTTATTTTTACTAGGTGCATCTCAAGTGTCTGCTGCGACATGTACAATATCTGCAGCAATGATAAATCAAGATCCATACCCTGCAATAGCGGGAGATTATGTAGAGGTTCTTTTCCAATTAGATGGGATAGGGAGTAGTTGCGATGAAGGAGCAGTTGCACATTTAATCTTAGACTATCCTTTTTCTTTAGATAATTCTGATAGTGTAAGAACAATACCTGCAAGTACATACGCAGGAGATGATTCTAGCTCTAAGTGGAATTTAGTTTACAAAATTAGAATAGACCCAAATGCTTTAGAGGGAGATTATGAAGTAGAACTGAGATACAAAGATAGGGGAGACTTAGGAAGCTCTTTTGTTTCAAAAAAATTCACTATAACTCTTGAAGATGGAAGAACAGATTTTGAAGTTCACATTGAAGATCATGAAATCGAAGGAAGAAATTTAGTTTTCACAATTTTAAACACCGGTAGTGAAGATATTGAAGCTCTAACCGTGGAAGTTCCAAAACAAAATAATATTGTTGTAAAAGGATCAAATAGAAATATAGTTGGCGATTTAGATTCTAATGAGTATACTTCTGCTGATTTTGAAGCAATCCCTTCGGATGGTGAAATAAAATTAAATCTATACTATACCGATTCTACAAATGAAAGGAGAATGTTAGAAAAAACAGTAAATTACGATTCAAGTTATTTTGTAGATTCCATAGATAATACAGCACCTTCTCAAACTGGGACTTATGTAACTATTGGAGTTGTGGTATTGATAATATTATTCTTCATAATAAGAAAGAGAAGAAATAATAAAAAATCAAAACGTGGCAAATTTAATATTTAATTCTTTTAATAAATTTTAATTTTGGTAAAATAAATATAAGCGCACGCCCGGACTCGAACCGGGGATCAGAGGGTTGCAGCCTCTTGCCTTAGCCGCTTGGCTACGCACGCACAGTCTTGTTACAATTATTCTACTTATAAAAATATCGAAAATGAAGAGCGGGCGCGAAGGGATTTGAACCCTCGACCCCTAGCTTAGAAGGCTAGTGCTCTATCCAAGCTGAGCTACGCGCCCACGTAAGAATAAAGAGCAAGTATTTCCTTTATAAATATTACTCTAAACCAAAAATATATAAACCTCTTCGAAGCATAAACTAACATGACTAATTTTAAGGCTATTGAGAAGAAATGGCAAGATAAATGGAATGAAAAAGAGATATTCAAAGTTAAAGAATCAACCAAGAAAAAACATTATGTCCTAGAAATGTTCCCATATCCTTCTTCTTCAGGATTACATATGGGCCATGCCTTAAATTACTCAATAGGAGATATATTTGCTAGATTCAAAAGGATGAATGGATTGAATGTTATCTACCCAATGGGTTTTGATTCATTTGGATTGCCTGCAGAGAACGCTGCAATAAAAGCAAATGCACACCCTAAAAAATTTACAGAAGAAGCAATCGCAAATTACATTCAACAAATGAAGTCTTTAGGACTTTCATATGATTGGTCTAGAACGTTGAAAACTTCAGATCCAGAATACTACAAATGGGATCAATGGATTTTTTTACAAATGTTCAAAAAAGGGTTAGCTTACAAAAAAGAAGCTCCAGTTAATTGGTGCCCATCTTGTAATACAGTTCTTGCAAATGAACAAGCGCAATCAGGAAAGTGTGAAAGATGTGATTCTAAGGTTGAAATAAAAAATCTAAGCCAATGGTTTTTGAAAACAACAGAATACGCAGATGAATTATATGAAGGCATTAACAAACTAAAGGATTGGCCAGAATTAATTAAAAAACTTCAAACTAATTGGATTGGAAAATCTTATGGAACAGAAATTAAATTTAAAATAAATGATGAAGAATGGCCAATATTCACAACAAGGCCCGACACACTTTACGGAGTAACTTTCCTTGTAATATCTGCACAACACCCAAATTTAATGGACATAGTAGGAGATAAAGAGAAATCAAAAGTAGAAAAATTTGTTAACAATATTTCATCAGTTTCAGAGGAAGAAATTGAACAATTAGAAAAAGAAGGAGTTTTCACAGGAGCATATGCAATTCATCCTTTAACAAATGAAAAAATCCCTGTTTATGCAGGAAATTTTGTTTTAGCTTCTTATGGTTCTGGAATGGTAATGGCAGTTCCTGCTCACGATCAAAGAGATTTCGAATTCGCTAAAAAATATAAAATCCCAATAAAAATAGTAATTT
Organism: Candidatus Woesearchaeota archaeon; assembly: GCA_964344545.1. Classification (GTDB taxonomy): domain Archaea; phylum Nanobdellota; class Nanobdellia; order SCGC-AAA011-G17; family PNOQ01; genus JABJPM01. Next base: position 28,553 of record CAYFNS010000002.1, read on the forward strand.
CTCCAGAAAATAAAACACTTAATGTAAAAGATATGAAAGGAGCATATTCCGAGCCAGGGATAATAGTTAACTCCGATAAATTCAATAAATTACACTCAGAAAAAGCAAAACTAGAAATTACAAAATATTTACAATCAAAAAAACTAGGAAAAAAACAAATTAATTATCGATTGAAAGATTGGTTAATTTCAAGACAAAGATTTTGGGGAACACCCATTCCAATTATACATTGCGAACAATGTGGGGAAATTCCAGTTCCAGAAAAAGAACTTCCCATTTTACTGCCAGAAGAAGTAAAACTAAAGAAAGGAGAAAACGCATTAGAAACTTACAAACCATTCTACGAAGTTTCATGCCCTAAATGTAAGCGCCCTGCTAAGCGAGAAACAGATACTATGGATACATTTGTGAATTCTTCATGGTATTATTTAAGATATTGTGATCCTAATAATTCAGAAAAAATATTCTCTAAGAAAAAAGCTAATTATTGGTGCCCAGTAGATACTTACATAGGCGGAAAAGAACATGCCTGCATGCACTTAATTTACATTAGATTCTATAACAAATTCCTGAGAGATATTGGATTACTAAACTTTGATGAGCCTGCAAAAAAGCTATTCAACCAAGGAATGCTACTTGGTCCAGACGGGAACAAAATGTCAAAATCAAAGGGAAATGTAATTCTCCCTGAAGAAGTTTCTGAAAAATATGGAATGGACACGGCAAGATTATTTTTAGTTTCAGTAGCTTCTCCAGAAAAAGATATTGAATGGAGTAACAAGGGAATAGAAGGAAGTTTACGTTTCATAAATCGAATACTTGATAAAAGAATTAAATTCGGAAAATCCTCTCCAAGAATTGAAAATAAAGTAAATAAAACAATAAGAGATGTAACAAAAAATATTGAGGATTTCAAATACAATATTGCAGTAATTCAAATAAGAGATTTGTTTGACTCACTAGAAGGAGAAATTTCTAGAAAAGATTATGAATCAGCATTAAAACTACTTTCTCCTTTCTGTCCACATATTGCTGAAGAAATTTGGGAGAAAATTGGAAACAAAAAATTCATTTCTTTAGAAAAATGGCCTAAATTTGATGCTAAGAAAATAAATCCAGAATTAGATGCATTAGACACGTTTATTTCAAATACAATAAAGGATATCCATAATATTTCAAAATTCGTTAAAACAAAACCTAAGAAAGTTATAGTTTCTGTTTCAGAATCATGGAAATATAAAACAATTGAGAAAATCAAAAAAACAATGGAAGAATCCTATGATATTTCTACAATCATAAAATCTGCAATGGATAAACAACACGCAAAAGAAATCTCAAAATTAGTTCCTTCTTTTGTTAAAAACCCAAAAAAACTTCCTCAAATAGTTTTAACACAAGAAAAAGAGTTTAATGAATTAAATAACAATATTGCAAAACTAGAAGAAGAATTTAATCTTGAAATAGAAATAAAGAAGGATGATCCAAAAGCAATGCCTGGAAAGCCTTCAATTTTATTTGAGTAAAACTTTATATACTACAAATTCTAAATTATTCTAATGAAAATCCCTTTAGTGATATTAATATTATCTTTAGTAATTATTTCTGGTTGTGGAGTATTTCAAGGCAGATATATTAATGAAACCGATGAAAATCAAACAGAAGATCAATATCACTTAGAATGTTATGATGGTTATTGTTTAAGAGTTGGCGGAGCTGGAGAAGATCAATGCTCTACAGACATAGATTGTACTGTTGAAACCCATCTAGAATGCATAGATAGAAAATGTGTAGAAGTAGCAGGTCCTGGAACGAATGAATGTACAACTGATTCCGGTTGCCGATCCGGCGGTAGTGGCGGAGGTGGCGGAGATGATCCAGAAGATCCACCAGAGGAAGATCCAAAAGAAACAATTTTAACTAATTTCGGGATATATCCTACTCTTTCAAGTACAGAAGGAATGATTTATTCTGCAAATATAACAAAAGAATTAGGATTAAATATTTCAACAACTTCGGAATCATGGGAATTTAGACAAGCAAATGCTACTGCCCCCCTAGTATGGAATGCGAGAGATAGGATAATGAATGAATATGCGGCAGAAGCTAACACTTCAATATTTCTGAGAATTACTCCATGGGGAATAGATTCAAATGGAGATCCAAATTGGTATTGTAATACAACAACTGCACACGAGTGGTCCTGTGTGATCCTTCCAGAATATGAAGACGAATTCCAGATATACCTGGATGAATTAACTCAAAGGTATACTGGTCAAATGCGTAAAATTCAGTTTGGAAATGAATGGACAGGATCTCATTTTGTAGGAGATGAATATGATTATGTAAAATATGCCAACTGGCTATACAACTACACAAAAAAGAACTCTCCAAATACTACAGTTGTTTTAGGTTCAATTACAAGCAATCCAATGAAATATTATACTCATTGTGTATTGGATGAATCAGATCCAAACTATCTAGATCATATCTATTTTAAAGGCGGAAATGTTCCTGAAGAAAATATAACTCAATGGTGCGATGGTTTTGCCAATAGCTTTGCAAAATTCCAATATGCTTTAGAAAATGCTCAATATGAAATGGTAGATATTCATCTATATGATAATCCTGATGATTGGGATGAATACATTAATGCACTAAGGACTTTAACAGATAAACCAATTCTTTCAACAGAATTCGGAGGGCCAAGCCCACATATCCCAGAAAAAACAAATGAGACTTATCAAGCAGAAGAACTAAGGAAGTACATAAATAAAATTCTAGAGCTTGAATTAGTAGAAGCACATTTCTTCCAATTATTGGAAGCACCTAGTGCGTATCACAATAATAGTGGATTAACAAAAGTAGTTTCACAAACACCTCTTGCTGCAGAGAAAAAACCTACATTCTACGTATACCAAAATCGTTATAATACCTCATGGAATTATGAAGGTCCACAATTAAGCCCGTTATTTTTCTCACCAGATAAATCAACAGTGGGCAGATCAACAATAATTTCTATGATAATCGGATTTATAGGGGTGCTAATAATAATTATATACTTGCTAAGTATAATTTACAACAAAAAATTTATAGAATAATTTCTTCTCCAATTCTTGGAACATGACATTTAAATCCTTTTTTCTCTAATTTTAATTTGAAAGCCTTTGAAGATTCATATTCACCATGAGTAACAAAAACTTTCAAAGGTTTTTTCTTAAATCCGCCCATCCATTTTAATAAAGCTAGATAATCCCCATGCGCAGAAAAACTATTCATTTCATAAATTTTAGAACCAACTTTAATCTCATGTCCAAGCATTCTAATTTTTTTAGCACCTTCTAAAATATATCTTCCCAATGTACCTTCTGCCTGATAACCAACAAATAAAACTGCATTTTTAGGGTCCCAAATTCCATGTTTGAAATGATGTCTTATTCTTCCACCGGTACACATACCGCTCCCAGCAATTATTATACAAGGCTCCTTATAATGATTTAATGCCATAGACTGCTTAGCCTTTTCTGTAAATTCCAGATTTTTAAAACTAAATGGATCCCCCAATGCTAAAGCCTCTTTATCCATCACTTCTTTATGTTTTTTAAAAATCCGCGTAGCTTTAATCGCCAAAGGACTATCAACAAATACCTTTTGATTTGGAAATTCTCCATTTTTTATCAAGGTTTTAATGGCAACTAAAAGCTCTTGAGTCCTTTCAACAGCAAAAGCAGGAATCATTAATCTTCCACCTTTTTTGTAAGTTTGGTTTATTATCTTGGATAATTTTTTGTAACTATGGTCCTTCTTATCATGCAACCTATCCCCATATGTAGACTCCACAAATACATATGTTGCATGATCAATCAAAGAAGGATCTCTAACAATAGGGATATTCCATCCACCCAAATCCCCTGAAAAAACTAATTTCTTCTCTTTTCCATTTTCCACAACAAATAATTCTACAATTGCTGCCCCTAAAATATGTCCTGCATCTCTAAATCTTACTTTTATATCATCATTAATTTCATACTCTTTATCATATTTTACTAATTTAAAGTCAGGCATGCAATTTTTTACATCATCTATGGAATATAGTGGTTCTCTCGGTTTTGAACCTTCTCTTAGACGTCTCCTATTTTCTCTTTCAACATCCATCTCTTGTACATGAGCACTATCTGCTAACATAATCTTTGCCAAATCAAAAGTAGTTGGAGTAGTAAGGATTTTCCCCTTAAAACCTTCAGCACATAATTTTGGAATTAAACCGGAATGATCAATATGTGCATGGGTTAATAATAAATAATCAATATTTCGAGGATCAAACAAAAATTCTTCATAATTTAACCTAGTAATTTGTTTAATACCCTGAAACATCCCACAATCAACTAAAATTTGTGTTTCACCAACTTTTATCCAATAACAAGAACCAGTTACGATACGAGCAGCACCACAGAATTTAAGTTTCATGATCTAATTTTATTTTAAGGATTTAAATAACTTACTCTAAAACTGCTTTTATCCTTCTAACACCCGCACCAACAGATTTCTGCTTAGCAATCTTAAATTTCCCCAATTCTTTAGTATTTGCTACATGTGGGCCAGAACAAATCTCTTTAGAGAATTTTCCAACAGAATAAACAAAAACCTTATCTCCATACTTATGTTCAAATTCTCCCATTGCACCAGATTTCTTCGCTTCTTGCACAGTCATTTCCTTTTTAGTGACATCAATTCCTTCTTTTATCTTGGAATTAACTAGGTCCTCAATTTGTTTTACTTCTTCTTCATTTAATTTCCTATCGAAGCTAAAATCAAATCTCAATCTCTCTGGATTAATATTAGAGCCTTTTTGCTCACAATTTTTCCCTAAAACTTCTTGTAATGCAGCATGTAATAAGTGTGCGGCCGTATGTAATCTGATAGTATCTTCTGATTGGTCTGCTAATCCAGAAGCAAATTTTCCTTTAGTTGCAGTTCTTGAAAGTTCTTGATGTTTTTCTAATTCTTTATAATATCCTTCTTCATCAACTTTGATTTTCTTTTCGTCAGCTAATTCTTTAGTCATCTCTAAAGGAAAACCATAAGATTGGAATAGCAAGAATGCATTTTTTCCAGAAATATTTCTTCCTGATATTTTTTCAAACTTTCTCATACCTTTCTCTAATGTTAATCTAAACTTTTTTTCTTCTTTATTTAATTCTTTAACAATAAAATCTTTATTCTTATTGAGATAAGGATAATTTTCTTTGTATAAATCAATAATTACTTTTGCAATATCTGATACAAATTCTTCATCAATACTCATTAATCTTCCATGTCTAATTGCAACTCTAATTAATCTCCTTAAAACATAACCCTGTTCTAAATTTGAAGGAATAACTTTCTCTCCCAAAATAAATGTAGCAGCCCTAACATGGTCTGCAACAACTCTTAACGAGCTTTCATGTTCAATTTGAGCAATCTCTTTTATTTTTTTTAAAATTGGTTCAAACAAAGAACTTTCATATAAATTTTCTTTTCCTTCTAATATTGAATAAACCCTTTCATATCCAAATCCAGTATCTACATTTTTTTGTTTTAATTCTTCATATTTGCCTTCTGCGACTTTATTGTATTGCATAAATACATCATTCCAAATTTCAACCCATCTTTCATCCTTTGGATCAAATTTCTTTGGAACATCAGCTTCAGAGGCCCAATAGAACATTTCAGTATCGGGACCACAAGGTCCGGTTTTTCCTGCAGGACCCCACCAATTGTCTTTTGAACCTAAATAAGCAATCCTTGATTCTGGCATTCCCAAATCTTTCCAAATCTTAGCACTTTCTTCATCTCTAGGAATATCTCCTTCTCCCTTGAAAACACTAACAGCTAATTTTTCAATTGGAAATCCTAAATATTTTTCAGAAGTTAAAAACTCAAAACTCATCTCAATAGCTTCTTTTTTCCAATAATCTCCCAAACTCCAGTTCCCAAGCATCTCAAACAAAGTTAAATGAAAATTATCTCCAACCTCTTCAATATCTCCAGTCCTTAAACATTTTTGAACATTGACTAATTTTTTGCCAGAAGGATGTTTTTGCCCCAATAAATAAGGAACTAACGGATGCATTCCTGCA
>CAYFNS010000003.1:0-7701 GCA_964344545.1 Candidatus Woesearchaeota archaeon
TACATAATACTGAAACTAGGCCCCTTTACCAAGGAAGAAAAACTGCAAAAGAATTAGCATCTGCAGGAATACAAGTTACTCACTTTATTGATTCTGCAGCAGAAGAAGCAATAGAAGAATCAGATATAATAATGATTGGTGCAGATATGATTACAAAAGAAGGGGCTTATAATAAAATTGGTAGTTATATGATTTCAGAACTAGCAAAGAAACATAAAACTCCTGTTTATATAATTACAAACGCGTGGAAATACTCTCCAAAAGAGCTTAAAGTTGAAGAGAGAAATTCGAATGAAGTATGGGAAACTAAAATTAAAAATATAAAAATTAGAAATCCTGCTTTTGAACTTGTTCCAAACAAAAATATAAAGAAAATAGTTTGTGAATTAGGAGTACTCTCTCCCAAAAAATTCATCAAAAAAACAAAACAAAAATATCCTTGGATTATTTAAATCCTAATGCATTGGTTAATTTTGCAAGTCCCTCTTCTAAAGTTAATCTATTTGTCTCAATTACTAATTCTGGATTTAAAGGGGTTTCATAAGGACTATCAATCCCAGTAAAGTTTTTTATTTGACCAGCATGTACCTTTTCATAAATTCCTTTAGGATCTCTTTCCATACAAACTTCTAAGGGACAACTCACATAAACTTCGAAAAAATCATTTCCTACAAGTTCTCGAACTCTATCTCTATCTCTTCTAAAAGGACTAATAAAGCTAGTTACAACATAGATTCCAGAATCATATATAATTTTGGCCACTTCACCAATTCTCCTTATATTTTCTTCCCTATCTTCTTCAGAAAATCCAAGATCTTTATTTAATCCACTACGAGTATTATCCCCATCCAAAACACATGAAGGGGCCCCTATAGAATGAAGATATCTTTCTAAATTTCTCGCTAAAGTAGTTTTACCAGATCCAGATAACCCTGAAAACCATATAATCTTATTATCCCATCCAAGAAGCTTACGTTTGTCATCTCGTCCTAAATATCCTTCCTCTCTTACTAAAAAATTGTCCATGCGCAAGAAAATCCAATTCGATTATTAAAGTTTATGATACATAAAACTAGACAAGTTTATAAAAGGAAAAATAAAAATAAGATAATGATAATATGTTTTGATTTAGATGGTACATTATTAAACACACAAGAATGGATTATAGAGGCCCAAATAAAATCTTTAAAAAAATATGGGATAAAACAAACGAAAAAACAGATCTATGATATGTGGGGATTAACTTTTAGTGATCAAATAAAAAAACTTTCCCCTGGAATAAAACAAGAAAAAATAGATGATATAAACCAAGAATTCAATAAAATAAGGTTTTCTAATACCAACGTAATAAAGCCATACAAAAACACAAAGAGAGTGTTGAAATTATTATCGAAAAAATATACATTGGGCCTTCTAAGCAACAATAGTCATGAGTCCATAATAAAAGTATTAAAAAAATCTAAAATAAATAAAGATCTTTTCAAGGTTATTGTAGGCTCCTCAGATGTAAAACATGCAAAACCATTCCCAGATGAGATTTACCTAGCAGAGAAAAAGCTAAAGAAAAAAGTACAATTTATGGTAGGAGATACTCAACAAGATATCAAAACTGCTAAAGCCGCAAAAGTTAAATCTATAATTATAAAAAATGGGCCCAAGCAAATCTGGAAAACTTTAAATAAAGCAGATTTCCTAATTGAGGATATAAGTGAAATTCCTTCACTAATAAAAGAGGTTTACAAATGACAAGAGTACACTATGAAAGCTTCCTAGATTTAAAATATAAGCCAAAACCAACAGACTTAATCTGCCAATTCAAAATTACTCCTGCCAAAAGTTACACTTTCAAAGAAGTATGTTCAATAACTGCTGGAGAGAGTTCCGTTGGAACTTGGACTGATTTAACTACTGTAAACAAAAAAACACAAAAAAGAATAGCTCCAAAAGTGTATTATCTTGATAAAAAGAATAAACGATGTAGAATTGCTTATCCTATTGATTTATTTGAAAAAAATAGTATTCCAAATGTAATGTCCTCAATTGGAGGAAACATCTATGGGATGAAATGTGTTAATGGACTCCTATGGGAAGATGTAAAATTTCCAAAAACTATGGTTGATGATTTTAAAGGTCCTCAATTTGGAATAAAAGGAATCAGAAACTATCTAAAAGTCAAAAAAAGACCATTAGTTGGGACAATCGTAAAACCTAAAGTAGGACTAAATGAAAAAGAACATGCAAGAGTTGCCTACGAAGCATGGTTAGGTGGATGTGATGTGGTAAAAGATGATGAAAACCTGGGATCTCAACCATTCAATAATTTCTATACAAGAGTAAAAGAAACCTTGAAGATGTGTAAAAAAGCAGAAAAAGAAACTGGAGAAAAAAAGGTTTATCTTGCAAACTGTACTGCCCCTGTTGATGAAATGATAAAAAGAATAAAATGGGTAGAAAAAAATAAAGGGAATTATATTATGCTTGATATTTTAACTCTTGGGTGGAGTGCATTACAAAAAGCAAGATCTGTTACAAAACTCCCAATCCATGCCCATAGAGCAGGACATGCAATGTTTGATAGAATCCCAACACATGGGATGAAAATGGAAGTTGTTGCTCAACTTTGTAGGTTGATTGGAGTAGATACACTGCATATTGGAACTGCATATGGAAAAATGACTGGTGGAAAAGATGAAGTTTTACATATTGAACAAGAGATAGAACAGCCATTCACAATAGAAACAAAAGAAAACCTCAGTCAAAAATGGTATCATATAAAACCTGCATTTGCAGTAGCTTCTGGAGGAGTACATCCAGGAATAGTAGACAAAATTATACAATTTATGGGTAATGATGTTGTAATACAAGCCGGCGGAGGGGTTCATGGCCATCCTGAAGGAACAATAAAGGGAGCAACTGCAATGAGACAGGCAGTAGATGCTACTTTGAAAAAAATTCCTTTAAAGAAATACGCTAAAACACATAAAGAATTATCTCAAGCTTTAGCAAAATGGGCTTAAAACGAATTTAAACAAATAAAAATATTTATAAACAAATTCCATCAATTAGGTGTATGGAACAATTTACTTTTAGTAAGTATTCAAAGTTTATAGTATTTGCATTAATCTTGCTATTAGTTTATATTTCATACAAGGTTATTGCTCCATTCATAACTCCTTTACTAGGTGCAGGAGTAGTTGCAATTGCAACATATCCTCTTTACAACAAAATATACAAAAAAATAAAGAGAAAAAATCTATCCAGCTTAATAATAATAATTTTAATAATATTACTAATAATAATTCCTTTGATATTCTTTTCCAATAGGCTATTAACAGAAACAATAAGTATTTACAACACAGCAAATGCTTTAGAACTAACAGAATTCTCAAACAGTATTAAGGAATTTACTGGGCTAGACATTAATTTCGAGAGACATACTAAAGAAACGCTACAGGAGGTGTCTAATTTCTTCGTACTATCAAGTGCAAATCTCTTAGAAAAAATGATCAGAGGATTCTTGGATTTCTTCATATTTTTCTTTGCATTATTCTTCTTTTTGAAAGATGGAAAAACAGTGGTAAAGAAGCTTCGAAGAATGCTTCCAATAAAAGAAAATATAGAAAGAAAACTATTCAAAGAGATTAATGGGGTTATTAGAGGATTATTAACCGGGATACTAATCATAGCAGTCCTTGAAGGAATTGTAGCCTTCATTATATTTACAATATTCCAAATCCCTAATCCTTTATTATGGAGTTTTGTAATAGCCCTCGCAGCATACTTCCCTATTGTAGGCCCTGCAACAGTATATGTTCCTGCTGCAATCTACCTTGCAATAGTTGGGAATATAACTTATGGAATACTACTACTAGTATTATCTGCAGGAATAATTTCTACATTAGATAATATTGTAAAACCTCATGTAATGGGTAAAGATTCAAATATAAATCCAATCATAATCTTGTTAGGGGTCCTTGGTGGAATAAGCTTATTTGGAATTCCAGGAGTAGTTGTTGGACCTTTGATACTTTCAATCCTATTCGTAGTATATAGGATATATGAAGAAGAAAATGCTGCTAAAGCCTAAAAAATTAAATCTTGCAACTGGGGGACCATTAGTTGTTTTGATGCATGAAAAAGATACATCAAAGCTAGAGGTCACTGCATTAGATAGAATTAAATTAAAAAACGGGAAAAGAACAATCAATGTATTACTTGACACAACTTCCAGAAGCAGTAGAATAAAACCTGGGGAAATTGGATTATTTGATGAAACAATAGAAAAGATTGGATTGCCTTCCAAATTAACTATTTCTCCATCGCAAGTACCCGCCTCAATAGAAGCAATAAGAAAAAAGTTAGATGGGGAAGAACTCTCCAAAGAAGAAATCGAATGCATTATTCAAAACCTAATAACTAATAATTTAATTGATATAGAGGTTGCTTACTTTGTTGCAGGATGTTATAGTATGGGTCTTACAGACAAAGAAGTGACATATCTAACAAAAGCTACTGTAAAAAATAGTGAAAAACTAAAATTAAATAAAAAATTAATTGCTGATAAACATTGTATTGGAGGAGTCCCAAATAATCGAACTTCTATGTTGGTCACCCCAATCCTTGCTGCAGCAGGATTAACAATTCCAAAAACATCATCTAGAGCCATCACAAGTCCAGCAGGAACAGCAGATACAATGGAGGTACTTTCCAAAATAGTATTCAATACTGAAGAAGTTAAAGGAATACTAAAAGAAGCAAATGGTTGTCTAGTTTGGGCAGGATCATTAGATATTTCTGGAGCAGACAGTAGGTTAATCAAAGTAAGGCACCCTCTAAGACTAGACCCAGCAGGATTATTGCTTGCTTCGATACTTTCTAAAAAAGCAGCAGTAGGTGCAAGCCACCTACTCGTAGATATCCCGGTCGGAAAACATGCAAAAATACATTCTAAAAAAGATGCAAATTATCTCAAGAAAAGATTCATAAAAATTGCAAAACAAGTTGGAATTAAAACAAAAGTAATCATAACAGATGGTTCTCAACCGATTGGAAATGGTATAGGCCCTAAATTAGAAGCACGAGATGTTTTATTAATTTTAAGAAGAGAGCAAGGGGCACCAAAAGACTTAGAGTGTAAAGCAATAAAGATGGCAAATGACATATTCAAACTTACTGGCACAAAAGCTTCTGCAAGAGAAATATTAGAAACTGGAGCCGCATACGAACAAATGAAAAAAATAATTAAAGCGCAAGGCGGAAATCCAAATATTTTACCTGCCAAAATAAGACCTGGAAAATTCAATTATAATTATAACTCTCCAAGAACTGGAAAAATAAGAGAAATAAATAATATAAAAATAGCAAAACTCGCTAAATACGCTGGAGCACCAGGGAATAAAGGGGCAGGCGTTTACCTATTCAAAAAGAAAAATGATAAGGTAAAGAAAGGAGAAAGAATCCTTACAATTTACGCAGAAAATAAGGATAAATTAGATTTTGCAAAACAAGAAGTAAAAGGCACAATAATCCTAAAATAATCCGATAACATAAGGTTTTTAAATTTATTTGAAATCCCCATTATATGATATATCTGGACCAAAGTGGGGATTGGTTTAATATACCCTCAATTATTATAGATTTGTTTAGTTTCCTAGTATTATTATTAATTAGCATTACTAGCTTTAAATATTATAAATTAAATAAAGATAAAAAATACTTCTATTTAGGTAGTTCATTCCTATTAATTTGCTCTTCATTTTTATTCAAGCTATTTACTAATCTTACAGTATATTACAATAATATAGTCTCATCTAGTACTCAAGCCCCTGTGATAACAACATTAGAAGTAATAAGAAGTTATAACATATTTGCAAACTCAACATTTGCACTATTCACCTTCCTAAATTTAATGGGATTGTACATGTTGTATAGTATCTACCAACAAAAACAGAATAAATATAGTATTGTTTTAATAAGTTATTTCATAGTAGTCTCTACATATGTAAGCAATTCAAATTATTACGTATTCCATTTAACTTCCTTAATATTATTAACTGCAATAACTTCACTTTATCTTACTAAATATAAAGTGAATAGATATATCAATACACAAATTCTTGCCTATAGTTTTGGAGTAATAGCAGTTAGTCAACTTACATTCATGTTTACTAAATTATCTCCTTCATTTTATATGGTGGGAGAGATAATCCAGCTAGGAGGTTATGCCCTTTTATTTTTAATTTTCAGAAGAGTAATGAATAATGGATAGGAAAAGATCTAGGACAGACATAATCCATGATATAATTATGTCAATCCAAAGAAAAAACGGGAGAATAAAACCCACCCACTTAATGTATAAAGCAAATCTTTCCTATAATCAAATGAGTTCTTACTTGGAAGAGTTAATGGAAAAAGAACTAATCTCTAAAACCTCTGAAAAAAACAATACTTATTTTATAATAACTGAAAAAGGATATAATTTTGCACAACAAATAATGGAAATGAAAAAGTTCGAGAGAACTTTTGGATTATAATACGCCGAGACTGGGATTTGAACCCAGACGCCCTTTCGGGCCCGGCTTTCAAGGCCGGTGCAATACCAGGTTATGCGATCTCGGCATAATAAAGAATAAAAGAAATAAAGGGTTTTTAAAAGTTTACATAACACCCACAATGTGATATGCAATCTTTGTGGCTACTTTATTAGGATCTTCTCCTTCAGCAAATTCGCCAATTACACAGTAATCTCCATGAACTGACACTTTATTTTCAGATCCTTCTTTTAACCAAATAACCATCCTTTCAGAGTTAGCATCTTCACAAGTCATCAAGGGTAAATGTAGTTCCCTTGATTTATCATTTTCCTCAATTACCGCTAACCAAGTATTGTCATTCCCTTTGAATTTTTCAACTAACCTATCTAAACTTAATAGAGACACAACAATCTCACTTTGGGTTTTTTCATCTAGATTAATGTCCCTTGTAATATAAACCATTTCGGTATTTTGAAATTCCTTTCTAAAATCTTCAATAGGAATTTCTAACAACTCCATTGGCCCATAAGGGTAAGGTGTTTGATAATTCTTTTTTTCATGAACAAAATCATTTCTTTTGTAGGTAATACTCCAATTCAGAAAATGATCTCCTTGAGGATTAATCATGAATTCATAAGTATCTAAAGTCCCAACATAAGTATAAGTACTAAAATCCTCTTGCTCAGTATTGTCTCCAAACAAATAATCACTCCCAAATGCAGCTAAAAAAACTATAATTAAAAGTCCGATCCATAATATTGTTTTCATTTTAAATCACTCCAAATATCCTATAAGTCAGACCATCAATGAATTTATTAATATTTCCATTTAGGTATAAACACCCTTCCTCATTAGAAATTTCTGTGGTGGAAACTTCACTATTTAATACCCAAGTTCCCTTATTACAATCAATAGAATTTACTTCATTCACCATAATTCCTTTATACAATAAAATAAATTTAAATTCATCAATATACTCTCTATCCAAGCCTTCAGCATATATATCTACATATGAATCACTTAAATCGAAATCATTAACGTTATAACCTAATTCATTTGGCAAATAACTAAAAGCCCAATAAGATTCAATTTGTTCAATATAAGTCTCCCACCCATTATTAGATTTAGTAAAATTACGTCCATTGATTTTTTTAGTATTAGAATCTCC
>CAYFNS010000003.1:7711-13690 GCA_964344545.1 Candidatus Woesearchaeota archaeon
TATAATAAACAACCCAAAATAAATTTTATTCTTATCTTTTTTCTTAGCCATAAAATGTAAACTAAAAACTAGAATAAAAAGTTTTCTATAGAATTATCAAAAAGAAAAAAAAGAAAAAAGAGTTGGTTAAGTTTATTCAACGATTAAACTGTCACCAGATAGTCCACCAGCAGCTACTTTGTTCGCAGCTCTTAGTGTATCAGCTTGTTCCCATCCTGCAACAATTAAAGCCATTTTTCCATCCATGGAAACCATTTTTACTACAGCTTTGTCTTGTGCAATTGTAGATGCAGCTTCACAAGCAGGGTATGTTAATCCCATGTATTCTGCAGTCATTGTGTTTACACACGGACCACCAACTAATACTAGGTTGTCATATCCACTCGCAGCAGAATCAGCTTTCAATACAGCTTCAACATCACTAGATGATGCAATTGTGTACACTTTGAAAGTTGCTTCTACATCTTGGTTAGGGAATCTCAATTCAACTTTATCTGAACCACTGTTTGTCTTTGGATCAACTACGATTGTACCATCTTGTAATAATAGATCGTATTCTCTTGCACCATAGCCTGTGCCGTCAATTACCAAGTCAGCAGCTTCATCTTCACCTTCAACTAGTAAATCGTCATTACTAAAGTTCCAAGGTATTTCCATAGACCAATCGTTAGATGTTATGTTGATATATCCAGATTGGTTTTGGGTAGCAGCTGAAAGATCTGTCACCAAGATAGTGATATCTTCATCGTCACTGTTGAACTTGAAAGTCGCATTTGTAGCAGTAGTATAGTGCTCACCATCATCATCTTCACCCCAATATTGGTAAGATGGTGTTGTACCGCCAGTATATGAGCTCGCATTGTTCACAATGTACAATGTGTGGTAGTCGCTTCCACTAATCTCAAAGTAGTCGTCTCCAGCAGTCAAAATTGCAACTGCCTTATCATTTACTGTAGTTGTATCATCTACATCATCTAAATCTCTAGATTCATCAATTTCAACAGATACATCTAAGTAAGTGTCAGTTGTCAAACTATCAAACACAACTGCTGCATAGTTGTTAGGGAATACAACAGATTCACCAACTGTAATTGGCAATGTTTTATAGTCTTGACTTGGTTCTAAGTCGTCTGAATTCCATCTGTTAACGATACCTAATCTCAAAAGTCCTGCAGAAGTTTCTACATCCCATCTCCATGGAGAATGAGTATTTGTATCGTAGTCAGTGAATAATTCAAATGCATCACCATCTCCAACAGTACTTGCAACTCCTTGCTCTGTGAACTTCAATACAGCTGAACTTAATGTTGGATCATCAGCTTCACCAACTGTATCTACTTCAACAGTCACATCATCACCAAAGTCTTTTTCACTATCAGTTGAAATTATCTCTTCTGTACCATCTACATCAATAGCTGCACTAGCAGAATAAACTCTTACAAGTTTAATTGTGTGTCCCTTGTATTCTGCAGTTTCTCCAGTATTCAAGGAAACTTGTTCTGCAATATCTAATGTTACATGATCTTCTGTACCATTTATAGCAGTAACTTCAATAGATTTTCCTAAGAAGTCTAACTTCAATTCTTTAGTAGTCGAAACCATATTTACTGGTACTACATCAGTAAAGACATAACCATAGAATAGAGCATCTGCATCATATGTTAAATATGGATCAGAACCCATCTCTTCTTGTCCGCCTTTAAAGCTTGTAGAAATGTTGGTATTCGCAGTAAAGTTAATTATTTCTCTAGTAGTATAGTCTGTATCATTTACTTCTATTTCAGCTTCAAATAGAGTATCGATCATACCACTATCAATTTCTCCAAAACCAACTAGGTTGTCAGCACCTGTAAGCACGATATCATCATCGCTATCGTCGTCATCATTGTATGTATAGTCTTCTGACGCTGTTACTGAAGATCCAAAATAACTAACTAATTTTGTTCTTGCAGCATCATCGTTTGTACCTGCAGCAGCACCCACAACAAAAGCTGTGTTTACATAAGCACCGTTCTTTACGAATGGTTCAGGCAGGTCACCTAAATCAGCAGCTAGTGCTCCACCTAGTGTTGATAATAACATACCAGCACCAGCACCAACAGCTGCCACTTTTCTTATAACTTTTTTCATCTGAAATCTACACCTCCGTATCAGATTATTATTTTTTTCACACACGTTCTCTGAAATCACTACTTTAAACTATTTCACCGTCGTCAAACTAAGTGTTATTACAATTAAATCAAAATTTTCCATTTATAAACATTTATAGCCTAGAGTATACAAAAAACGCCTGAAACCCCCAAATTTGAGCAATACGAGCGAAATTGAGCTATTTTCGACAAATAGTTGCAAAAAAGCGATCTCCCGACGATAGCACTATTCTTTCTGATGTTATTCCTGAGGGACAATTTCCTATGCTTCCTGGCCCACCCCCATAAGCACATTCCACTGTAAAACTAACTTTTTCATCTATATAATTCATTGCTAGAATAGCAGATTGAGTAATATCCTCACACGAAATCATATTTCCGCCACAACAATCAATAATTTCAGAGCTAAAATCGCTATTTCCCATGCTCAAAGATGATAAAGAGTTAACTAAATTATTAGCCTTTGTACTCAAAAATATATCTTCCGTCGAGTTATCTCCACCATTCAGACTAAAAACTAAGAAAAACAACCCAATCATAATTACTAAAATAACAATAATTACTAGTCCCATTGTTTCTACTTGTCCTCTTCTCATGTCCACCACTCCACAACTAAGTTTGCCACTCCAAATTTGCCAATTCTTGAATCATACAAACAAACCGGACTATTTACTTTACGTATTTCTCCTCGACGAGCAGGATTATTATACAATACAACATTATCTCCAGATTCTATTGTAATCCTCTTAAATCCAAAATCATATCTATCACTTATCTCTGCAAAAGCTCTTGCTTTCAATAAATCAATACACCAAGAATCTTCAACTCCAAATCTAGAATATTTTATCTCTGGCATATTCGGTACAACATCAATTAATTGTTTAAACTGAAATTCTTGATACTCTTGTATTTCTGCTTGTGAAGAACTAATACTAAATCTAAAAAACAATATCATCCCAATTATTAATATCATAAAGAATACAAAAATAACTAACATGGTTTCTTGAATCCCTATCTGACCTTTTCTATTCAATATAGCACCTCACATTCATGATTACTTAATCTATTATTTTCTTGTTCTAATCCCTCAATGTCAAAAGCAAAGTTCCTATTTTCTAAACTAGCCTTGATAATATTTAATTCAGATCTAAGATTCCCCCTAATACTACTACAATCTCCAGACCTTCCATTCTTACTATTATATATTTCTACTAAATTTATCCATTTTTCAACAACTTTTTCAAAACTACAATTATACTGTTCCATCTCAGAAAAAGCAGCACCGTAAACTAAACTATCGTCGATATATGGAAACTCAACATCATCAAAAAACAATTTATTACTATCGACACAAATTACCTTTTCATCACCAACTGCACTAGGACAATAATTTGGATATCCTTCAAAGAATACTCCAACATCATAATCTCCCGAACTCCCTGAATTAATAAAATCTGGGAAAAATCCATTCTTATTAGAATAATATTTTTTAGAGTTGTCTATAACAAATAACAAAGTATCTATTCTAAATGGTTTTTGAAATTCTTGACTCCAGAACCATATATCTCTCCCACTTCCAGGACTAGCAAAGAAAATTGAATTAATCTCTTGTGCATACCTTCCATCATTAATAACAATGGAATCACAATTTACATCCATCTTAAAATCAAAATTAACATCAAACTCTTTATACTGTGTTGTAGACTTTAATCCCCGAATAATATTATCGATTGAACGTGCAATTTCTACAGATTCTTTTTCTTTTTGTAATTCAATATATTGAAATGTAAAGAACATAAAAAATCCAAATACAATTATTCCTACAACAATAACAAAAATTAGATTAAACTGCACCTCAAGACCTCTTTTATCCATAACACAAAACTGAAAATCTACATTTAAATAAGTTTTTATAAGCAAAAAGGAAGTTTTTTAAGTTTTTCCAATATGCCTCTTTTATGGATATAACAAAATTAGGAGAATTGGGGATTAAAGCCTATAAAGAACTAAAAAAAGCACATGATCAAATGGGAAAATATACTTTTTATAGTAGAACTGGTGCAGTAATATTAACTCAAGGAATGATCAAATATGGCAGATCTGCAGAAGAGATGGTAGCACTATACGATGCAGTGAAACAGTCTCAGTTAAAAGAAGGAGTATCATTTTATTCGGAAGATGATGTAGCAATAATTGCAACAGGTTTAGCAAAAATACTTGCAGAATCTGAAACTATAGAAACTCCAGAAACCTATGGTGAATCAACTCCTTATTGGAGATCCGATATTTCTCCATAAAATAAGTTTTTATCTAACTTTAACAGCAGTTCCAATATTTTCTAAAACTAAATCTACTTTTCCGTCATTAGTCATATCACAAACAGTACCTTCAACAACTAATCCTTCAATATAATTTCTCTCCCATTCATTCGGATCCATATCAGCAAAATAAACATTATAATCGGTTAAATCAGAAATTTGAATAACTTCCTTCAACTTATTACTCGTAACTTTATCCTCTTGATACTCCGAAGCAAAACACACTTCAGAAATAAAAGCGGGAACACTAATTTTTTCTAAAGAAATTGTACTCCCATAAGAATCATGATATACTCTTTCTACATTCTCTTGCATCTTATTAACAAAAGTTCTATACTCAACTTCTTCTCCAGTATCTTGCAAATTAATAATAATCCTTATCCCAAAGAATAATATCAGCACCGTAACAACTGCATAAAAAATATAGATGAAGGGTTGACTCATTAACTGTCCTTCTTTATTCATTTTTATGGATAGACTACAAAGCTAGCCTCATTCTCCCATTCATCTCTACACTTAATATAATATTTAGTAGAATCCCAACTTGTTGATTGTCTATCTGATAAGATTCTCTGATCTTCTCCCTCTCCTCTTCGATCATAAGGAGGTGTAGGCAACATCAAAGTTCCATCCTCAAAGTTGAAATTTTGTTCATCATCAAATGCACACTCAGCTTCTTCGTTTAAAGACAAGTGTAAATAACCACTAGTCCCAAATAATCCTTTTGTGTACACTCTTGTAATCCTTGGAGCACTTTCATCAGATAATACATAGAAGTTTACACTCTTCTCAATATCATTATAAGCCATATCCCTACATTTTACTGTAACAGTATGTAAATCTCCTGCAACACTACCGCTTAACTCATCTTCTATCTCAGTATATACACTAGGACCAAACTCAATCCAATCTTCTGATCCATCAATTTCATACTCACAGTTTGCAATAACCCCCAAACTAATATTCAAATCAGGAGTACTATCATAAAGTCTATCTCCCTCTTCAGGGAAAGTAATATTCATATCATATCCAGGATAAACTGTAAATGAATAATTAAGCAACTTAGAGTTACCATAATCATCTACACATCCAAACACATAAGGATAAACTGTAGCATTATCAATATACCCTTCTAATGGAAGCACATAACTATCATCTTCATTAAATTCAAAGTTATTACTAAACTCATAACAATCATTTGGTAATGAAGATCTAGGACAACTTCTTGCTCCTTGGAAACTAAACGTACTTGTTAAATCATCAAAGTTAGTAATATTATATCCATATCTACACTCAGTAACATCATCTACTCTATCTTCAACTAATATTGTTAATTCAATTTGATCAGTTCCTTCTGGCAACAACACTCTATTGCTTGGATCTATCTCAATAATTTCTGGAGGAACATCATTTGGTTCTTCTCCAAATCTAAACTTGATGAAGTTCATATCGTCTTCTGGACGATTAACATTATTATTCACATCTCTACACTTAATATAGAATGTATTCTC
>CAYFNS010000003.1:13700-22108 GCA_964344545.1 Candidatus Woesearchaeota archaeon
TCTCTCCATGCATTTTTTGTTGACCAGTTAAGTTAAACTCTAAAGCATGTTCGAAAGTATACCTTCCATCAAATTGATAAATACTCATATCATCAAAGTCCTTTCCATCTTCAAAGGATCCTCTACATTTAGATTCCTCATCTAAAGTAATATTTAATCTAACAGTATTTGCATCATACCATCCAAACTCTTGTGTTTCCATAGTATGCCTATCCACTTCCATACTATCAACAAAAACTCCATCTCCATCTAACATTTTCATTTCCATGTGAGTGATTGTAGGAATACTTGTATCTTGAGGATTAGCTTGCAAACAAACCCCATCATTACTTCCATCTTCTTTAGCTTCCCACTCACAGAATCCTTTATCTGCTCCAAGAATTCCACACCTATCTTCACTACAGATGAACTGCCCTTCTAATCCTCCACACTCTTGACAATGATCACTATTATCATAAGCCTCTTCAGGAACACAACTTCCCTTTTGGAAAGATTCTGAAACAATAAACACAGAAGTAACTCCTCCAATAATTGTTAAAGCAGTAGCTAAAGCACCTGTGACAATTGCTGAAGATCCAATATGAGGTACAACTGCAATAGTGGTTCCCGCAGTAACAACTGATGCCCCTGTAAGGGTTAATGCCCCTGTTGTCAACCATATAGCAATCCCATTTACTAACGCAGGTATAAGAGGATATCCTTCTCCTTTGAATGCATCCGCATCTAATTGTTCTCCTTGTTCAGCAACTCCTTCTTCAAATCCTTCCTCTATTTGATATTCTAAAGCTCTTGCAATAGAAATAATTGATGCTAAATTATAAGTTCCATCGTCATTCTCAAATGAGTAACCATATTGATCAAATTCTTCATAACCCTGATTAGAAGATCCCATTAATCCAACTGTTAATCCGAATACTCCCCAATATAATAAACTAGTTGCTGCACTAGCTGCACCACTTGTTGCACCAACCCCTTCACAGAATCCAGGATCCGCAAATAGAGTTATAGCCTTACATACTGCCCATGCACCAACACTAATTCCAACTGCAGTGCCTAATGCAAGTGCACCAGCAGCTAATAATCCACTACCAGTATTCCCCTCTTCAAAATGACAATCTCCTAAAGCATTACATTCTTGTTCAGTACACATGTTAGCAGAAGAATCTCCTCCTTCTCCACATTTAGAACATCTATCTTCAGTATTAATATTTGGAGGATAAATTGGATTACAACTTCCTAACGGAGCCCATAAATCTCCATCATAATAACACATTTGTTGATTTTGAGTGTTACCTAAATCTTCACACGTTTCTCCTCCACCAAAAGTTCCTGGAGGAACAGTCCCATAAAACCAATTTCCATCTCGAGGAGCACACCAATCACCAAAGGATAAGAATACTGAACCTATTACCGGGAAATAACCTCCATAATCTAATATTCCTCCCCCTTCACCGCAAGTACCACATGCTTCCCAATTATTATCAATTGTTCTTGCATGCATTCTAGTTACATCATCACCTTCAATATATTTACTTCCATCAATACAAACGAACTCTGATCTAACTAATGGACTTTCAGACTTTACTTCGCCTTTATCACAATACATAATCGATTCATGTAAATGACTACTTCTTTTATCATTAGTAAATTGTCCTTCAAAAATTCTCAAACACATAGATTCTCCATTCTTAAAACTCGTAGGTTTACAATTAGGACAATCAGTTACACAATCATTAGATCTACAATAAGCATTATCTCTCCCACCCTTATTATCGGGATCAAAACACATTTCATCTGGATAATTACACTCTCCAGTTTCTTGGCCATTAGGAGAAGTTGCTACTCTTCCATTTCTCCTATCCTCTTCTCCAACCATCTCTTCCATATTACCGTTTGAATCATACCAATATACATCTTGATCTGCATAAGAAATTAAACTAGCATCACCACATGCAGTATAAGCATGACTTTCATAACGCGCATTACAAAAATCTCTTTCATAACAATATTGATCTTCGTAGAAAGTTCCTGAACATCCCCCTTCAGCAGTTTGATAAGTACAAGCATTAGATTCAACACAACATCCTAAAGTCTCTGGAGCTGCGGCCAATCTACATTCCATTGGATCAGTTAAACCTGCTTCAAAATCCCCCGGACATTCAGAAGCTTGCATTACTCCCCTTTCTAAAGTATCCTTACAACATCCTAATCTACAAGCAGCAACGTTTTGTTCTGTTTGATCATACCACTCTCCGCCATTTTCCTCACATTGAGCTTTTGGATACTCAGATAAACATTCACCAGATGCAGGAACACAAGTACCTAAATCACAACTAGTAACTAAATCACAAGAACCAGTCCTTAAATCTTCACAATTAGAAATTTCAACTTCAGTTTCAATACAATATTGACTGTCTGAAGTACTTACACAACAACTTTCCGGAATCGGAGAACCTTGAACTTCAGCAGCAGAAACACTCTCAAAATTATAAACTGAAAATATGGCAAACACCATTAAACAAGACATAAATACAGCAATTCCTTTTTTGTAATTCTCTAACATGTTTTCAAAGCTACATTAAATAAAATGTCCTCCCTATTTGGTGCTGGAATTAAAATATGATAACAATCATCCCTAGCAGGATTACATGCGGTTTGTAATAAAGTTACAACATTCCTATAATTTCTCATATTATACAACTCTGTTCTAAATGGAACTCCATCAACATTACAATAAGAATTATATGCTTCATCAATTCCCACAAAATCTCCATTATAACAACTTGCAATTTCAGCAGCCATTTCTTGAGCTTGACCCAATGCAATATTTAACTCTGCCATAATCTCAGTTGCAGTTGCAGCATAATCTCCTTTCTTCACAGACAATACACTAGAAGGATTATAGGAAATTCTTTGCCTTACATAATTATCAGAAATAGAAGCATCCCCTAAATTAAATTCATTAATATTTTCAATAGTCCAACTCTTCTTGTATATATCAATTCCATTATCAATACATGATACTATCTCGTCACGATGATCTGACATATACATATTAAGTTGTTCACCCAAAGCATCTAAACTTGGCAATTCCAAGCATACACAATCGGAAGCCCATAAGAATCCCTACTATATGAATCAGAAATTGCTGGAGAATTATAACCACCACGATTTGAAACATGTTCAATAGCATCCATTAAAGTAATCTCAACACAACCTTGAACAACATCTTTTACCGGTTCAATATCAGCAGAACTAAACAACCCTGCACCCTCTCCTTCAAAAATATCTTCAATCAAATCTCCCCTAAAGAAAAAAAGCATTCCAATCAAGGCTACAACAATAATTCCCAGAATAATAAACACAGTAACCTGACCTCTTTTATGCATAACAAAGAAATACGGTAAGAAACTTATAAATGTTTCTGTTAATCGTTGCTGACACGAGGTGCTAAAATGGTTGTCAACTGTAATTTGTCTTGAATTTTATATTCAATTTGTAAAGGATAATCTTGCCCAAATTGTAGGGAAACACTATTAGCTAATTTTCCACCCTTAGCAATCTTTTTCAAATACTCAATTGAATATTTTGCTTTGATAGAATCTTCATTACAACTAATAACTCCACCCTCTCTAACATTTAAATTCGCTTTAGCATCACTTGTATTTCCAACGGATTCCATCATTAATCCTTCCCCACTCAAATTCAAAATTATAGAATCAGAAATAATATCCATATCATCAATTGCATCATTAAACACTGCTGTATTTAATTCAATTGCACCAGCAAAATCTAAGCTAGGAACTTTTTGATCTTTTTCTTGGCTTTCTAATAGAGCTAAATTAAATTTCCTATTAGTTTCACCTTTCAATTCAATTCTTAATTTATTTGTTTCTTCATCCAACTCAAAAATTACACTATCACTTGGTTTAGATCTACTCAAAACTTGTTTCAGATTATCTAAACTTACAACAATACTCTCTTCTCCCCCAACCGAATACTCAACGAATGAACTACTTAATAATCTAAAAATAATCATCGCAACATTAGCAGGATCCATTGCTACAATTTCGAGTTTATCTGAGTCAAATTTTATCTTAACATCACTCACTAAATCAGAAATAATCCCAACGCTATCCTTTAACAATCTTGGTTCTGCTAATACGAATTTCATTTTAAAAAAGAAAGGCACGATTGCCTTTTAACTATTACTATTCTAAAGAATATATTAGTATGCTCTCCAACGATTATGGCACTTTACACACTCAAAAAATCTAGTCTCAGACTCATCACTAGACCTTGTTTGTAAAGTCCAATAGTAAGCAAACTTTCCTTTACATTTAGGACACTCTTCTTTGATCTTAGGTAAAGTTTCTACTTTCTTATCTTGTACTTCAATTTGATCTTCCTTAGATAATTCAACTTTTTCCTTAAGAACTATATTTTCTGGTTTGCTTCTAGGAGAATAGCTACAACTTCTACACTTTAGTTTTTTACCTTCTGGCAACATCATGGTGCCACATTTTGGACAAAACATGTTAGCTATCATTGTATTAACTCCGCAAATATTATTTTAAACCATCCCAACCATGGAACTCTAAAAACTGCCTTTCCCACAAACTTCTCTTCAGGAATTTCAGTCTCGTGAAGTTGAGCATAGCTTTGAGGATTATTGTCTCCTTTTGTCTGGAAATAATAATCTCCCTCTTCACCCCATTTATCAACTATCCGATGAATAACGGGATGTTTTGAATTTGCTTCAAAAACTAGTATATCTCCCTTATTTATATCTTTCGCTTCATCCCCAACTAAAACCATTATATCTCCTTTATTAAAACCATTCTTGAACGGATATTCAGAAAACTCTGCTTGAGAAATATCTCTTGCTTCATACCAAGCACCATTTTCTTCCCACCAAGCATCAAAATCCAATCCTTCATGTTCCATGCTTCCAGAAACAACAGCAACAATAGGATAACTAGTTCCTAACAACAATCCAATTCCCGCATATATAACAAATTTAACCAATAAGAATGCTAAAACAAAAGAAACAATCCAACTTGCTAAGGAATCACTATGCCAAATAAAATTCCAAGTATCTTTAAGGATTTTTTTAATCTCCACTTTTAAAGCTTCTTTAATGTTTCAATGAGAGTTAAATTCTTCTTTCTCAAATCTTCAGCAGCTTTCAACAACATCTTCTTTGGATCTTGTTTTCCATCGCCATCAGCAACTAAAATAGGGTTGCTAACTACTGGGTGTTCAACATTATAACCTGCTAATTTTACATTAGAATTATTCCATAACTCCTTCCTTAAAGCATTCGCAAAAGTATGGTCTTCTCCAATAAGCTCAATTTTTATTGAATTTTTATCAGATTCTAGAATTTTAACTTCCATTTTAATCGAAATCAAGGAAAAACAGACCCTTTTAAACCTTTCTATTTATTCCTTCTTTAATAAATCACCAATAGTAACATCTTTAGCTTCAAAATTGATTTTTTTCTCAGATTTCTTAGAAGCCTCGACACTCTCAACTAAATCAATCCCCAAGAACACTGAAAGCTTTTTAGCCAATTTGAAAGTAGGTTTTAATCCTCCAGTCTCTAAAGACTGTATAACTGACTCTTTTTCTGCTAAAGCTTGAGCCAAATCCTCTTGTTTCATACTTTTTCTTTCTCTAGCTCTTTTGATTCTATCCGAAAAGTCCCCCACAATAACATCAACATATTCTTGCCTTGATTCCATCTCTTGCATTTTTTCTATTTTCTTATCAACAACAGGTTGATTAATAGCAATAACACTACCATGTTTAGAACATTCAAGGCAAACTTGCACTGCCGCACCTTCAACAATTGCATCAACTAATTCTCTTTCTTTTCCACACATTTCACAACTAGCCATTTTAAATGGGAATGAAAAATATTATATTAACTTTTCGATGTCTTCCAAATCATGCAACCCTTCTAATTTAATATCTTCATTAATTAAAACAGTAGGAACTACATCAATATCATGCAATAAGATAAACGAATCCACAACACTTGCATCTAAATCAATGGGCAAAGGAACTAGCATAATTTCTGCACCATATTCTTCTTTCAAATCTCCAAGAATTCTAGATTGCACATTCTGCATTTGCTTTTCTTCATCAGTATCTGGTTCATCCTTATAGAAATAAACAACAGTACTATATTCTGCATTACACTTATCTTTCAATAAAATACTATTCAACCAAAATTCAGTTTTTAGTAGAGTATATTTCTTCTTCTCATCTACTAGCCTATCTCCTAAACGGTTGAACTTTTCATAAACATCTATCTTCTTACCTTCTTCATAAATTCTATCTGAAAATCTTAAATTATCCTCGATAGCAATATCACAAAAATCAGCTTCCATAATTCTATAGAAATCGGTTCTTAATTTAGCATCCAATAATTCGAACTCCAAATCCTCATATCTATCCTTAACCGATTGAGTTCTCCAAGATTCTATAAAAACTCCTAATGAAACTCCAATTAAGAATAATATGACGGTCCAAACTAATGCTTTTCCGAATGCACTTTTTTCATTGTGTTCCTTCACCATTTAGAATAACCTCGCTTCCACAAATAGAGTGAAATTATTAAAAGTATCGGAAATACTGCTAAGTAAAATAAAGAGAAGAAAAAGAATGCAAAATCAATCTTAATCTTCGCTTCTTTGAATGTTTTTAATGCATAATATATTGAAAAAGCAAACAACAGAACAACTACTACTGCAAAGAATGTAAATACACTTGGTAGCAAATACACCTCAGATAAATCCAAGATTGCAGAATTCTGTTCTAACGAATATCTGCTAAACAACCATCCATTATACAACTTATCTAAAATCACCCATGAGAACACAAAGAACCCTGTAAACGAAATAAATAGGTGACTCATAAAAAATGGAATAACAAAAATTCCAAACATATTATAATCTTTTTTACCCTTAATGGCCCAATGCTTTTGTAAAGTTTGGAAACCACCAACATTCCACCTTATTCTCTGCCGATACCACGCTTTTATCTTCGTAGGTGCAACAGTAAAAACCTTGGCACGAGAAGCCATTCTAGTTTTCCATTTATGCCTCAATAAGTTCCAAGCAATCTCAATATCTTCAGTCATAACTTTTTTATCAAATCCACCAATTTCTTCTAATGCTGTTTTCCTATAAGCACTCAAGGAACCTGGAGTAACAAACACTGCATGAAGAGCATCTAATGTTTTCCTTGTCCATGCAATAAGAACATATTCCATTGCTTGACATTTTTCTAGCAATGTATTTCTATTCTTCACTATACATGCCCCTGTAACTGCTCCTACTTTCTCATCAGCAAAATATTTCATAATTTCTTTCAAAGCATTTTTTTCAGGATAAGAATCTGCATCAACTACTGCTACAAATTCGTGTTTTGCTTTCTTTATTGCTTGATTAACGGAATCAGCTTTCCCAGAATTAGGTTTTGAAAAAACGGTAACTTGTTTGAATTTCTTCTTATATTCTTCAACAACTTTCAAAGTTCCATCTGTACTCTCATCATTCACAACCAAAATTTCTAACTTATCATCAGGATATCCATTACTCAACAAAGAATCCATAGTTGATGCTATCGTCTCTTCTTCATTATAAACCGGAACAATAACCGTTAATCCCTCTAGGAAATCTTCTCCTGGATCTTCAAAAAACTCTTTTTTAATCCTAAAATACACTATCAACGCCAATAAAGACACATACATAGTAGTCAGAATATAGAATAAATATATTCCAGTCAAAAGTTCCATACTTGTGGGAATCTAAAACCAATTATAAAGCTTATTGTATCTCTTTCTCTTCACTTTCAGGAGGGGAATCTTCTTCCTTTTTAGGAACTTCTTCTCCTGTTAGCTTAGCTTTCAATTCCTCCTCTACAACATCAAAATAATCATAGAATTTTTGGGTTAACTTCAAAATCTTAGTTCTTCCAAATTTCTCAGATACTAAAAATCCTTCTTCTTTTAATCTTTTAATATGATCATAAGCTTTATTTCCTCTAGTATTAATCACATCAGATTGAATAGCCGGTTGTTTATATGCAATAACCGCTAATGTTTCTTGAGCAGGCAAATCTAATTCTGCATCAGATAATAATTTCTCAGTAAGATACAAATAATCCTTATGAATATTTAATTTCCACCTATCTTTTTCTTTAATGACTTCCAAAGCACCACTTCTAGTTTTATATTCTTCTTCTAATTCTTCTAAAGCTTGCCTAATAAAACCAATGCTCCCAATTCCACACATTTGACTTATTTCTTCAATAGTCAGAAATCTTCCAGTTGTAAATAATATCGCCTCAATTTTATTTTTCTCTTCAGTCATTTTTTATATCTTATACCTCAAGAT
>CAYFNS010000003.1:22118-29911 GCA_964344545.1 Candidatus Woesearchaeota archaeon
CACCTAATTCTTTTAATTGTTGGCCTTCAGTTGTCTCCAAAGATATTAATTTAACAGATGCACCTATTGCTTCAGCTTTCTTCTCCAGTTCATCCAATTCTTCATCTTCAATATCTTCTGAAACTAACACTACATCAGCAGCTCCAATCTCCAATGCTTTCATTACATCTTCTTTTTTGTAAGCAGCCTTTCCTCCTCCTTTAGTGGAGAGGGCATTAAAAAATCTTTCCATCAATTTCTTCTCTTCAACTAATCCTTCCTCAGCCAAAGTATCTTGACTCTTATCAACTAATTCTTTTAAGCCAAATTCTCCAGTATAACTTAAATCCTTGCTTGCAATTAATTTTTCTTTTAATCTAGTTTGCATATAATCTCCGGAAGTGAATTCTTCCTTTGTCATTCCTGGACCGCCAACTAACAGCCCTTTCAATTCTTCCAAGCCTGCGAATTCATCATTAATTGCAGTTCCAATTCTTTTGTAGAATTCATGAGCTGCTTCTTCACGAAGACGAGCATATCTTTGCTGACTCTGCCCTCCTTTAGTTGTCTTTCCAGGAACATCAGAAGTAAATGTTGCAATTGTAGTAATATTCTTACCTTTTAACATACCTAAAGTAGCCTCTCTTTTATCAATAACTAGTAATCCATAAGTTTCAACATCTTCCATCATATCCTCTAAAATATCTACAACAAAAGATTGATCACATCTATACATACGAATGTTTAATGGTTCAGGAGGTTCAATACTAAATATCTCAATATTGATTTGACTCTCTTTCTCGCTTATATTTCCTGCAAAAACAGCCAATCCATTTTCAGGAGTTTGTTT
Organism: Candidatus Woesearchaeota archaeon; assembly: GCA_964344545.1. Taxonomy (GTDB): domain Archaea; phylum Nanobdellota; class Nanobdellia; order SCGC-AAA011-G17; family PNOQ01; genus JABJPM01. The sequence goes on from CAYFNS010000003.1 coordinate 22,948, forward strand.
AAATAATTTCAAATGCCTAATAATTCTCTCTAAAGAATCAATAACATTCTGTCTTGTTCTCTTATCTTTAATATTAGAAGCAGTATGTTGCTCTTCAGCAAGATGTTTTTGAATTTTAATTATATCATAACCAGCAGGAACATAAACACTAATCAACTCTGTATGTCTCCCCCTAGTAGACTTCAATTTATTGATTATCTTTCTTAATTCCCTTTTCTTCTTTGGATCCATTCTAAAAAGCAACTCCCAATTTTTTCCCAACAATTATTTCTTTAGCCTTTGTTACAGACTTAAGATCATCTAAACAAGTTATTAAGATTTTGTGGTCTTCATCAGTTATTGTTAAAACAATTTCTTCAGTTAAAGATTTATTATTTTTAGCTTTTTGCTGTCTTACTTCAGTTAAAATTTCAATAAATTTATCCCAAGTTTCACCATAAACTTCATCCCCAATATCTTCATGTTCCACTGGCCATTCAGAAGTATGAACACTCTCAGCATTTTCATCAAAGTATTGGTAAATTTCTTCACTAGCAAAAGGAAGAATTGGTGCTAACAACTTCAAAGTATTTGACATTAAATAATTCAATGTATATTGTGCACTTTTTCTCTCTTGAACACCTCTAACATCTGGATTATACAGTCTATCCTTAGCAATCTCTAAATAATTATCACAAATTTGACTCCAGAAAAATATCTCAGTATTCATCTTCGCTTTAGAAGGTTCATATTTTTCAAATGATTCTGTTGCTTCTTTAACCAATTCATTAAATTTATACAAAATGCTTTTATCAACTAAAGTTAATTCTGGTTTTTTACCATCAAAATCTTCTAAATGCATTAATGAGAACTTACTTGCATTCCACAATTTATTAACAAGCTTCTTAGCATTATTCAATTCTTGTTCCGGGAAAGATAAATCATCTCCAGTTTTAGCTAAAGCCGATAAATATCTCAAAGCATCAGCACCATACTGCTTCATAGCATCTTGTGGTGAAACTGAATTACCTCGAGACTTAGACATTTTCTTTCCATCTTTACCCAAAATCCATCCATTAATGAATAACTCTTTCCATGGAGCCTTGCCATAATGCAAATTACTTTTCACAACAGTATTAAAATTCCAGAACGTAATAATATCATGTCCACTCCTTCTAATATCCATTGGTTCATTTTCTAATTTTTTGTAAGCAGGAGTTCCTTTCAATAAATCTTTAACAATAGTTGGAGTCAAAGCAGATGTTGCCCAAGTATTCATTATATCTTTCTCAGGAACAAATTCTTTCCCTTTACATTTAGGACATTGCTTAACTTTAGGTTTATCAACTAATGGATCAACAGGTAATTGCTTTCTATCTGCTAAGATAACTTCATCGCATTCCTTACAATACCACACAGGGAATGGAATTCCAAATGGAATTTGTCTAGAAATACTCCAATCCCATTGTAATCCTTTAATCCAATTATCATATCTATTCTTCATATAAGCAGGATACCATTTAATTTCTTCACCCCACTTCATCATTTCATCCTTTAAATCTAAATATTTGATAAACCATTGTTTAGAGGTCATAATCTCAATAGGAGTTCCACATCTTTCATGAGTATTAACAGCGTGACTAATTTTTTTCTGATTTAATAATAATTTTTTCTCTCTAAGATCTTCTATTATCTTCTTTCTTGCCTCTTCAGCCTTCAAACCTTCATACTCTCCAGCAAGTTTTGTTAATTTTCCATCTCTAGAAATTGCTTCTTTTATGGGAAGTTTGTAAGCTTTCTGCCATTCCATATCTGTTTGGTCACCAAAAGTACAACACATAACAATCCCAGTTCCTTTTTCAGGATCAACTTTTTCATCTTCCATAATTGGAACTTCAAAATCAAATAAAGGAACTTTAGCATTTTTTCCTAACAATTTTTTATACCTTTTATCTGAAGGATTGTAGAAAACCGCAACACATGCAGGTAATAATTCTGGTCTTGTTGTTGCAATAACTAAATCTTTTCCATCAACCTCAAATTTAATATCATTAAAATAACTTGAAAAATCTTTATCTTCCAATTCTACCTGTGCAATTGTAGTTTGACATTCAGTACACCACAAAGCAGGAGATTCTTCTCGATATTCTCTCCCTTTCTCATACAAATCAATAAATGATTCTTGTGAAATTCTCCTTGAACGCTTATCAATAGTTGAATAAAATAAATCCCAATCTGCAGAAATCCCTAATCTTTTAGCATCATTAACAAATTCTGGGATAAATTCCTCTGCAATTGTTTTATTGCACAATTCAATAAATTCATCTCTACTCATAGATTTAGAACTTACTTTTTTCTCTTTCTCAATTAATCTTAGAGTTGGCAATCCATTATTATCCGTTCCAAATGGATTCAAAACATTAAACCCCTTCATACGTTTATAACGAACAAAAAAATCTTGTTGAGAATCACCAAAAGCATGCCCCATATGAAGCCTTCCAGAAATAGTTGGAGGAGGAATATCTACGGAATAAATCTTTTTCTTAGAATTTACTTTAAACTTGTAAATTCCTTTCTCTTCCCAAGCCTTCATCCATCTAGGCTCTACTTCCTTAAAATCATACTTCTTAGGCATTTCCATAGAAAACAACCCTCTAAATAATTATATAAAACTTTCTCCTAATCAATGCTAATCTTCCTCTTTTTCAAACTAGCAGCAAGAGTAATAGGATCCAACACCAAACCATCACGAGCAGCAATAGTTTGTATATTTGTTCTTCTTTGAATCTCTCTAGCCTGGTAAATTGGATTTTCTTCAATTATTTTCTGTCCAAAGTGAGTTAAAATAGCTAATCTAGGACGAACAGCAGAAATTATTCTTTGAGAATCATCAGAAGACAAATGATTTTCATTACTATACCCAAAAGGTTCTAGATTATTAAGAATTAAAATGTCGCTTCCCTTCAACTCATCAATTAGTTCAGGAAAAAACACAGTATCTCCCGTATATCCAATTGAGAGGTTTCCTGCATTTAACTTAAATCCAAGATTTGTAGGGTCTTGATGTTTTGTTTTTATTGTTCTTAGTTCTATATCCTGTCCAAATTTAACAACATTTCCAGGCTCTAGAGATAAAAATTTGTCCAAACATTTCCTATGAAAACGAGTAATATAAGGCCTTTCACCATCAACACCTGCCATTACAGATTTGCTAGCAATAAGAATTCCAGATTTATCTAATCCATCGTGAGTCATAGCACTAATAACCGCATTAACATCATTACAATGATCCAACTTAGAATTACTAACTAAAACAACATTATTTCCCCTCAAATTGACCCCATACTCTCGAGCTTTTACTAATGCTCCTGGCCCTGGATTAAGATGGAACTGAATATTCTTGAGACGAATTACTATGCCTCCAGAGGACCTAAGCTGTTTATTGACAGCAAATCTACCTCCTGCAGTTCCGAGAAATATTATCTCATTACTATTGATGGTACCACCCCAAAAATAAAGAATGAGAGTCTTTTATTAATACTTTGTATTTTGATTATAATAAACGTAATATTTAAATACTAACTTTTAGTCTTTCTGACTTACACGGGACGGTAGCTCAGCTGGGAGAGCGCTAGACTGAAGATCTAGAGGTCGGGGGTTCAAATCCCCCTCGTCCCATCTTAATTTTCCAATAAATTTATAAAAACTCAACACAACAAATATTTAGAGGTGATTAGTTAATGGTTTCAAAAAAAGGTGCAATTGAACTTTCTATGACCACAATTATTGTTATTGTTATTGGAATTACTCTTCTAAGTCTTGGATTAGTATGGGTAAGAGGAGTCTTCGAAGACCTAGAAGGATTAAGTGGAGATGCATTCCTACACGCTCAAGATGCTATTACTGAAATCGGACAAGCAAGTCAACCCTTAACAATAAAACCATCTGAATTAAAATTAGATTCAAAAAGTAATGATGCGATTGGAGTTGTAGTCGCAAATCTAGGAGCAGATGATGCCACGGTCACGTTGAGAGCAAGCACATCAGATGGCGGATTAGTTTGTGGTTTCCTTGATGGTGAAGATTTGGTAGACAGTGCAGGTCCATTAAGTGTAAGTTCTGGCACACAACAATCAGAGATACTGGGTGTAGTGGATAAAACAGGAAAGATAAGACTTACCAGTTGTAAGATTACTGCAGAAGGATTAGAAGGAGATAATACTGAAACTCTGGTAATCAACGTGCAATAAAAACAAAAGTTTAAATAACTTCTTTCTTTTTTTAATTTCTAATGAAATTATATAATACTTCATCTAGAAAATTAGAAGAATTCAAACCAATTAAAGATAAACAGATTGGACTATATTCTTGTGGACCAACGGTTTATTGGTATCAACACATTGGTAATTTAAGAACCTATATTTTCTCAGATATATTAAGGAGAGTTCTAGAATATAATGGATTCAAAGTAAAACAAATTATGAATGTTACTGATGTAGGTCACTTAACTTCAGATGCAGATACGGGCGAAGATAAGATGGAACAAGCCGCAAAGAAAGAAGGCAAAAAAGCATCAGACATCGCAAATTATTACTGGAAGATTTTCAGAGAAGATTTCAAAAAATTAAACATCCAGGAACCCAATAAATGGACAAAAGCAACTGAATATGTTAAAGAACAAATTGAACTAATAAAAATATTAGAGAAAAAAGGATTTACATACAAAACTGATGATGGAATTTATTATGATACTTCTAAATTCCCCGATTATGCTAAATTTGCAAGATTAAATATCGAAGAATTAGAAGCTGGCAAAAGAATAGAGATGGGTGAAAAAAGGAATAAAACTGATTTTGCTTTATGGAAGTTCTCTCCAAAAGATGAAAAACGTCAACAAGAATGGGATTCTCCATGGGGTAAGGGATTCCCAGGATGGCACATTGAATGTTGCGCAATGGCAATGAAATATCTAGGAGAAACAATTGATATTCATACAGGAGGAGAAGATCATATCCCAATCCACCACACAAATGAAATTGCTCAAGCAGAAGCAGCAACTGGAAAAAAGTATGTAAATTACTGGTTGCATGGAGCTTTCTTATTATCAAAAGGAAAAAAGGTCTCTAAATCAAAAGGAGGATTATATACAATTGCTGAACTAGAAGAACTTGGCTATCATCCATTAGATTATAGGTATTTATGTTTAACAACAAAATATAGGATGCCCTTAAACTTCACATTAGAAGCATTAGACTCTGCAAAAAATTCTCTAGAAAAAATAAGAAACAAAATACAAGAATTAGATAAGTCTACAAAAGGCGACATAAAAAACTACAAACAAAAATTCGTAGAGTCAATAAATCAAGACCTCAATATGCCCAAAGTTTTAGCATTATTACAAGAAGTAATAAAAGACTCAAAACTAGGCGGAAAAGAAAAATTACAATTAATAAAAGAATTTGATAAAGTCCTTGCATTAGACTTAACAAAAGTAGAAAAAACAACAATCCCAAAAGAAATAAAAGGTCTAGCTAAAAAAAGAGAAGAGGCTAGAAAAAATAAAGAATGGGATTTATCAGATAAATTAAGAGATGAAATAAAATCAAAAGGATTCTTAATAGAAGATTCTAAAGAAGGTCAAAAAATTAAAAAAATTAATTAGATCCTCCGCCAGTCATTGGCCCTGGATAAAATACTGTTCCCCCACTTCTTACTGGAACTCCATATCTATCTGCAAATAATTGTGGAGTTTCTTGAGTATTAACTAAATCTATAAAGTTGGGACTCATATACTTAAACTTAATCGGATTCTCTGCTCTGTTATACATCCTTCCCATTGCATTTAAAGCTGGGTCTTCTATAACCCTCAATCTAATTGGGTTATTCCTCCCATACTGGCTAGGAATCAAAGTTCCAGTTCTTTCTAAGAAATTAAACAATCCCCTCCTATTTACAATCGCAGGACTTAAGCCTGGCCTTTGAATTTGGAACCAACCCCTATACAAGGTTGATTGCACACTTATTTCTCCAGTAGCTGTATCTCTTACAGGCGTTGTCCTAGCAGGAACTCTTGCAGGGATATTAGATGGAACGGGTCTTATTGGATTAACTTGCCTATTCTGCATTGCCATTGCTCTCGGACCCCCAAATACAGTTACTAAATAAATTGCAGCATTGAAAACTAATAATGTTTTTTCCAACCCACTCAATTCTCCTCAGTTTAATCCCCCGCCAGGATTCGGATTGTAATACATTTGAGGATAGCTTGTAGCTAAAATATTATTATGCCAATCTTCAAAATTATCAAAATCAGGATGCAACCATAGTAAAGTTTTGTCAACCCAACTTGGATTTGCTTGTACTTCATCATAAGCTGCCCTAGACTTAGCCCACTTATCATAAAGCCCTTGAGAAACTGGTGCACCATATAAATTTTCAACCTTTCCATCTCCCATTGGATCCCCAACAGCAGCACCATCTGGATCTATTAAATTCATTGGATTATTATGAACATAAGAATAAGGGTAATCATCCTCAACAGGATCAACAGAAGTAAACTTCCCTAATTCAGGGGAATAATATCTAACTCCAAAATAATATAAATCTTCATCAAATTCCTTCCCAGTAAAACTAAACCTATTATCAACATTCAATGCCTGCCCAAAAGGCAAACTTCTACTTTCAAAATCTGGTCCTAATCTATCTTGATATTTATACTTCCCATTAACTGCAATTAGCTTAGAACCCGCATAATAGTGTACTTCTTTCCCATCCTGTGCAACCTCCACCTGGGGCACCTCAAACAATTCTGGAATTGTAAGCTCTTTAGCAAAACTAATTGGCATAGAAACAATTAATAAACAAACAAATATCACCCAGATTTTCATAATAAATCTAAAAAATAAGCAATTAAATAGTTTTTGCTCCAAAATCCACAAAAAATAAAATAGAAACGTTTATAAAAAGAGTACTTTCACAATTTCTA
>CAYFNS010000003.1:29921-32603 GCA_964344545.1 Candidatus Woesearchaeota archaeon
AGGTTTAATAAAATGAAAATACAAGATACACAAACCAATGTATTGATAAGTAATACTGCTAAAAAACTTAAAGATATCAAAGAAATTACTAAGCCAGAGTGGGCTAATTTCGTTAAAACAAGCAGAGCTAAAGAGAGACCTCCGGTTGATGCAGACTGGTGGTACATGAGAGCTGCTTCAATTCTAAGAAAAATATACTTATTAGGACCAATAGGAGTAAACAAACTAAAGGTTAAATATGGTGCAAAAAAGAACAGAGGCCATAAACCTGAAAAATCATACCCTGGTTCTGGAAAAATAATTAGAGTTATACTACAACAATTAGAAGCTGCAAAATTAATTGAACAAACTGAAAAAGGAGCTCACAAAGGAAGAGTTCTTACAGCAGCAGGAAAATCATTATTAGATAAGAAATAAAATGGCAAGATATAAACAACCAGCAAAAAAAACTAGATTAGGAAAATTAGGGAAAAGATCTAAATGGGCACCATTCTGGATCGTTCCAAAGATAGCTGGGGTTGGAAAGAAAATCCACCCTTCTAGATTTAGTGCTGGTAAAAGAAGCTGGAGAAGAACTAAAACTAAAGCGTAAAAATGGAAAGAATTTATAATATTCCTTTAAGAAAGGAGTTTCAAAAAGCTCCAAAATACAAACAATCTAGCAAAGCTATGAGAGCAATCAAAGAATTCATTCTAAAACATACTAAAGCTGAAGACATTAAAGTAGGCAAATACTTAAACGAATTAATTTGGAAGAACGGACCTAAAAATCCACCTCACAAAGTTAACGTTAAAGTAAATGTAGAAGAAAACATAGCTAAAGTAGAATTAGTTGATGCACCAGTAGAAGTAAAAGAAGAACCTAAAGAAGTTAAGAAAGAAAAAATCGAAAAAGAAATCAAAACTGAAGTAAAAGAAGAACTTCAAGAAGAAGGTATGAAAGAAGAAGTTGCAGAAAAAGTGGCTGAAGAAGTAAAAGAAGAATCTGGCGAAGAACTAGCTAAACAAGCACAAAAAAAAGAAGAGAAAGTTCCAACTGCAGCTGAATTAGCAAAGAAGAAAGCTGCAAAGAAAGAATAAAATGGCAATAATAAAAATAAAGGAATTGAGAAGCATGGACGATAAAACAATTGCAACTCGATTAACTGAATTAAGAAATGAATTAATTTCACTTAATGCTCAAGTTGCTATGGGTACTGCTCCAGAAAATCCTGGAAAAATAAAAGAAATCAAAAGAACCATAGCAAGAATATTAACAGTTCAAAAACAGAAGGAGGGTGAGAATAAAGTATGACTGAAATATGCTCCACATGTGGGCTTCCAGAGGACCTTTGCGTTTGCGAAACAATAGCAAAAGAAGATCAGGCAATCCGTGTTAAAAAAGAAAAGAAAAGATACGGAAAAATAATAACAGTCATCGAAGGTATAGACAAGGCAAAAATCGACATCAAAGACGTGTCCAAAAAGCTTAAAAGCAAGTTCGCTTGCGGTGGAACGGTTAAAGGTTCAAACATTGAACTTCAAGGCGACCACAACGTTGCGAAAGTAAAAGAAGAACTTGTGAAGCTTGGTTTCAACCGAGACACCATTGAATAAAATGGTAAAAACTTGGAAAAAAGAAATCATTGGAAAAAAAATAAAAGTTGTCGAATCGCAAAACAAAACCCTTGTCGGAGTGACCGGAGATGTTGTTGAAGAAACGAAAAACACGATCACGCTAAGCAACAAAAAAAAGTTGCTTAAATCGCATGTAACGTTAGAGATCGATGGCGAAATCATCGACGGAAAAACGTTACAAAAAAGACCAGAAGACAGAATAAAAAAATGAAAAAACAAAAAAACATTGGAATTGAAGTAAAAGCACCAAAAGAAAAGTGCACTGATAAGAATTGTCCATACCATGGATCAATTAAACTTAGAGGCAGAACTTTCTCCGGAACTCTTATTTCTAAAGATACTCACAATTCTGCAGTTGTAGAATGGGATAGAATAATAAAAATTCCAAAATATGAAAGAACAGAGAAAAAGAAATCAAAAGTAAGTGTTCACAATCCTCCTTGCATAGATGCACAAAAAGGAGACATGGTAAAGATTGTTGAAACTAAACCAATAAGTAAAACAAAAAAATTCGTAATAATTGAAAAACAGGAATAAAAATGAAAGCAATAAGTGCAAATGTTACAAAAACTCTTGTAAGAGGATCTAGAATAGATGTTTGTGATAATTCGGGAGCTAAAAAAGCATTCTTAGTTTCTGTAAAAGGATCTAAAACAAGAAAAGGAAGATTCCCTACTGCTGGAGTTGGTGATTTGCTTAAAGTATCTATTGTTCAAGGTAATCAAGAGATGAGAAAACAATTAGTTCCTGCTATTTTAGTAAGACAAAGAAAAGAATACAAAAGACCAGACGGCACAAGAATAAAATTCGAAGATAATGCAGTTGTTATTTGTAAAGATGAAAAAGGAAATCCAAAAGGAACAATCTTCAAAGGACCAATTGCAAAAGAAGCCGCAGAAAGATGGACAGCCGTAGGAAAAGTGGCTAAAATTATAGTATAAAAATGAAATCAATATTTTCAATATCATGGATAAGGAGCAAACAACCTAGAAAGCAAAGAAAGTATAGGCACAACGCTCCTCTTCACATAAAAAAGAAGTTCATTTCAGTAAACTTCTCTAAAGA
>CAYFNS010000003.1:32615-32973 GCA_964344545.1 Candidatus Woesearchaeota archaeon
CATTCAAGAGAAAACTTAATTAATTTAGGTAATGAACTTAGAGAAAAACACGGAAAAAGAAACTTCCCTGTGATAAAAGGAGACAAAGTAAAGATCATGAGAGGACAATTCAAAGGTAAAACTGGATTAATTGAAAAAGTTGACATGAGAAATATAAAAATCCTTGTTCAAGGTGCAGAAAACATAAAGAAAGATGGATCAAAAGTTGGTTATCCAATATCTCCGTCAAATTTAATGATCACAGAATTAAAATTAGAAGATAAAAAAAGAAAAGCGAGTTTAGAGAGAAAATAAAATGGCAAAAGCACACATAAAAAGACTAGCAGCGCCAAAATCATGGCCAATTAATAGAAAAACC
>CAYFNS010000003.1:33030-33417 GCA_964344545.1 Candidatus Woesearchaeota archaeon
ATCTTGAAAGAAATATTAAACTACGTAAAAACAACAAAAGAAACTAAATACGTAATTAATGAAGGAAAAGTTTCCGTTAATGGAAAAGTTATCAAAAAACAAAAATTCCCTGTTGGAATACTAGATGTAATCACAATAGGTAAAGACAATTACAGAATAATAATCAATACTAAAGGAAAATTAATTCCTATCAAAATAAAAAACGATGAAGCAAAATTATTACTAAAAAGAGTTGAAAATAAAACTTCATTAAAAGGTAAAAAAACACAAATAAATTTCTCAGAAGGTTCAAACTTACTTTCAGAAGAAAAATACAGCACTGGAGACACAGTTATTTTCTCAGATAATAAAGTAAAAGACCACATAAAATTAGAGAAAGGCGTTATG
>CAYFNS010000004.1:0-463 GCA_964344545.1 Candidatus Woesearchaeota archaeon
AAAGGCAGTTTATGCTAATTCTGTGTTGTATTTTGAGCTAGGAATATTTAATAATATTGTCTGATTTGAGGATAGCTCTTTTAGTATATCCAATTTATTCACCAACTATTTTTTTGACTCTTTTTATCAAGTCTTTTATGTCGAATGGTTTTTGTATAAAGTCCACTATATTTTTTTGACCGACTAACTCTTCTTTCTCTGCTTCTGAAGTTCTTACTACACTTAAATATGCGATTTTAGTACTTTTTATTTTCTTAATAACTTCTCTGACCGGGGTGCCGGGCATCATAATATCCAGCAGGACCAAATCATAGGGATCATCCTCCAGAATACTCGCTTCAAAAAGGTTGAGTCCATCCAGACCATTGGATGCCATGTCACAGGAAGCATGCTCCACCAACAGGTTTTGCAACAATTTTCGGTTTTCAGCCAAATCATCGACTATCAAAACTTTCATGCTTTT
>CAYFNS010000004.1:473-1997 GCA_964344545.1 Candidatus Woesearchaeota archaeon
CAGATTCATGGCAAATAAATTTTACATCACAACGGCAATAGATTATGTTAATGCCTCTCCACACATAGGGCATGCATACGAAAAGATAATAACAGATGTTTTAGCTAGATGGAAGAGGATTTCCGGAGATGATGTATTTTTCTTAACAGGCACAGATGAAAATGCTCAAAAGAATGCACAAGCTGCAAAAGCAAAGGGAATAGACACAAAACTTTCTGTTGATGAAAATTCTAAAGAATTTGAAGAGTTGTGTAAAGAATTAAATTTGTCCAATGATGATTTTATTAAAACTACAGATGCAAAACATGTTAAGGTTGCACAATTAATTTTTAAGAAAATCTTTGATAAAGGAGATATCTACAAGAAAAAATACTCGGGTATGTATTGTGAAGGATGTGAAGCTTTTTTAACGGAGAGGGATTTAGTTGATGGAAAGTGTCCTGAGCACAAAAAAGAACCTAAAATTATTGAAGAAGAGAATTATTTCTTTAAGTTAAGTAAATATGAAAAAGAAATTTTAGAATTAACTTCCAGTGAAAATTTTATTGTTCCAGAGGGATTTAGAAAAGAAATCGTAAATAGGATAAAATCAGATGGGTTGAAGGATATTTCTGTAAGTAGGCCGGGAATGGATTGGGGGATTGATGTCCCGATTGATGAAGAACATAAGATCTATGTATGGATTGATGCATTAAGTAATTATATTTCTGCATTGGAATATCCAGATGGAGAGAACTTCAAGAAGTATTGGCCTGCAGATGTGCATGTTATTGGAAAGGGGATTAATTGGTTTCACTCAGTTATATGGCCTGCTTTGTTAATTTCTGCAGAAGTAGAATTGCCTAAAACAATTTGGGTACATGGATATTTAACCTTCAATGGTGAAAAAATTAGTAAGAGTTTGGGAAATGCAATAAATCCAAAAGAAGTTATTGAAAAATATGGTGTTGATCCAGTCCGTTATGCATTAGTCAAAGATATTCCATTTAATCAAGATGGAGATTTTTCCGAAGAATCTTTGAAGTTAAGAAATAATGGTGAGCTAGCTAATGATTTAGGAAATTTAGTTAGTAGGACACTAACTTTATGTGGAAAATATTTTGATGGAAAATTATCTTCACAAAAAGATGATGGCTTATTTGAAAATTTGGATTTAGATAAAATTAAATCTTATATGGATAAATATGAACTTCATCATGCTTTAGATAAAGTGTGGGAGTTTATTAGAGCTGCGAATAAATATGTTAATGATAAGGAACCTTGGAAAAATGAAGAGGGGCGTGAAGGGGTTTTATACAATTTATTAGAGTCTTTAAGGATTATAAGTATTTTAGTAGAACCATTTATACCTGGAACTTCTGAAAAGATTAATACACAATTAGGGGTTGAATCCAGTAGCTTACAAAATATTAGATTTGGATTACAAAAAGAATATGATGTTAAAAAGGAAGGAGTATTATTTAATAAAATAGAATGATATCAATAGATGATTTTGGAAAATTAGACTTAAGGGTGGCTGAAATT
>CAYFNS010000004.1:2007-2399 GCA_964344545.1 Candidatus Woesearchaeota archaeon
CATCCTAATGCAGATAGACTTTATGCAATGAAGATTAAGATCGGTGAAGAAGAAAGGTCTTTGGTTGCAGGAATAAAACAACACTATTCAAAAGAAGACTTAATTGGTAAGAAGATTATTGTTATTGCTAATTTGGAACCAGTTGAACTTCGTGGTGTGAGAAGTGAAGGAATGTTATTGGCAGCATCTAGTAAAGATAAAAGTAAAGTTGTTTTAGCCACTGTTGATAAAGATATAGAATCTGGATCTAAATTAAGTTAATACCATTGACTTAAGAAATTTTCATATTTTTCATAAGTATCAAACTTTAGAAAGATATTATTTTCTTTTTCTTCTCTTATTGTTGAATTTTTAGTAGGGCCATAATCATGTCCAGGGTATATTTTGGTATT
>CAYFNS010000004.1:2409-7244 GCA_964344545.1 Candidatus Woesearchaeota archaeon
ATAAGTAGAGTTAGTTGTTATAATAATAAAACAAGTTTTTTTATTTTCTGTAAGCTTTGGAACATTTCATTATTATCGCTTCCTTTGAACCTTGGTCCAGTTCCACCAATTGTTTGTACGAATAATAAATCTCCAGTGATTAGTTTGTTTTCGACTAAAATACATATATGATCCTTGATATGCCCTGGAGTAAAAATGAATTTAAGTTTTATATCACCTATTTTTATTATTTGATTGTCCTTAACAGAAATATCATGTTTTTCTTTAGAATTTTCATGTTGGATTATTTTTGCTTTGGTTAAATTTTGTATTTCTTCATTACCTGCAGTATGATCATGATGAGTATGCGTATTAATTATATAAACTACTTTGAAGCCTTTTATTTCCTCTTTAATTTGAGTTAATTCTACTGAAGGATCTATTAGGGCAGCTTCTTTTGTTTTTTCATCTGCAATTAAGTAAGAAAAATTATTATCATATCCAGAAGGAATTTGTTTAAATATCATGAGTATGGTCCTGCCAGGATTTGAACCTGGGATCTTTCGAGTATCAGTCGAATGCGTTAGCCAGACTACGCCACAGGACCCTAGGATTTGAATCATAGATTTAATTTATAAAATTAACTGTTTAAGGCAAAAATTTCTTTACATCTTTTATTTTATCTGGTAAATATTTAGATATAACGTAATTTAAACCGTGTGCAGCCAAAGCTTGTTGTTCTACCCTTTGCCCTTTCTTTTGTAATAATTCTAAAGCCTTCTTCCATTCTTTATGCTCTCTTACGAAAGGATCATTTTTGATTACATCTTTTATTTTTTTCTTATCAACATCTTTTAATGGATGTGTTGGAAGTTTATAATCATCAATATCTTTGGGTGTAACTCCTAAAAATTTAGCTTTTGGTACGCAGAAATATTTATTGATGTGTGCTGCGTTTCCTGATCCTACCTTTAATGTTCTATAAATACTCATATATCCATAAGGGTCTCCATCTGTAAATACATAAACTGGGAGTTTTTTGTCATCAGATAATCTTCTAATGAATCTTCGACATGCTCTTGTTGGAACACCCCCCATTGAGATTAAAATGCAATTTGCCGTTTTCCAATAATTATGTTTAACTAATCTTTGGAACATACCTGCAGTCTCAATGGCCAAAATAAACTTTGCATCTGTTTCGAATTTTAATTGCTCCACAGAAGAGGGAATTGAATATGCCCCAGATCCAAACTTGGTACAATCAATTTTTATTTCTTTACCTGTTGTTAAGTCTTTGTCAATAACTATTAGTTTTCCTGCGATGTCTCCACCTTTTTCTTCAGGTACAAATCCTAGTTGTTCTCTATTAACCATAAACATCGCTTCGATGTCATCCATTACTGCATCTGATTCAGGTTGTTCTTTAAATCGGGCATCTCCCCAATTTTTAGAAACATAATATGCTTCTCTTTTTGTAGCCATATCTTCTCCTTCAACTACTTCTTTTGAAAGAACCATCATTTTTAGTGTTTGAGCAAATGATTTTATTGTGTTTACTGTTAGTGCACGTGTTTTTTTTGCGCCTTTTAATTCAAAGTAACCAACTTTTGGATCATAATTAACATTACTTAAGGATCTAATTGGGATAGAAACTTCTGGTTTAACCTTTTTGTTAATTTTATTATGTACTTTTGTTGCAGTCTGTTTTATTTTTGATACTACTTCATTCATAGTTTTCTAGTCCTCTCTAAATAATCTTTTAAATTATCCCTGATTAATGCTTCGTCAGTCTCTTTTAAGTCCAAAATTTCTTTTAGTGCTTCCCCAATAACTGGAACGTACTTATCTAAGTATGATCTTTTCTTTGCTTCATCTTTTACTTTTCTTTGTTTTTTAACGTATTTGCCAAGTTGCCTTCCGCACTCTTGTACAGCCAACTTAATTTCTTTAATTATTTCATCATAGTGTGCAATTGATTCTTTTGATTCGGATGTAAATGGAACCCATACAGAAGCAATATGTACAACTATTACAACTGGACCCACAGGAATATTGTTTCCAGATTGTTGTATCCCATATTGTCTCCATTTTGTTGTTACTATCGATTTTGTTGTTGCACAAGCAGATTGTTGGTATTGTAATGGTACCCTATTCGCGAATCTTATAATTTCTGCAGTTGTATCTCCCTGTAATGAACCCCCATAAGCAATCCCTGCTTCAATAACAAATGGGTTTCCACGATAAACTGCTGCAGGCCTTTTTACTGTAGTATAAAACTCTGCATCAAATTCTTTCTTTAGAGATTTTTTTAATAAGTCATCTCCAATTGGAGAAAGACAATCTGTTGGGGGGGCCATAAATTTGGTTTTTCTCATTGCTTTTAGTAAATTATCTGCTTCTTGTTTTGCAATTCTTGATGGTCTTGCATTCGTGTATAGGTTGGCTTGTTCACAGATTTTTTTAGCTGTACCTGCACCAACCCTTGAAAATTCAGATGTTAAAAATGCTTGAAGTGTTCTTGCTTTTGTTGCTTTAAGCATATTAATCAGTAATCCTAGCTCAATTCCATCTGGGTGAGGTTTAATTTCTTTAGGTTTTTCTGGCATTTGAGTTGTTGCCCGAGGATACACTATTGTAGTCCCGTCTGGTTCTACTAAAGTTAATTTTGCATGGGGGTTTGCTACTGCCGTATACTTCATGTATTCGGAAACAGAACGTTTGCCTCTCTGGTATTTACCCTCCATTTCCATCTCTACTCTTGTTCCGTGTTCGTTGTGCCACTCAACTTCCTCCTCCTTTGTTATCTCTGGTTCGTTTTTTTGAGTATCTAAATGCATTTCATAATACTGAGCAGGTTTATTTTTAGAAATTCTTGAAGTAATTTTAATCGGTTTACCAGTGGTTAATTGAGAATATAATGCTGCTGCTGAAATTCCTATTCCTTGTTGCCCCCTTGTTTGTGAAAGCTTATGGAATTTGGAACCATATAATAACTTTCCAAAAATCTTTGGGATTTGTTGTTTTACAATACCTGGCCCATTATCCTCTAGGATTACTATATATCTTTCTGGGGTTGTTTGTTTAATCTCTACTTTAACTTCTGGCAAAATATCTGATTCTTCGCAGGCATCTAGAGAATTGTCTACTCCTTCCTTTATAGTTGTTGAGAGCGCTTTTAATGGAGAATCAAACCCTAACAAGTGTCTATTTTTTGTAAAAAACTCAGAAATAGAAATTTCTCTTTGTTTTTTTGCTTGCTCTATTGCGTGGGTTATTTCTTTCTTGTTGCCTGTTAATGTTGTTTGCATCAGTTGAGAATCTAATATGGTGTTTATAAAGTTTATTGTGAATTTTTGTTATTTTACAAAGTTTTAAATAAAAAGTTGAATATTTTTACCTTTATGAGTAAAAGAGGTATTTCTCCATTAATTGCAACTGTATTAATATTAGGATTTACAATTGTATTGGGAGTTGTTGTTTATAGTTTTGTTAATTCTACTGTTAGAGAAGGAATTATGGATTCAGAAACTAGGGCCGAGTTGGGCAGTTTGTGTTTGGGTTCTAATGTAGAATATGATGTGCAGTGTCATTTGGGGCCCTATTTGAGATTAAGAGCAAATAATAATGGATTGGAAGATGTGCAAGGAGTTTTAGTTAATATAGAAAGAGATGGTGGTTCTGATGTTCTTGCTTCTAATGTTTCCCTTGGTCCGTATGGAGGAAAAATATTTTATGCTATGTTTGAAGGAGTTGTAGAAGATATTGAAAAGGTAAAATTGTCTCCCAGGTTTGTTTTGAATAATAATACTTATGATTGTAATGGATTTGTTGAAATTGATCCCAAGGATATTCCCATGTGTGATAATTATGTTGAAAATAATAAGGGGGAAAGTCTTAGGTCTCCTTTTAATCCCGCAAGCTATGGATGGGATATTTCTCTTCATAATGATGCGGTTTGGCCAGAAATATGGTCTCTAGGTTGGAATAGTGGAGTTGTAGATCCTGCAAACGGGTATCATGCAAAGTGGGTACAAGGAGAAGGTTTTGAAAATGGCGTTGGAATAATAATGAATGATGCCAATTGTGCTATTGGACAGTGTAATAGGTGGTTGGGGATAAATCAAAACATTGCATCAAATATAGCAACTGATCTTCCAGATTGGAATAACGGAGATAATATCACAATATCATTTTATGCTAAGGCGAGTGATGCAGTAAAGCAGTATCAATCAGGGATGTACCACACACAATCAGGAACCCCTACTTTTGGAGGAACACTTCAACTTATATCCCCTTCGGATGCTAATAAATGGGACATAGAATATTTGACATTTATATATGACTCAAGTGTTTGGGATGCGACAAGTTATGCAAGAGTATATCTTTATGGGCACCACCCAATGAGTGCAGAAGGAATAGTATGGTATGATAATATTCAGGTGTTTAAAACTCCAACAATAATTTAGATTGTTAATACTACAATCATTAGAACAATTCCGAATAAAATACCTGCACAAACTTGGAGAATTGTATGGCCTTCTCTTTTTAGTTTTTCTAATCTTGCTTTTTGAGGATCTAACTTTTCTAAAATTTTCTTTTGTTTTCCTACTTCTAATCTTATTCCAAATGAATCTCGAATTATCACTGCGCTAAAAGCAAGAGTGATTAAAGTCAACATTGTTATTCCCTCTGCCATAACTACTGCAGTACTTAATGCTGCAACAAAAGAAGAATGAGAAGATGGCATTCCTCCATCTAAGAATAAATGTGAAAATTCTAATCTTCCAGTTTTAGAAACTTCGGTAATTATTTTAATAAATTGAGGCAAAATAGTTGCAAGTATTAACCCAATTACA
>CAYFNS010000004.1:7254-7546 GCA_964344545.1 Candidatus Woesearchaeota archaeon
AGTGGCTTCTTCTCTTTCGAGTTGTTTTCTTACCCACATATAAGCATGACTATGGGGGGCTCCATTTAAAATTATTTCTACTGCTCTCCTTGCTAAGAATACACTTCCAGGTTTTCCGATTATTGCAACAGTTTTTCCATAAATTGAAATTTGGGTGTCGGTCATAGTTTCAATTGTCTTTCTAGCTTTTCCGCCAGTTCCAATTATTCTTGATCTTAATCTTTCTTCACTTTTTTTAGAAGATCCTGCATAATCATGCATATTTACAATTTCCATTATTGTATCTTCTCTT
>CAYFNS010000004.1:7556-20309 GCA_964344545.1 Candidatus Woesearchaeota archaeon
CGCGACCGATTGCTTTGACTATATGGCCAGCCGTAACAACTAAAAGGGAATCTTCACCATCAATAAAAACATCCCCCTCTTTAGAATCAACATCAATTTTTGTTTTAGTTTCTTCTTCTATATTTCTCTTTATCTTTCCTTTTTCTCCAATTAGGATGGCTATTCTCTCTCTAGGAATTTTTATTTCTTCCTGCATTTTAGAATTCTTCAAATTCGGACATCTGTTTTAGAAATCCCTTTTGCTTTAACCATACTACTTGTGTTTTATTATATTTCCATAGTATGTCGCATTTTTCGTCGCCACCAAATTCCCAAGGCTCAATTAACACTACATCTCCTGCTCTAACCCAAAGAGATTTTTTTAGTCTTCCTGGTATTCTCGCCAGCCTTGTTTTTCCATCTAAACAAGCCACATGCATTCTAGATCCACCAAGTCTTTGGGTTACAGTTCCAAGGACTTCTCTCCCTTTTGGAGTTCTAACTCTGATTACTGGTGCTTCTCCAGGTTTAGCTCCTTTCTTAAATGGCTTTTTCTTTGCTGGTTTTTTATATACCATAAGATAAAGAGAAAAAAGTTGTTTTATAAAGCTATTCTTTTTTTAATCTCAATAAAACTGTTAACCTATGAATTCTTTTGCCTGCTTGTTTATCTTCTCCCACTAGAGAACGAGTAACTTTTGTTTCGCCATTAAATCTTTTCTTAAACTTTTTCGAGAGCGAAAAAGCTGCTCTTGAAGAAGAAACTAAAACATCATATCCTTCTTTTCTTTCAAATAAGTCTGTAACTTCTGCACCATCTTTTTTCATTTCTGATTCTACAAAAGAGAGTAATTCTTCATTTTTTGGACGTATTTGGATTATGGCTTGGTATGCTTTGCCAGTTATGTATTTTTTCATAGTTGATATACCTGGGCGTGGGGAATTCCTTTAATCTCAATTATATTATCTTTCTCAATTATATTATTTTCTAAAGCTAATTTTATTGATTTTTCTCCGACTATATTTAAATTAAGAGAATCTTTCATTAATTCTAGAGTTTGTTTAGAGGTAAGCTTTTCCCCCTTATAGAATCTTTCAGTTATTTCTAAATTTAAATTTCCTTCAGAAAAACTTTTGCCAATTAAATTTTCATCACAAATTGCTATAATATTTCTATCGCCTGATTTGTGTATTTTTGCAAACATATTAACTGTAGTATCCTGCCTTGGATTTGGGTAATTCTTTGTCCCAAGTGCCAATAATTAGTTTCATATATTTTTTTTGCCTTTCCTTCATTTTTGGCCAATTTTTCATAAACTTCTTAATGAATTTTGCAGCACTTTCATCTGATTCTAGTTCTTCGTAAATACATTGATGGTATAGAGAACCAATTTCTTTGTAGGATTCATACATTTCTTTCTTTGTGGATTCAGGTAAATTATTGACTGCAATCATCGAGTGTATTGATCCTGCATTTGGACTAACAACTGGGTCTAAGATTTCCAAGAAGCTTCTTAATCTTGCTGCGATAACTCTAATTATTGCTTTCACAGGTCTCCCTGATCGGTTTTCCTCTAATGCTCTAATTTCAAACTCTTCGTCTAAAACTTCGAATTTTGGAAGCTTGTGCTTCTTTATCAATACATCATATTCTTCTTTTATTGAATCCATTTTATACCTTTGATTTTATAGGGTGCTTTGAACCACAGGCTGTACATTTTAACATTAGTACTGGCCCTTCTTTTATTGTTTGAGTATCAGGTTTTCCACATTCTTGGCAAATAACAAATTCGTTTGCGTATTTTTGGATTTTTTCATTAATTATCGCTGAATTTATTTTTCTTCCTAAGATTAATCTTGGGCCATCTATATTTCCTGGAGCAGCTAGCTCCCTAAGAAGATATTTTAACATATGCTTTTCGTCTCTCCTTAGAGTTGATGCTATTTGTTGAAAGTTCGTAATGATTGTTTTGTTCCCTTCAATATGTCCTTTTACCTTGGGGATCTCAAATCTTTCTTTAGTATTTACTTTCTCAGGCAAATTTTTCTTAGCCCTTTTTAATAATAAATTATAATCCATAGAAAATAGTTGAATTTGGTGTGTTTATAAAGGTTTTCTTAAGATTATTCTATAAGTTTTACCTTTCCAGGTTTTATCTCAAAAATCTCACCTTCTTTTAGAAGTTCTTGAATTAGGTTGTTCGTTTCCTGTTCATCTATTCCTGTTTTAGAAGAAATTTGAACTATTTCTATCCCTTCTCCTGAATCTTCTTTTTCGATGAAATCAAGAATTTTTTGTCTATCATTTGTAGAGGGAGTATCCTTTATTGTTTCCTCGATAATTTCTTCTTCAATTATTGGGTGTGGTTGAGACTCTTGTACAACTTCAGAGATTGGAGAAGGTTCTTGTGGTGCCACTGGTTCAGATCTTGCACCATATTCTTTCATTAATTCTTTTTTTCTGAGTACCATCCATTCTGGCCGGTTTAGTTTTCGAACAATTTCGGGAACTAAGTAAGTTTTCCCATTGTATTCTCTTACTCTTGCAATAGTTAGTACCATATTTCCAATTTCTATTCCATCAAAAAGCTTTGTGTCTTCATTCCAGGCTTTTAGTGCAATATTCTCTGAGCCATCATCTAGAGTTAGAGTAACGTAGCTAGAATCTTCGTTTTGATACTTCATTATTACATTAGCGACAACATTTACCCTAGATACTTTTAGATCTTTTATTTGAACATAACTTGGAACCCATTCCCCTTCTGGGTTAATAAATTCGCTATTAAGTAAATCTGCAATCCACACCTTGTATGCTGTTTGTCTAATTTGTGATTCTGCCATTGTCTATATTTTTTGAATGTATCCTCTTTTCGGTTCGAAGATATCTCCACTCCTTTTTAACTTTTCGATTATTTCGTCTATTTGATCTTCTTGTACTCCCTTTTCTGCTGCCTCGGAAATGATTTCCGCCATCTCTATGCTCTTTCCTTTTTCAGCACCTAATCTGTTTATTATTTCTTTTACTATGATAATCTTGTTTCTCTGAGAGGAAGGCATTGCTGTTGAAAATCTATCAATATCAATTTGCCCAGTTTCTTCATCTAATCCAATTTGAGTTAAGCAATATTTTGTTAATCTAATTGCTAGTTGTGCATCTCCTCGTGTTACTTTGTTTGATAATCTTAATTTGGCCGAGGCTTCTGAAAGCCTTACTATTGCTTCTAATTGTCTTGCGGAAATTGGGATTGCTTTTTGTTCTCCATCTCCTCCTTGAGCAGAATTTCTTAATCCCACGTAAAACTCTTTAATCTCGTCCGCAGCAGCATCTGACATTTTTGGATGGGAATTCTTCTTTGCATATGCAATATATTTTTTGATAAAATCTACTTCGATTACTTCTTTATCAATATCTTCTGTTTCTCCCCTAAAGAATTTTAACATATGCCCTGCGATTCTTTCATCTTTATCTTTATCTGGGAGATCTCTAATTGGGAATATTAAATCAAATCTGTTAATTAAAGAAGGAGGTAAATCAATTTGAGCAGGAATTGGTGTATAAGGATCAAATCTTGATAGTTTTGGATTTGCAGCTGCAAGAACTGTTGTTTCAGATCTTAAAGTTGCCTGAATATTTGCCTTGGAAATTGTAATTGTTTGTTGTTCTAATGCTTCATGCAATGCGGATCTATCTTCATGACTCATCTTATCAAGCTCATCTATAGCACAAATCCCTCCATTTGCAAGTACCATTGCTCCAGCTTCTAGCGACCACCCTTTTAGGAACTCATCTTTAACTACTGCTGCAGTTAATCCTGCTCCAGATGCACCCTTACCAGAAACAAATCTTGATTTTGGTGCAGATTTTCCAATAAACTGTACTAACTGTGATTTTCCTGCCCCAGGATCCCCAACTAATAAAACGTGAATATCTCCCCTTCTTACCATTCCGTCAGACATTACTTTTCTTGTGCCTCCAAATAATTGAAGGAGCAAAGACATTTTGATTTCTTTATACCCATAAATAGAAGGTGCAATTGAATTTGTTAATTTCTTAAGAACTTCTTTATCTTTGGCTAATTCCTTTATCTTTTCTAGATCTTCATCACTAATATCAATATCTTCAAAAGTTTCTTGAACTGGTTCGATGTTAACTGCTTCTAGTGCTAGATCAAACATCCTAGATGGTGCACCAGATTTTAATAGAATTGGAACTTCTTTTAGTATGCCTGCAACTTTAACTCTTGTTCCAGGGGTGGTTTTTTGTTCCATTCTTGGTTCTACTAAATCATCTTGTAAGAATATTTGGAGTCTTTTTGGTTGGGATCCTCCATCCAATGAATCTGGAGCTTCTTCTAAAATAATTCTTTGAGCATCAACCATGTCTTTTTTTAATAATTTGAAATGGCCTTTTCTTCCGCAACTACACCTTGTTGGCTCTTTGAAAGCTTGGTCTATTTGGAGTATAGAAAGTAAATTCCCGCAAGTAGGGCATTCGAATTTTGCGGATACCGCTTGCGGCCTTACATCAGAAGCCTGTCTAACAATGCCCTCAATTACAATCATACTAAATAGATCAATACTTCTAACTTCTCGGATGTGTTTACTTTGGGTTGAAGGGAGATTTGTAAATCTTATGTGGAAGGTTTTCTTCTCTGGAAGTTCTAATTGATCAACAGAAAGCTCAGCATTTTGGATTGCTTCATAGGGTTCATTTAAAAATTGCTCAGATAATTCTACATCATACTTAGCAAGATCCATAAAATCAATAACAAGAGATTTTCTTCCGGTCTTTATTATTTCATTTATGTCTTTAATACAGTTAGTTTCCAAAAATTCTTTAAATTTCTCTATCTGATCAATTGCGTCTTTAGGCAAATTTCAATCCCCCTTGAAAGAGGTTAGTCTTAATGAGTTTAAAAGAATTTATATGAAAGAAAAAAGAAATAAGTTTATTTCAATTTTTTAAGGTTTGAAGCTAGTGTTTCCACTGCTGATTTTAAATCAGACTCAGATTTTGTACCAGTACAAACAATTTTTCCGTTACTGAACAATAAGAATGTTGCTCTTGTTCCCGGAAGCTTGTACACTAGCCCTGGGAATTGTTCAGGTTCGTACTCTGAGTTTTCTAGCTTCATTGCTAATTCATTAAGATTTAAGTCTAAACCAATATCTCCTGATGCCACCATATTTTGTACAGTTATCTTTGGTTTAATTGTAACTTTAACACCGATTTTTGCTACGGCTTTTATAATTTCATTAATAGATTCTCTTACTTTTGCCATAGATCTTGCACCAGTACATACTACTTTTCCTGAGCTAAAGATTAATGCAGAAGTCTTAGGATCTCTAATCCTCATAACTAATCCTGGGAATTGTTCCGGATTATATTCTGTGTTGGATAATGTCTCAGCTAATTTGATTAAATGAACATCGTGTTCTAAAGAAGTTGAACAAACAATATTAACAATTTTAACAGTTTTTTTTGCCATTTATTATTTCCCCCTTATAAATGATTTATATATGGAGTAAAGGAAAAGTATTTAAATGTTTATAAAGAAGAGGTTGTTACTTTCTAGGAATTAATCTCCATACAAATTAAGAATTCTTTATCTTTTACTTCAAATTTTTCTTTGATAGGGTAAGATTTTTCTTCTGAAGATAATTCTAATGCTCCAACTTTTGATTTTATAGACTCTTCCCAGTTTTTCAGATTTAAATCAGAAACTACTGCCAATTTTATTGTGTCTTGTTTTTTCAAATTATTTTCTTTTCTGATATCTTGTACTCTTCTCATTAATTCACGAGCAAATCCCTCAGTTTCTAATTCTTTATTTGTTTGTGTATCTAGTATTACTCTTCCTCCCGAGAATTCGGAAGAGATTAAATTTTCAGGAATTAATTCTTTAACAATTATATGGGATTTATTTAGTGTAAACTTATCAACTTTTAATTTTCCTTTCTCATTTAATTCATTTAGCAGTTTTTCATTTAATTTTTTTCTAATAATAACTGAATCTTTTTGGAAATCTTTTCCGATTTGAGAATTATTTGGGAAAATTTCTAAACTTCCTCCAGAAAATACTTCTTCATAATCTATCTCCTTTATGTTTAATTTTGATTTTATTAGTTCAGATAAATCCTTTATTGTTCCTTTTGCTTCTTTAAGGTTGGAGATTACTGTTAATTTTTGAAGAGGCCACCTAACTCCAGTTTTTACTTTTTCTCTTGTTGCTAGTCCTGCTTGAATAACTTGGTCTGCAAAGTTTATTTCTGCCTCTAGTTTTTCATTAATGAATTTTTTCTCTACTTTAGGCCACTCTAGTGAAGATATAGATTCTCCTTTTAGATCAAAATTTCCTTTTAATTCTAAAAATATTTTTTCTGTTATAAATGGGGATACTGTAGAGAGCATTTTTACTGTTTCAAATATAACTTTGTATATTGTGGACAATACTAATTTGGGGTCTTCGTGGATTTTGTCTCGAGTATATTGCATGTATTTCCGAGATAAATCTAAAAATAATCTTTCAATTTCTCCAGGAACTTTATCAATTTCATAAAACTCATAATGTTCCGTTACTTTTTTTATCGTTGTATTTAATCTAGATAGGATATATTCTTCTTCTATGCCGGGATTCTTAGGTAATTCTGTTGGATCAATATTGTGGGCTTTAGAATAATCTACCAAATAATTGAAAGTATTCCATAGAATCATTAAGTTTCTTTTTTTGACTCCAACTTCATCCCATGAAAAAGAAACATCTTCTCCTGCATTTGTTTGGGAAAAATATAGTCTTAGAGTGTCCGCGCCATATTTATCAATTACTTCATAAGGAGAGATTACATTTCCTATCGATTTAGACATTTTTACGCCATCTACGTCTGTAAGCATTCCATGAGAATACACATTTTTGAAGGGAATTTTATCAAAACCTATAATGGATGCAATCATTAGTAGATTGAACCATCCCCTTACTTGTTCTCTTGCTTCTAATATGAAATCTGCAGGGAATAGTTTTTTGAATAAGTCTTCTCTTTGAGGGAAATATAGGCATGCCCAAGAAGCAACTCCTGCATCAATCCAAACATCCAATATATCCGGGATTCTTTGCATTTCTTCACCACATTTACAGGGTACTTTAATCTCGTCAATCCATGGTCGGTGAAGATTTTCCAATTTATTTCCGGAGAGTTTTTCTAATTCTTTTTTAGTTGTGATCACTTTATACTCTTCGCATTTTTTACATTTCCATATTGGTGCTGGAGTACCCCAGAATCTTTGTTTTGTAATTGAATTGTCTCTTAAATTTTCTAACCAAGAATCAAAAGAATTCTTTACAGTATCAGGCACCCAATGGATTTTGTTATTATACTTTAACATTTTGTTTTTCAAATCTTCAACCTTGAAAAACCATTGATTTGTTGTTCTGAAAATTACTGGATCATTACTTCTTTCACAATGTGCATAATCATGTTCAACTATCTCTGATGTTATTAAAGCATCCCTCTTTTCTAATTCTCGAATAAAAACTTCATCATCATCTTTTGCTTTTAATCCAGAAAAAATCCCCATTCCTTTTTTGAATTTGCCATTGTGTTGTACTTCATTGTAAGGAGGAATATTGTTTCTATGCCCTACTTCATAATCTTCTGGACCGCAGCCTGGAGCACAGTGTACTAATCCTGTACCTGCTTCAGTTGTAACATATTCTTTAGAAAGTAAAACTGTATGGACATTTTTATGTTCTGCTTTAAGTTCTTCATAATCTTCAATTTCATCTTTTAATGGATGTTCATATTCTAAGTGTTCTAATTCACTCCCTTTGAATTCATCAAATATTGTGTATTCTTTTTCTAGTTTGTTTTTTATGAATGAATCTGCTAAATCTTTTGCTATTATCCAAACCTCTCCTTCAACATCTGCTTTAATATATTCTATATTGGGGTTTACCATTACGGCTAAATTAAATGGGATTGTCCAAGGGGTTGTTGTCCATATTAGCAAGAATTCATTATCTTTTTCTTTTACCTTGAATTTAACATAGATTGATTTATCTTTAATATTTTTATATTCGCATTCATGTTTTGCTAAGGCAGTTTCGCAAGTAGGGCACCAGGTCATAGTTTTTTTGCCTTCATATAATCTTTTTTCCTCGTCGGCTCTTTTTATTAGCCACCATACACTTTCAATCCATTCTTCATCAATTGGCATGTAAGCATTTTCATAATCCATCCAAACCCCTAATCTAAATAAATCTTCATTCATAACTTTAGCATGTTTTATTGAGAAATCCATACAGGCTTTTGCAAATTTATCGAGGCCATATTTTTCTATGTCTTCTTTAGTTTTTAGATTCAGTTCTTTTTGTACTTTAGAGGCAGTTGGGATCCCATGCATATCATATCCTGCTCGATCCCAAACATCAAATCCTTGCATTTGTTTATATCTTAGAATAAAATCTTTCATGGAATTATTCCATGCGTGTCCAGCATGTAATTTTCCAGAAGTGTAAGGAGGGCCTTGTAAAAAGTAGAATGGTTTTTTTCCCTTAGTAGAGTCTCTAACCTTTTTGTAAATATTATTTTCTTTCCAATAATTCAATATTTCTTGTTCGACTTTATTTTGATCATACATTGATTTTTACCTTCTTATTTTTGTTTATATAATTTGCCATTGAACAACACCAAAGAGATGCATCTAACTAAATAATAGAAATAATTATAATTTTTCTGTTAAATTGCATAATTTCCTGAGAATTATGAATATATTTAAGGATTTTGGTTAAATCTTGGGGGACTTAAGTCTGGATTTATAGTTACCCAATAAGGTCTTCCCCTTGTTAGATTATCATATCTACTTAATCCTTCATAGACTATTGTATCATTTTGGAAAGTTATGTTGTAGATTTTTGTACTGGGGTGATCAAAATAAAGTTTGGAAAATGATTCTGATTTATTGAAAGAAATTAGATTCCAACCAGTCCAATCAAGGGAAGGGTAAGGGGAGGCTGGAACATACCCCTGAAGATTAATAGTCTTATTTTCATTTGAATAAACAAAGTATCCTTGCCAGGGTTTCATCAAAAAGGAGTCATTCTCTTTTGATGCTAAATCTATTTCCCATCTATCCTGTGATTCTCCTAGGGTTGATCCCTTATATCCTGCTATGAGGAAAGTTTCCACTTGATCCGAAGTTAAGTCGATACTTGTTATATTTGGAGAGAATAAATTCCATCCTTCTGTGAGATTTATTGATTGGTTTACCGGATCCGGGATGTATTCTATTACATGTTGCATTATATCTGTTGCAGTTTGATTATTTGAATCATAGGCAATTACTTTTATTTGTATTTCCCCAATTTCATAATTTGTAAGGTCTAAAGGATATACTATATTATTTTCAACTGGAGAGAAAGACTCATTTATTAGTGTCCAATTGTTTGTGTAGTGCCCAACTGAAGTGTATACCTCATATTTTACAAAATCTGGGCTTGTGACTGTTCCAAATATATTGAGATAGTTTGCAACAGTTGTAGTATTATATGCATTTAATAGATTTACTGGAAAACTTTCATAATTATTCGAAATTCTTGCATTCATAACGGCTTTTTCTGTGTTTATTACACCATCCCCTGCAAATCTATCTGTGTGAACAAAACCATAAGGATCTAGTGAAGATAACATGAGGGATTTAACTTCATCAGCTGTAAGGTTTTGGTTTTCTGATAGTACTAGTGCAGCTACACTTGCAGCAAGGGGAGATCCCAGTGAGGTTCCCGATGACCAAACATATTTAGATAAGGGATGATTATAGGGTGTAACTGAAACCATGCTTGCTGATGGAGCACCAAAATCACTATATTTTCCCGAACTAAAAATATAACTGGAATCTCTCCATGAAGCATTATAGGCTGTAGATCCTGCAATACAGATTATATTTTCATTGAAACATAAACTGTTATAAGTCCCTCCATCATCTGTAGCAAAGTTCCCTGCCCCTGTAAAGAGAAGGACATCTAATTCGTGGGCGTAATTAAGAACATCCGCCATTGCACCAGTGTAGTAGCTTACCCAACTCATCGAAACAATCCTTGCACCATTATCTACTGCATATTGTATTGCTTCCGCTCTAAATGCTCCCCGCCTCATTGCCATCACATTACAATTCCAACATGAAGTTGCTAGCCCTATCGAGTTATTTGTTACTGCGGCCGCATGTCCTGCGGTTTGAGTTCCATGCCATTGGTATTCTAAACTATCATAGGTTTCATTGTAAATTGGATCATTATCATTACTTCCAAAATCCCATCCAATAAAATCGTCTACGTACCCATTATTGTCATCATCAAGCCCATTTACATCATCTGGATCAAATATATATTTAGTGTAAGATCTGTTGACAAATGGATATCCGGAGTAGTTTGCAGTTATATATTCTGTGCCATTAGGTTGTATCACGATTCCATCTCCATCGGCGTCTTCACCAAGATTTCTCCATATATGATCAATTAAATCTTCGTGATGCCAGAATATTGAGGTATCAGGGGTTGCTATGAGAATCTCATCCCCTCTTTGTAGATCCCATGCCTCTGGAGAATCAATATCTGAATCAAACGTCCTGTTATTTGCCCCGGTATTATGGTGATACCATTGAGATGAGAATCTATTATCTGTTGGCATGATTAAGAGACAAGGGGCGTATTCAAATTCTACTTCTTCTACTTCGGGCCTTGCAGACCACTTGGCTACTTCTTCCAATAAGTCTGTGCTTGGAGGGAGGCTAATCTTTACCCAACGGTTTAGTCCAATTTTGTCTTGAACTTCTCTATTTTTTGTGCCTTCCTGTGCAGCGTTGAAAACTTTAGTTACTTTTTTAGGGGATAATAAAGGTTTTTCTTGAGACCCTTCAGATTGAATTGTATTGACTAAATTTGACGCTTTATCCACATCCAAAACATCATATTTTTCCTTGAATTTTACATTTATTATTCCAGGAACAATTTCCCCACATCCTGGTTCTTCATGCGTAGGAGATAAATCAATTTCTTCTGTTGTTTCGCAAGAAGAAATGAAAATTAAAGTAATTACTAACGCTATAAAGAAAATACCCCTTTTCATAGATATATCAAAGCCAGTCTTATTTAAATATTTAACTTATTGTTGCAGGGGTTGTCATTTATCTACAAAATACTTATAAAGAATCTGGTGTTATCTGTGGGTATGTGGATTGAAAAATATAGGCCTCAGAATTTTTCGGAAATAAAAGGGCAAGAGAAAATTGTTTCTAGGGTAAAAGCTTTTGTAGAATCTCAAAATTTGCCCCACTTAATGTTTACTGGGCCTGCTGGTGTTGGAAAAACTACCTTATCTTTAATTGTTGCGAGGGAATTATTCGGAGATGATTGGCAACATAATTTTTTAGAATTAAATGCTTCTGATGAAAGAGGGATTGATGTTATAAGAAATAAAGTAAAGGATTTTGCAAGGACTAAATCAATAAAAAACGTTCCGTTTAAAGTTATTTACTTAGATGAATGTGATTCATTAACTACTGAAGCTCAACAGGCTTTGCGTAGAACTATGGAGAATTACTCCAATACTTGTAGATTTATTTTATCTTGTAATTATTCTTCAAAGATAATTGATCCAATCCAATCTAGATGTACTGTATTTAGATTCCAACCTTTATCTCAAGAAGATATAAGTTTGCTTGTAAAAGAAATTTCTCAAAAAGAAGGGTTGAAAATAACGGATGAAGCAATTCAATTACTTTATAGTTTAAGTGGAGGAGATGCAAGGAAAGTAGAAAATGTTTTGCAAAGTTGTTCTGTTATTAGCAAAGATATAAATGAAGATTTAATTTATGAAATTGTTTCTGCTGCTAGACCAAAAGAGATTATCAAGGTTCTTGAGTTAAGTTTAGAAGGGCAATTTATCCAGGCAAGGAAATTATTATTGGATACTATGTTAAAACATGGGTTATCTGGAGTGGATATAATAAAACAAATTCAAAGTGAATCTCTTCATTTGACTTTGGACGAAGATAAAAAAGCGAAAATGATTGAGAAATGTGGTGAAATTGAATTTAGAATGATTGAAGGTAGTGATGAATTTATACAGTTAGAGGCTTTGATAGCCAGTTTTGTTTCATTAAAATGATCTGGACAAAAAAATATTCTCCTAAAAGTTCTAAAGAATTGGTTGGAGAAGAAAAATCAATTCTACAATTATTAGATTTTGTTGAGAATTATAAAAATCAAAAGAAAAAGGCTTTACTTTTATATGGTCCAACAGGTAGTGGAAAAACTGAAGCAGTTTATGCATTGTCTAAAGAAAAAGATTTAGAGATTGTTGAACTAAATGCATCAGATTTTAGAAATAAAGAACATATTTTGGAGATTATTGGGAAAGCAATAAACCAAGGAAGTTTGTTTGGAAGTAGTAAAATTATTTTAGTTGATGAAATTGATGGATTGAGTGGAACTAAAGATAGGGGAGGAGCAGCTGCACTTGCAGGATTAGTTGCTAAATCTTCTTTTCCAATTATCATGACTGCTAATGATCCTTGGCAAAAAAAATTATCTTCTTTAAGGAAAAAAAGTAAAACCGTTGAGTTTCCAGCATTAAGTTACTTGGAGATAACCAAAGTTCTAAAGAGAATTGCAGAGGGAGAATCCATTAAGGTTTCTGAAGATATTTTGAAAGGCATTGCGAATCGTGCAGGTGGAGATTTAAGATCTGCGATAAATGATTTTCAATTAATCGCATTTGGAA
>CAYFNS010000004.1:20319-20892 GCA_964344545.1 Candidatus Woesearchaeota archaeon
AGGGAGGAAGTCTTACAAGAACATTTAGAAGAAGTTGGAGAAAGAGGAAAGGAAGAAGAAATTTTTGATTTATTGAGAGTTATTTTCAAATCTAAAGATCAGGCGTTAATTTTACAAACATTTGATAAAACAAATTTAAATTTTGATGATATAAAAATCTGGATTGAAGAGAATATTCCAAAAGAATATGAAGGTATTGAAATTGCAAGAGCATTTGATAGTTTTTCTAAAGCAGATGTTTTTAAGGGAAGAATAATCCGTAGACAACACTGGAGATTTTTAGTTTATCAAAAATATTTCATGAGTGTTGGAGTAGCAATTGCCAAAGAACAAAGTAAAAAGGGATTTGTTAATTATGAACAATCTAAAAGAATACTAAAAATGTGGATGGCTAAAATGAAATATGGAAAGAAAATTTCTATTTGTGAGAAAATTGCAAATAATTGCCATGTTTCTTCTAAAAAGAGTGTAAAAGAAGTATTTCCATATGCTAAACTATTTTTGAAACAAGAAAAAGATTATTTGGATTTGAGTGATGAAGAAGTCGAATGGATTAGTTAGCAGAAAAAGCTA
>CAYFNS010000004.1:20902-31400 GCA_964344545.1 Candidatus Woesearchaeota archaeon
ACTTTCTAAGTTTTTTTACTCTTTCAGTTGTGGAAGGGTGTGTTGAAAGTAATTTCATAAAACTTCCTCCCGAAAAAGGATTTACTATGAATAGGTTTGCTGCTACTTTATTTCCATCTTTAAGTTTTGGAGAAGTCTCCAATTTAACTAAAGCATTTGCTAAAGCTTCTGGATCTTTGATTAACTTTGCACCAGTTTCATCTGCAATAAATTCTCTTGACCTAGAAATTGCAAGCCTTAATATTGTTGCAGAAAGAGGTGCTACAATTGATAATGCTAAAACCTCCACTAAACTTGAATCTCCTTCTTCTCTAGACCCGAAGATTGCAGTCCATCTTGCCATAACTGCAAGGTATGCTATCGCACTTGCTATTATTACTGATACCGTAGAAATTAAGAGGTCTTTATTCTTTATGTGTCCAATTTCATGGGCAATTACTCCTTTTAACTCTTGTTCATCTAATAGTTCAAGCAATCCAGTTGTAAATGCAACTGCAGCCTTCTTCTCATTTCTTCCGGTTGCAAAGGCATTTGGTTGATTAGAATTGATTACATATATTTTTGGTTTTTTTATGGATGCTCTTGTCGCCACATCTTTAACCATATCATGTAATGCAGTAAATTGAGAGTATTCTGCAGGTTTTGCATTGTACATTTTCAAAACTATTTTATCAGAATACCAATAAGAAAGAACATTCATTGTTATTGCAAGAATTAATGCTATTGATAATCCAGCAGATCCTCCTAGGGCAAACCCTACTATCAATAATAAAAATGTTAAAACTCCCAATAAAAATGCTGTTTTTAGTTGATCTAGATACATCGTCTTTCACTTGAAATTTATAGGGTTTATAAATTTTGTTGTGATTGGATGGAATTTTCATAAAAATAAAAAATTAATCCCCCATTTTTCTTTTATTTTTTAATTCATAAAAAGATATATAAACATTCTTTGTTAATTTTAATTATGCCTCACAATATTGTTATTGGAAGAAGTGTTAAAGATAAAAAGAAATTTGGTGAAAAAGCTACTATTTATTTAGGCCGGCATTATGTTAAAATGGAACAAACTGTTTCTTTGAGTAGTAATATTTTGATGGATGTTGCTCGAACTCATGTTGTTTTAATTGATGGGAAGAGAGGGAGTGGAAAATCTTACACTTTGGGTGTAATAGCAGAGGAGATGTCTAATTTGCCTGAGGAAGTGGCAGATAATCTATCCGTGTTGATATTTGATACTATGGGGATTTTCTGGACTATGAAACACCCAAATCAGAAAGAAGAGAGTTTATTATCTGGATGGAAAATGAAACCATTGCAGTTAGATAATATTGATGTTTATATTCCTGAAGGGTCTTATGAAGATTATAAGAAAAGAGGCATACTTGCAGATTATTCTTTGAGTATTAAAACTTCAGAACTAGATGCATCCGATTGGGCAAATGTTTTTGGGATTGAATTAATGCATCCGATTGGAGTTGCAATTGAAAAATCAGTTGCAGATTTACAAGATGAAGGAAAAGATTATGGAATTTTAGATATTATTAATGAGATTAATGCAGATAAAACCTTAGATAAAAATGTTAAAGATGCCACAATCAATAGGTTACTTTCTGCAGAATCGTGGGGATTGTTTAGTAAAACTGGAACTGAGATAAAAGATTTAGTGAAAGGTGGGAGAGTTAGTGTTGTAGATATTAGTTGTTATAGTCATACTGCAGGGAGCTGGGGAATTAAGAATTTAGTTGTGGGGATTATTAGTAAGAAATTATTGCAAGAAAGAATGATTGCCCGTAAATTAGAAGAGTTAAAACAAATTGAAGCCGGATCTAGTTTCTTTGGATTAGAGAGAATGGAAAAAACTGGGGAGGAAATGCCATTAGTTTGGATTTTAATTGATGAGGCGCATGAATTTTTACCCCGTGAAGGAAAAACAGGGGCAACAGATGCTTTAGTTCAATTATTGCGTGAAGGCCGTCAACCAGGAATCTCTTTAGTTTTAGCAACTCAACAACCTGGAGAAATTCATAAAGATGTTATAACTCAATCAGATATTGTTATTAGCCATAGGATCACTGCTAAAAAAGATATTACTGCTTTGAATGATGTTATGCAGACTTATGTTGCTACAGATATTCAAAATCATATTAATAATTTGCCAAGGATGAAAGGTTCTGCAATTATTTTAGATGATAATTCTGAAAGAATTTATCCTATGAATATTCGGCCTAGGTTAACTTGGCATGGAGGGGAAGCACCTTCTGCAATACATTTGAAAGCTAGAGAATTATTAGAGCTTGGGTTGTAAATCTAAACAAACCCTATATTTGCCTGGAGCAGGAGTTCCAGCTTTAACTAATTTAACTTTGAATTTTTTAGAGTATTTTTCTTTTAATTTTTTGAAATTTTCTTCTTTTTCAAATTTGTATAAGTGAATTGTTCCTTTTGGTTTAAGATGTTTAAGTGCTAAGTTTAGAAATGATTCTGCGGCTGAGGGTAAAGGCATTATAATCCTATCGAACTTTTTATTTGGAGTTACTTTTCTTACATCTCCTTGTATCGGAATTACATTTTTTATTTTATTTAGGATTATATTTTCTTGAGTATATTTATGGCCTTGTTTATTTAATTCAATTGTAAAAATTTCTTTTGCTTTAGAATGTTTTGAGATTACTAATGCAAAGGGGGCAATTCCAGAAAACATAACTAAAACCTCTTCATCTTTTTTTACTAGGTTTGCAATCCTTAGTCTTTCTGTTCCAGACCTTGGAGAGAAATAAACTTTTTCTGGATTTACTTTAAATCTTAATCCTGATTCTTTGTGTATTGTTTCTTTAGATTTATCCCCTGCTAATATTTTGAGTTTTGCAGTTCTTAATTTTCCAGAGTATTTTTTAGACTTTTTAGCAACAGTCTTTATATTCTTGAATTTTTTAATTAGATATTCTCCAACTAGCTTTTCTTTATTTTTTAGTTCCTTAGGAAAATCTGTAAAGATTAAAATCTCTCCAACTACATCAAAAGATTTTGGAATTTTTTTATATCTTCGTTCGTTAATTCTTTTTTTCTGAAAAACATATTGCTTGTTTGTGTTTGTCATTTATTAATGTAGTGTAAATATTGGATATTTATATAAATGTAAGAATTCTTTTAGATTTATGTTAAGTTCGTTAGAAGGAGGTTTGCTTTTAGTCGCTGCAGGAGTAGTAGGTTTATTGATGATAGGTGCAAACGCATTTACCATTGGGTTTATCATTCTTGGATTAATCATTGCCATTGGAGGAACTATTTTTGAATCTAGAGCAAAAAAGGCTTTGGCTTCACAAGATGGAGATTCCAAACTTTCAGATAAAGAAAGAGGATTAGCTAGAAAAGAATTTTCAGGATTAAGTGGAGTAATTTCTAGTGCTAAAGCCTTAGAAGGTAAAGAGAAAGAAGAAGGTTTTGATGGAAAAGTTGCAAGTGTGATTTCTGAATTAGACGGTGTAAAAGCAAACGTAGTGAGAAGTATAAAACTGGAACATGCTGAAAATGATGAGAGTGCTAAAGATAAAGCACGAAAAGTTGAAAAAGATCTTAGTGATGCAAGATCTGCACTTGATAAGAAAAACATTGGAAAAGCAATTGATAAGTTAGGGAGTGCACAACGTAAATTAAAGAGATATAAGAAGTCAGCAAAATAATTTCTTTTTTTATTTTTTCGATATATTTAAATATAATAATTTGATTATTGTATTATGATGTTTTCAAAAAGAGGCGATTGGGATAATTCTCATGGAAGTTGGTGGTATTTTATTGGAGGACTAATATTTCTTTATTTGGGTTTAATGCCTTTCTTAAGTGTGTTCCCATTTAATTTTGAAATAGGCAGTTCTCTTCTGAGAATTATGATTGCTGTGTTGGGTGTTGCTATTTTAATAGAGTCTTTCACTATGGATCCAATAGACAAAGTTAGAAAAGTTGTAATTGGATTGGTTTTTGCAGTAGTTGGATTATATCTTTTCTTTATGGAACAAGGCGCAACTTGGATTCCATTTAGTTTTGGTCTTTCAGATATTGTATTCCAGGTGATACTCATAATTTATGCCGCGTATCTTTTCTTTGGGGCATTTAGACAATGAATAAGAAATTAGTATCTATATTAGCGGGACTATTAGTTTTTGTTAACTCTGTTAGTGCTGCTTCCTTCTGGGATTTTAATTTTATAGATATGCAAATTAATTTCTTAGCTTTGAAAGATGTTGCACTTTGGGTTGCAATATTAACTTGGGGCATTTTGTTTATGCTTATCTTTAAGTTAGTGAATAAGATGCACTTGTTTAAAGATGATAAAAAGAATTCTGCGATTCTTGCGGTATTTATTTCTCTTGCTTCTATGATTGGTTCTCCTGTTGCTGGGTGGATGATGGCTACTGTAGCACTTAGTCCATTCATTATATTTGTTTTATTCTTCTTGATGTTATTATGGACTGTTATTTCTTTTGCACACAAATGGGGTGCTGAAGCAGGAACTCGAATGATGCAAACCGATAAGAATTGGAGAAAGGATAAAAGATTCTATAGAAAAGAGCAGAAACAAGCACAAAAGGAGTTAGAAGACTTGAAGGAAGTTCTTAGGCAAATAAAAGAGGCAAAGAAGCACAAAGATACACCTGATTTTGATAATATGCTTAGAGATGCGATTTCACATTTAGAACATGTTAGAGATGAAATCATAAAAAGTATTAAGTTAGAAAAGAAAAGATTTAGAGCTGAACAAAGTGACGCTGTTGAAGAATTAAAAGATCTTGCTAGGAAAATAATTCAAGAAAGAATCCAGAAAATTACTGAAAGCAGGGAAGAAGGCTGCAGGCTTACTTGAAGAGGGAAAAGGGAATACTGAAGATATAATTTCTAGAGCTAAAGAAGAATATTCAGAGATGTTAAAGAATTTGAAAGAAGGTAAATATGATCAAGAACAGGCTGTAGATTGGCAAGAGAAGATTTGGGGAGAATTTTCAAGAGATTTAAAGAAGTTTGGTTATGATGATTCTCAGATAAAAGATCTTTGGGAAAAGGAAATATGGTCTTTGGGACATGTAGAAAAAGTTGCTGAAGAGGCTAAGGAGGAAGCCCCCTTACAATTGAATGCTTCTAATCTTGATGAATTAATTAAACCATTTAAAGAAGAATATTCAGAAGTTTTGAAAAATTTACAAGAGGGTAAATATACTCAAGAACAGGCCGTAGATTGGCAAGAAAAAATATGGGGACAATTTAGAAAGACCCTTGGTGCTCAAGGTTATAATGATGATCAAATGAAGGAATTGTGGGAAAAAGAAATATGGTCGTTAGGTCATGTGGAAACAACTGCAGAAGAAGCTGGAAACATAGAACAAAGGAAAAAATGGCAAAAATTAATGCAGAAGAAAGTTAAGAAAATAGATCCTCTTTTCAAAGTAGATTTAGTTAAACATCCCAAGAAAGCTAAAAATTATATTAGAGATATGAGAAAGGATATTGATCAAGATATGATGGATGCTGCAGCAAGTATTGGTCAAGATGGAAACTTAAACTCATATATAACTCAATTTGATCAAATATTGGATTTCTTCGAACATACTAAGAAACCCCATGAAGCAGATGAAAATGATTGGAAATCAATTATGAATGTTGCAACTGCTTACAAGAATTTTGTATTGGCCCTAAGAGATAATATTTAGAACCATTTATCTAAGTTTTTTTGTGGTTTAGGTTTTAATCTATCTAGTAATTTATTTATTCTTTCTTCTGAGAAATCGTGTTTTTGTAAAATATCTTGTATTTTTTCTAAATTAGGTTCTTTCCATTTTAATTGGTAGTTTTTCATTATTGGCATACTTTTGAATGTTGCATATACTTTTTTCCAATTAAAATCTGCTTCTACATTAGCAAATATTTTTTCAAAGCTTTTATGTTCTTGTACTAATTTTAAAGCTGTTTTAGGGCCAATTCGATGTACTCCTTTAGGATTGAAATCTGTACCTACTAATATTGAAAGAGCTAACAATTGATCTTGGTTTATTTCAAGTGTATCAAGAACGTGTTTTAGATCATAAATTTCTGGGTTTATTTTGATGTAGGTGCCTCTAACTCTTTTTTTAGAAGCAACTGTTAAATTTCTAATTAATATTGGGGTTGAGTAAAGTAAAGAATCTATATCTTGAGATACAACTGCATAAACATCTCCTTTTTCTGCCATGAAAGAAGCTTGGGCTTCTGCTTCAGAAGGGGCTTGAATAACTGGAAGGCCTAAGGCTTCAATAAATTCTTTAGATTCTTCTTTTATTTCTTTAGTCATCTTAATTGTTTGTCTAGAATATTTGTACATAGATTCAGTATCTTCTTTTTCTTTTGCTTCTTCATATTTTTCCTGAGCTTTTTCTTTTGCTTCTTTTCTTCTTTGAGATTCTTCGAATTTTATTGCAGGAGGTTTTCCATCAAAAACAAATGCTAGCTTGATGTTTTTTTCCATTAAACTTGGAACTCTTGCTGCTAATCCAACTAAATGAGAAGTTATATTGCCTTTATTGTCCATCAAAGGTGTGCCATCGGGTTGCCTTATTGAAGCTAAGAATTGATAGATAACATTAGAGGAGTCTACTGCTAACTTTTTTCCCTTCAGTTGTTCAAAGGTTATTTCTTTTTTTGGAAGAATATTAGTTATTGCTACACCCATAATTTTTGTTTATCAGAGAATTATATAAAAGTTACGGGGATTATTCCCCGTAAACTCCTTTTAACAAATCTAAGTCTTTTTCAGAATCTCTTAGATATTTTATATTTATGTTTCTTATTGCTTCGCACGTTTCTGTTTGGGGTGTAAGATTATTTTCTTTTAATATTTCAATAAATGCTTCAAAATCTTTTATGAAGCAATGACCTCCTGCCCCCCTTCCTCCTTGGTGGGCAATTGTGAGGTGAGATTCTCCTATTCTTGGATCTGCAGCCATTGCATCTTTTATTGTGTAGAAATCTAAATCTTCATTTTGAGAGATTAAGTCATAAAACATATTTATGAAAACAACTCTAGAATATAACAAGCAGTTTCCGCCATATTTAATTAACTCTGCATTTTCTACTTTTGTAATTAAATTATAATCTGCTTTTGGTAGAGTAGACATAACTAAATGTGCTTTTTCGTTTAATTCCTTGTTTGTAGGATCTGTTATTCCGATTATGTTTCTATTTGGATTTCTTGCATCATATGCGGCGTTTCTTTCAACTAAGAACTCCGGAGAATGCATTACTATTATATTTGGATGTTTTTCTTGTAATTTTTTTGTTGTTCCTAATTTTATTGTTGATTTTATTACTGCAATTTTATTATCTCCTATTAAATTTAGAACATCATCAATTATACTATAATCAAATCCTTCGGGTGTTGTAGGGGTTGGAACTGCAATTAGTGTAATATCGCAATCTTTTATTTTATCTTTATTCTCTTTGTATGATTCTATGTCATATCTTACTATATTGTGCCCTCTTTCTTCAAAATCATCTGCATAATTTTTGCCTACAAACCCTTGTCCAATAAATCCAATAGTTAAATTCTCTTCCATTTTATAATTAGAAGTAAATTTTTAGTTTTAAATAATCTGAAAGGGAAATATAGAACTCAATATCATGAGTATGAAAATAAGGATGTTTGTTTTGTTCCTTCTACAACATCTTCGAAAGTTGTATCGAAGAAAGATAAAACAGTGTCTGCAATAGGTTTTATTTGTTTATTGATATAGTGTTCGTAATCTATCTTATTTTTTAGTTCTTGTATTGGTTCAGGTCCATCTTTAGTCATGTAATACTCAATAACATTCGGAATTTGATGTTGTTTTAGTTTTCTTGCTGCTTTTACATGGGGAGGGGTTGTTCTTACATATTCACCTACATCTTTTCTTAAGGATTTTTTGTAAATTAAATCTTCATCATATTTTCCTGCATTGATATCATCTACAAATTTTTTGATGAATTTAGTAACTTCTTTTTTATGGAATATTCTGTCTAGTAATTCTTGTTGGAATTTTTTAGCTGCTTCTGTCCAATCACTTCTTACTGTTTCTAATCCTACAAAATCTAAAACTTCTTTTCCTTCTTTTTCTAGTAATCCTGCATATCTTTTCTTTGCACCTTCTGTTTTTCCACGTAGCTTTGGCATTAGGAATCTAAGATAGCACTTTTCATATTCTAATTCCAAGAAAGATTCTCTTTTGTATTCTTTTTTTATGTAATTTTCATAGAAGTCATTTATTTCTTTTTCAAGTTTTGTTCCTATTTTATCTGCTTTTGTTTTAGATTCTACTTTAGTATTGATGAATATAGAATCTGTATCAGAGTAAATTACTTCAAATCCTTTATCTTCTGCTTGTTTTGCAGTTTTCTCTACTAATTCTTGACCAAAGTGAGTTATTGAGTTTGCAATATTAAAATTATAAAATCTACACATTGGATTTGCTAAAACACCAAAGAAAGAGTTCATTAGAATCTTAATTGCATATCTTGCTAACTCGTTTTTACTTTTCCTTGCTTTTTCTCTAGCTTCCCATAAATCTTGAATAATCTTTGGAAGGACCCCTTCTTCTGGACCAAAATGTGCTTTGTTTGGAGATTCAATATCTCCTTTCTTCTTTTTTTCATGATATTTAGAAGGATCTATGTTGAAAGTTCTAATAATTGAAGGATATAGTGATTTAAAGTCTAAAACTATTACATTATCATAAATTCCTGGGATGGAGTTCATTACATACCCTCCTTTAATTCTGGATTCTCTTTCTTCTCCCATTTGAGTTGGACAAACTAAATTGTTTTTTCTTGCTTTTTGTATGTATAAATAATCTAATGAGGCAATAGAAGAATTAACCCTATCTAAGGCCATTCCAGTTAATAATGACCTTTGGATTGCTAAATTTACTAAATCTGCTTCATTTATTATTCTATAAGGGAGTTCTGCATCTACTAAATTATAATCTACCAATGCTTTTTGATCTTCCTTGTATAGCTTATCAATTTCTTCGTATTTTTCCTTTCCTATGCTTTCTATTAGTTTTCCCTTTCCTAGAAGTTGTTTAGCAGCAGTGTCTAATTTGTAATTATCTAATTTTATGAATGAAGATTTTATCAAATCTAAACCATCTAAAACCACTCTTCCTGAAAAATCTGCTTTGCTTGTTCTGAAAAAAGAAGATTCTATTCTCAATTTGCTTGGAGAATTATCTCTGCCTAGTGTAAAAGGAATTTTGTATTTTTTGAATTTGTCTCTAATAAATTGGAGATCAAAATCAATAACATTCCATCCAGTAATTATATCTGGATCTTGATCAATGATTTCTTGTTGGAATTTTTCTAATGCTTCTTCCTCATCCTCGCATGAAATTGCATTGGAAATCTTTTTTTTAGAAACTATGAATGATTTTTTGTAATTTTTTGAGTATAGTGAGATGCAGTAAAGTTTTTTTGCATTTTTGTTTGTTTCAATATCAAAAGAAAGTATTTTTAGATTATTTGGTGTGTAATCTGTTGATTTTAAATCTGGATTTTTGTAAACCCTATCAATTGTTTCCGAAGGCTCATAATCTCCATCAACATCTAAGGATCCTTGGATATTATTTTCAATTAAAAATCGTGTTGAGAATCTAATGTCTGATTCGTAAGTTTTTATTCCTGCTTCTTCTAATGAATGTCTTAAGTTTGGAACTTCTTTTGGTAAATCTAGAATTACTTTTGACATTTCTTTTCCATCAAAGTTTTTTAATTTAGTTTCTTCTTCATCAAAATCTCCAACTTGCCGTGCTTTTTTGATATCTTTAGTTTCTATGAAGAAAAAAGGCCTAAATTCTTTGATTGCTAAGAAAGATTGATCATTCTCTAGTCTCCCATATAGAAGAACATAAGATTTTTCGTTAATTATCTTGTAGGTATGGGAAATAATGAAGCCTTTCATCAATTTTTCATAGAAAGTTAGGTTTTTAAAGATTTATTGTTTATTAAATTATCATGGAAGATTGGATCAAAGCAGGAGAAATTGCATCAAAGGCTCGTGAGTATGGAAAGGAGTTAATTAAAGTCGGAGTTTCCCATTTAGAAGTTACTGAAAAGATTGAAGCTAAAATTATAGAATTGGGTGGTGAATTGGCATTTCCTACGCAAATTTCAGTGAATAATATTGCTGCACACTATAATGCATTAGTTGGAAATGATTTTAAGTTTAAAGAAGGAGATGTTTGTAAATTAGATTTAGGGGTTCATATTAAAGGGGCAATTGGAGATACTGCAGTTACTGTTGATTTAGGTAAAAACACCAAATTAGTAAATGCAAGTAAAGATGCCTTGAAAGCTGCTATTGATGTTGCCAAACCAGGTGCAAAAGTTAGTGAGATTGGAAGAGTTATTCATGAAACTATAACTTCTGCAGGATTTAGTCCTATTCGTAATTTAGGAGGGCATGGATTAGAGAGATGGCAAATACACACTGCACCAAGTATCC
>CAYFNS010000004.1:31410-31814 GCA_964344545.1 Candidatus Woesearchaeota archaeon
GAATTTTGATAATGGGGATTCTACTAAATTAAGAGAAAATGATATTATTGCAATAGAGCCTTTCGCAAGTTCTGGTGTTGGGTTAGTTCAGAATGGAAAACCTTCTGAAATATATCATATTGAACAAATAAAAGCAATTAGAGATCCTAATGCTAAGAAGATCTTAAAGTTTGCTTCTGATAAGTATAGAACATTGCCTTTTTCTAAAAGATGTTTGCCTTTCAATAGATTGCAATTATTAGTTGGGTTAAGGGCATTGAAGAAAGACGGATTAATTTACGAATATGATGTCCTACCTGAGAAAAAAGATAATTCTTTAGTTAGCCAACATGAACATACATTGATTGTTGGTGGCGCAATAACTACAAAATGAAATTTAAATCTAAAGTTTTTTTAGCGCCAAT
>CAYFNS010000005.1:0-887 GCA_964344545.1 Candidatus Woesearchaeota archaeon
AGGGCAATTACTGGGTGGGAAGTAGATTCTATGGAAGTTCCATTAGATGAAATAATAGGTGTTTTTGCAACAGGAGATGCTTGTGTATGGCCAGGCACAACAGAAGGAACTAGGAAAAAATATTATTTATTCGGAAAAGAGATTCAAACCGGCAAGCAAGTTCCATTAAAACCAACTGTTGCAGATTTTCTTGTAGTAACATTTTCAGACCATAAAAGAGAAGATATTTCACTACCTCCAATAGAATTAAGAAATGGTTGGGCAGATGCAGACGATATCACAGAAGCAGGAATTAATATAGTAACAAAATCTTTAGAAGAAATAACGCATAAAACTCCCGAATTATATTGGGGCGTTCCAATACTAAATGATGGTACAAGACGCTTAGAAGAATTATATGGGATCTCAAGACAGAGAACTGTTCTTTGGGATCGTGATTCAGAAGGGAATTTATATGCAGGGATAGATTAATCTACTGGTTCAAATAATCTATAAACAATCCCTGAAGAAGTTCTAGTTTTAATTATTCTAGCAAATCCTTGATAATCTTCGTGTTCTAATCTTATATGGGAGTTATTAGGTTGATCTCTAGTATTTACAATACTCTCAGGC
Source organism: Candidatus Woesearchaeota archaeon (assembly GCA_964344545.1). GTDB lineage: Archaea > Nanobdellota > Nanobdellia > SCGC-AAA011-G17 > PNOQ01 > JABJPM01. The sequence continues at coordinate 613 of CAYFNS010000005.1, forward strand.
AAAAATTCACGCCCTATAGCATCACTAATAACTTTAGCCAAACTTTCATCCTCAAAAACAAACTTATACTTTAAATCATGATCTCTAGCAGCAGCTTCTCTCAAAGCTTTCCACCTATCATGTTCATTATAAAAAACTCCTTTGTGAGGATGATCCTCAAATATCATTTCTACAGTCATTTTATCCTAATCCATAGGAATCTGCAAAATCCCTAATAACTTTATATTCATTTAAATAATTAAAACCTTTCTCTGTTAGGCTATATCCCTTTTTGC
>CAYFNS010000005.1:897-5117 GCA_964344545.1 Candidatus Woesearchaeota archaeon
ATTTTCAACTATAAAGTTTTTCTCAATTAACTCCCCCAAATATTCTGTTAACATCTGATGAGACAAATTGGACTTATACAATATATGAGTTGGTTTAATCCCATCTCCCTTCTGCCTTATTACATCAAGAATATCAAATATAATTTCAAGACGATCCCTTTTTCTTTTCATTTTTCTTTATAGATAACAAATTAATCAATATTAACAAATAAGCAAATAATTCCAATATATGCCCAACAACATAATAAGGCTGGTGATTCATTGAAAAAATAAAATGAACACTACCAAAGAATATCAATAAAAATGCAACCGCAATTAGTAAACTGTTTTTGGTTTTAGTTCTCAAATAGTTTCCTAAAAAATGCCAAACTAAGAATATTAAATAAACCGAAGACAACAAATAGAATATATATAGTTGATTATGGCTAAAAAATATCGCCAATAAAGAAATTATCATCAATAACCACAATGGTCTTTTATCTTCAATCTTAAATGTCATATATACTAGTAAAACTAAACCAATCGTCATCAATAACATATGGGCATACATTCCATACAGATTAAACAATGCAATAGATCTAAATTTAATAACATAACAAACCGTTGCAACTAATTCTGAAACAACTAAATAATTGAATACCGATTGTATAACATAAGAAATTCCAATAAACAAAAACGCTAACCCAAAATACTTAACATAATTTTGAGAGGTCTTTGTATAAATCTTATACGCAAATAAAGCAACAGCTAATAAAATTATTGCAAATATGAATTCTAATGCAACATCAAATCCGAAGAACCATTTAGGTGCCAAATGCGTAAATGACATAAAAAAGAGACTCGAAAACCATTTTTAAAAGTTGTGGAGTTTCACTCAGGAATAAAAATTAGTATTAACTCTTCCTATCATATTTAAACACAACAAATAATAATAAACTCGGAGGTGACCTAAATGAAAAGGAATTATTACATAATTGCGGATTTATTTGATTTGGAAACTGACGAAACAGGAACGACCTACGTAAGATCAAGAAGATTCTAAAATTTTTTCTATTTCTCCTCTTTCTTGATCATTTAATGGGCGGTAATTCATATCTCCTATTTTTAATAGGAATCCTGTCGTTAGTTTAGTACCTATTGAGCCTTCATAATAATTAACAGAATTATAGCCTTTCAAGGCAGTTGCTGCTTCCTCAGGTTTAAACCCTTTATAATCCATCCCACTAGCACCTTCATAAACTAAAAAATATACTTTACTCTTAACTCCAAAAGAAGGAATATCTATTTCAGTAGCTCCAAGCAAGGGCAGATCATCTCTCTCCATTCCGAACAAAGCCAGAAAGTCACCTAACGATTTCTTATCAACTTTCAAAAAATCCGCTAAATTTTTGCTTGTTCCCATACATATTATGTATATACTAAAGAATATAAATGCTTTGTTTTAGAAAAGTTTTATAAAGAAAATAGCCAAAATTATAATATGCGTGCAGTACTAAAAGATAAGAGGCTGATAGCATTCATACTTTTATTAATTTTGTTTGCTTTCATATTTTATGCTAGCTTGCCGTTTATCAACGCATTTTTTGGAGCACTAATTGTTTTTGTAATATTCAACCCATTAAATAAAAAACTAAGAAAGAAATTCTCCAAATCTTTATCAGCTTGGATAATAATATTGATGTCATTGATTATTGTTGTTGCACCATTATACTTTTTATTACAGGGAGTGGTAGCTCAATTAGGGAGCCTATCAAATGCAATAAATAGTATAAGGTCTTTTGAAGGGTTACTAAATCTAAATTTACAAGTGGACACTATTGTTGCACAAGCTGTACCAATTCTAGAAAAATCTTTATCTTCAATATTAGCAAATACAATCCATCTAATAACTAATTTAGTAATATTCTATTTCTTACTATACTATCTTCTAATAGAAAGCGATGGATTTATGGATAAAGTAAAAAGAATTTTACCATTTAACCACGTAAACAAAAACAGAGTTATACAACGATTTAAAGACGTTACAAAAGCAACAATTTTAGGATCATTATTGATTGCAATAATACAAGGTACAATGCTTTGGTTTGGATTCCATATGTTGGGAATTCCAGGAGCATTATTCTGGGGAATGGTAACTGCAATAATATCTTTCGTTCCTGTTATTGGATCGCCAATTATATGGGTTCCTGCAAGTATAATCTTATTTGTAGGAGGAAATATATGGCAAGGGTTCGCATTATTAGTTTGGATAATAATAAGCAGCGTCGATAATGTAATTAGACCAATAACAAATAAAAAATTTGGACAAATTCATCCACTAACATCAGTAATTGGAGTATTTATTGGAATTTCTCAATTTGGAATTTTAGGGATATTTATCGGACCACTAATTTTAGCATACTTTATTTTGCTTTGGAATATTTACAAAGAAGAATATCTAGATAATAAATAAAAAAGAAAAGTTAGAAAGAATCGCCCGCTAAAGCTCTCATCACTTCTATCCTTTTTAGAGGATCTTCTATTTCATCAACTTTAGCACTAATAGCAGCAGCATATTGAAGTTGAGCTACCCGAGTTGATTTTCCAAGAAGCATAGCATCATGACCAACTGCCATTGCAATGTTTTGCAGACCCATATTTAGCATAAATGGTTGTAATTCTCCACCAACAGTGGCCTCTTCAAAAGCAGAAGCAACCTTACATTCAATTGGAACTTCAGCAGTTAATCTTTGTGCTTCATCCATTGAAATATCATGTGCAATTACTCTTTCTCTATCTCCTAATCTTTCTCTTAATGAATCTAAACTTTCATCACCAAGACCAGTTATATATCTGTTTCCAGCCCATCCGCCAGAAGCTTCAGTATATTCAATAACTAAGTATCTATCATTTGACATTTTATTTTCTCCTTCAACTCTTTTAGAACTAGAATAAAAAGAAAAATAAGTCTTTTATAAAGCTTTCTAAAATGTAACTACTGAATAATTAAAACATAAGATGAATATAACCCTGGGCAAGTCCCTCCACAAGGAAGGCACGCATTCACGTCGTTTAAGACTCGCCTGGGGAAAAAGAGGTGATATAATCTAGTAATACAACACTCCTTTATAAACCTTTCGGTTGGTGCTACTCAGCAATGGTTACACATTTAGAACCTAATCTTAAGTAAATTAAATCCATAGTTTTGAGAATCTTCTCCAAACATTTCTCTATATTGAAGATTGTTTTGAACCTCAATTCTGCTTAATTCAGCCTCATCAGCCCTCATTTCGGCCTTTTCACTATCACTTAATCCACTAGGGTAAATTGGTTGTCCCAATCCATAAACTTCAATATTTTGCGTTGAAGCACATCCCCCCAACAATCCTAATCCTAAAATTAATCCGCATAATCTTTTTTTCATAACGCTAGAAATCATCAAAAATATATAAAAATATCGCTAATAGAAAACCTTTTAACAAGGAAAACCTTGTGAAAACGAACATGGCAGACGAAGGTCCATCTCCGACTCCAAGCACGGAATCGGTAAATATTCATATGCTATTTACTACAAGGCATTCTTGTAATGTAGAATACTTCTTAGATAAATTAGGATTAGGTTCAAAAGATCCTGAACGTCCTCACGATATTGTGGGTCTCGGAAATAAATTTGAATACTCAGTGATAATGGGACTTGCTTTAGTCCATGAAGATCGAGAACAAGATGATGAAGAAAGATACAAAGTAAGGATATACCAAGCAAGAGATGAACATAGACAACAATATCACCATAGAAAATGGAACAACCCCCATCCAGATGATGATACAAAACCTTTCCCAGGAGCATCAGAAGATGATATGCTAGTAGGAGCAGTAGATACTGTTTGTGCATTATTAGAAGGAAGATCTTATCAAGCAGAAATAGAAGATTACGAAGAGGTTCTTAATATTGCAAGAGGAAAATCAAAAATAAATTGCGAAGTTCATAAACGCCCATGGGTGGAATTAATTGCTCCAGAAATGCAGAAAATCAAACAACCTTCTCTTGACGAGATATTAGCAGTCAGACAATTCCCGAATATTGGTCTTCCAAAAAATATTTATGAAAGAATAATGGAAAGATCGAGAGAAACAGCAGATTTATTAAGCCAATATAATTACAAAATCAAATGAGAGAAACAAGAATAGAAGAAAATTTAGAATCTAGACACTATGCAAATGAAATTAGAGCTAGAAGAGAG
>CAYFNS010000005.1:5127-14164 GCA_964344545.1 Candidatus Woesearchaeota archaeon
ATACAGAGAGATTTCTGACTTGTTTCACGTCGCTGAAGAGTTCCCAGAAATAACAGTAACAACATTTGGGTCTGGCAGGGAATTAGTTTCTTTTGATGAATATACTCCAAGTATAATAAACGAAAGAAGAGACCCAAAAGCATATCCTGCAGGATTCATAGTTGATCTTTTCTCTGAAATAACCTGTCCTGATAAAGTTAGATTAATCGATGTTTATCAAGCTAAAGATAATTTAGAAATAAGCGGACCTCAAGAGCAAGTAAGAAAATTATATACTAAATGGGTAAAAGAATCTGATTAAGCAGCAGGGCTATTTCTAGGGCTTAATTCTGGCATTGTTTTTGCCCCAATAACAAATGGATAGTCAATTGGATCTTTAACTTCATATATTTCTTTAGGAACATCAAACAAATACCTATCTTCAACTCTTCCAGAAACAGTTTCTACTCTAATGTATACACTTCCATCTTGAACATGTCCAGCTAAAACTTGTCCGATGCCTTCTCTCTTTCCTAATTTACTTGCCTCACTTAATCTTTGTAAAGCACTATTTCTAAATTTATCAATTGGATGGAATAATGCACTTTTTACTAAGCCTTCTAATACTGGTAAATCACTTTCTAATTCTCTTTGAGGTCTATCTTCAGGATCTTTAGTCTCTAGAATTACTTTTCCTGTCAAATCCCACACTTTTACCATTATAACAATTCCTCCAAAACTTTTTTCGCAAGAACTGGTCTAGAACTACCCCTAAATTCAAAAGGTATTGAAGTAGCAGTCATTTCTTGAGCATTTAAAGCTTTTACATTTAATTCAGGATGGTATATTGAATGATTTGCAAGAAATGCAAAGAATGTTCCCTCGCCTTTATCGGCATCATGTGCTCTCTTAGTTTCAGAATCTACAACAATCCAAATACCTTCACCATTTCCGGATCCATATTTTTCCCAAGAATCAGGTAAATTTCCTTTAATAAAATGATAATCTCCGTCTCCTCTCTCTGCAATATCAAACATTTCTTGATATTGAACCGCGCTTACTGTTATTTGTTCCATTTTTCTAAAAATAAAAGAAGAAAATTACTTTATAAAACTTTCTATTGTTACTACTTAAAAGAAATTACTTTTCACTATACTCCTTAATTAAATGAATATAGCCTCCATGAGCCCTCTCAACAAATTTTCCATTCAAATAAGTGTGTCCTTTATATTCATCAACAGAAGCTCTGCCAACAATCTTCCCAGCAGTTAAACCTTTTACATCATCTCCAACGTCAAAAGGATCTATTCCCAATCCAACTGGCAATCCAATCAAAGAAGCATTATATTCATTATCGACTACTTCATAAACTCTATATTGTTCTTTAGAATATCCACTAGCAATAAATTCTCTTGTTACTTCTCCTTCAAATTTTGGAGCAGAACATCCAACTAAACAAGCTAATCCTGCAACAGATAATGCTTTTAGAATATTTTTCATATAAATGGAAATTTACAACAAATTAAAAAACTTTCTAAAAGAAATAAAATTACTCTTTTTTCTTCATCTCAGTATAATGGCATTTACCACAATACAATCGATCTTTATGTTCCCCTAAAAATATTCCAGGACCACATTTAGGACAAGTACTTTTACTAGTCACTTTATCTCCTTCTACAGTATATTTTTCATACTTTTTACTCGGAACTTTATTCTTCTTTTGCTTCTTCGCCATTTTCTTCTACTTTTTCCTCTTCTTTAGGTGCTTCTTCAGAGGGTTTTTCTTCTTCAGCAGGAGCCTCTTCCTCAGCCTTCTTCTTAGCCTCTTCAGCAGCTTTTGCTTCAGCTTCTTTTTGCTTTTTACCTTTCTTAGTTACTTTTTCCATCTCTTCCTTTGAATCATAAGCATATGCAATTACTTTTGAATTGCCAGATCCAAATTCAGAATAAATGTGATCAACTAAAATTAATTCTTTATCTACTTTCAAAGATTTGCTTAATTCTTCTTTAACTTCCTCTACACTAGGAGTTCTTTTATCAACATGACTAGCCTCTGCAATAATATCAATTCGAGGCAATAATTTTGATTTTTCTTTTTTTACTATCTTCATTTTTACACCTTAACTGCATATTCGCCTTTAACTTTCAATCCTACTTTTTGAGCAATAATTGATTTTTCAGGATTAGAAACAATAACTCTACCTTTCCAGTTATCTACAAATTGGTTCCCCTTACATATTGGGCAGGTATTTCCATCTACTAATATTTTACATTTTTTACATGCTTTTCTACTTGCCATCTTTCTTCTCCTTCTGAGCCTTTAACTCTTCTTTTATCCAGTTTAAGTTACCTAACCATGGTTGTCTCATAGTTACCCCAATCTTTGGATTTGCAGGGTCTTTGAAGCTTACAGCAACAATTCTTCCTCTACATTGGTCACCAACTTTCAAAACCTTTTTACTTTCTTTTCCAGAAAGTACATTTTCTTTACTAAATGAAACATAATCATCCATTGTTTGTGAAACGTGAATCATTCCATCAATTGGACCCATGTCTAAAAATGCTCCAAAATCAGTAATATCTGAGATTTTTCCAAGAACAACTTCTTGTAGTTCAGGCATAAATACGAACAATCTGAATGTTGTTTCATAAAATGCAGCTCCATCTCCAGGGATAATTGCCCCTTCACCAATATTGGAAATTTCTGACACACCTATAACAAATCCAAGCTCTTCAGAAACATATCCTTCATATGCTTCATTTAAACTTTTTATTACAGATTCTTTAACATCGTCTCCAAATTTATTAGGAGGTACCCTTACATGATCTTTTATTGTTAATTCGTAGAACATTTTACTAGTTTGTGTGAAAATTATCTCTTTTTAAATGTTTCTAAATGCTAACATACTTTTTTTGCCTTATCGTAATAGCTTTTACATCCTTTTCTTTAAGTTTTCTCTTAAAATTCCTATCTTGCGTAGCTACAATATCTTTTGATTTAACCTTATCTAAAATAAGTTCATCAACAATTTTATCTTTTTTCGTCTTAACAATCTTAATTTCCTTCAATTTAATTAGATGTATTGCTGCTCTAGCATTTGGATTATTAACTTTTTTCAATTCATCAAGAGTTTTATCCATAACTGCAATTTTTTCTCCAGGATAATTTTCTTGTATTTGGGAAATAACATCCACTTTATATTTAATTGAGTTTACTAAAAAATCAGTATCTAATTAATAATTAATTCTTTTAAACTTTACTCTTTCTTTTCACATAACTAATTAAGTATCCAACAACCCCTAATAGGGCAGTAATGCCATATGCCATGCTTTCTTTATTACTCGTAATACCCTCAACTTTTACTTCAGATAAGCCTTTTTGGTGTAATTCTTTTTCTACTTCAGGTTGCCCTAAATCAAAACCATCAATATTTTTTTCTATTAATTGAGCATATCTATCTACTTGCCTGTAAATTTCAGACCCTCCAGTTGGATCTATATCTGGACAAAATCCATCTCTCAATTCTTTAAGAAAATAATAATCACTATTAATTTTCATTTGTTCATCTTCATCTAATAAATTATCCTCTAAACCTTCTTGCATTCGGAGCATTATATCATGATATTTAGTCCTTACAAGCTCGGAATAATTTTCTTGTGCCTCCAATGAAATTTCTGCCCCAGTTTGTTTAGGAAATCCTATCATAATCCCTGCAAAACATCCTGCTAAAACAATACTTTTTAAGCTTCGACTAACTCTTTTCATCATATTTGGAAATCCAAAAAAACTTATAAAATTTCTCCTTTATAAACCCATTTATAAACAAAATGCAAAAAATAGAATTTGGGTAGTACAAGGCCTGTAACCCCCGAATTCAGGCAGAAACCTTTATATATAAGTGGCCCTTTTTTTAATTAGATTTGTAGAGATTATTTACAATGGAAACCAAAAAAAATAGTGAGTATAGCGCTAAACAAATTAAGGTTTTAGAAGGCCTTGAAGCCGTAAGAAAACGTCCAGGAATGTACATAGGAGATACATCTTAGTTTATGAAGTAGTGGACAATTCAATAGATGAATCTATGGCGGGCCATTGTGATAAAATAATTGTTCAAATAAATAAAGATAATTCTGTAACAATAATCGATAATGGAAGGGGAATTCCAACAGGTTTTCACAAACAACAAAATAAATCTGCCTTAGAAGTTGTAATGACTGTTTTACACGCAGGTGGAAAATTCGATAAAGACACTTACAAAGTTTCCGGAGGATTACACGGAGTAGGTATTTCCGTTGTAAATGCATTATCATCTCAATTAACTGTAGAAGTAAAAAGAGAAGGAAAAATTCACACACAATCTTACAAAAAAGGAATCCCTGATTCTGAAGTACAAATAGGAGAAGATACAGAAGAAACAGGAACAAAAGTAACATTCATCCCAGACGATGAAATTTTCGAAGAAAAAGAATTTGATTATGATATTCTAAAAAACAGATTAAGAGAACTTTCTTTCCTAAATAAAGGATTAGAAATCTCTCTAATAGATGAAAGACACGATAGAAAAGAAGTTTTCTTCAATGAACAAGGAATCATAAATTTTGTAGATTTCCTTAATAAAAATAATGAATCTTTACACAGCGATATAATTTATTTCAATAAAGAAAAAGATAATATTCAATTAGAAATTGCTCTACAATATAATAATGGTTATGTAGAGAAATTATTTAGTTTTGTTAATAACATCAATACAATTGAAGGTGGAACTCACGTTATGGGTTTCAAGACTGCACTAACAAGAGCAGTAAATGAATACATAAGAAAGAAAAAAATTGCAGATGTTAGACTTTCTGGCGAAGATCTTAAAGAAGGGCTAGCAGCAATCATCTCAATAAAAGTCCCAGAACCACAATTTGAAGGACAAACCAAAACAAAATTAGGAAACTCAGAAATAAAACTTCTTACAGACAGAATAACTAAATCCCAATTATCCTCTTTCTTCGAAGAAAATCCAAAAACAGCTAGATCAATAATTGATAAATGTATACTTTCAGCAAAAGCAAGAGAAGCAGCTAGAAAAGCAAGAGATTTAACACGTAGAAAATCAGCATTAGATTCAGGAAGTCTTCCAGGAAAGCTTGCAGACTGTCAAGAAAAAGACCCTGCTAAGTGCGAAATATTCATTGTAGAGGGAGATTCTGCAGGTGGATCTGCAAAACAAGGAAGATCAAGAGAATTCCAAGCAATCCTTCCACTAAGGGGTAAAATCCTAAACGTAGAAAAAGCTTCTCTAGATAAAATATTCAATAATAATGAAATCACAACAATGATCTCAGCAATTGGGTCTGGTGTTGGAGAAGAATTTGATATTGAAAAAACAAGATATCATAAAATAATAATCATGACAGATGCAGATATTGATGGTGCACACATTACAACATTAATTCTAACATTCTTTTATAGATACATGCGTCCTCTAATTGATGCAGGATACTTATACATTGCAATGCCTCCATTATACGGAGTGAAAAAAGGAAAGAAAATAACTTATTGTTATACTGATGAAGAACTTGAAGAATTAAAAGATGAATCTTCAACAGTTCAACGTTACAAAGGTTTAGGGGAAATGGATCCAGAACAATTAAGAGAAACAACAATGGATCCTGAACAAAGAACTCTAAAACAAGTTACAGTAGAAGATGCGGTTCTAGCAGATGAAATGTTTACAACATTAATGGGAGATAAAGTAGAACCAAGAAGAGAATTTATCCAAAGACATGCCAAGGAGGTAACAAACCTTGACATATAAAGCATTTATATTCGATTTAGGACAAGTAGTTTTCAAAGCAGGTTTCACAAGAAGGTACCATATGCTTTGTGCAAAATACAAACTAGAGCACAGCGAAGGATTATTCCAAGAATTTAGAGATATTTGGAACAAAGCAAAAATAGGTGCAATAGATTCCAAAGAATTCTTTATCGCAGCTGCAAATAAATTAGGAACTTCTCCTGAAGAAGTTGAGCAAGTATTAAGAGAAGATATCTCACTCAATGAAAATGTTAAAAATTTAATCTTAGATTTAAGTAAAAAATACAAAATAGGTTTCTTAACAAACAACATCAAAGAATTTTATGAAGCAGATAAATCTTTATGGAACTTTGAAGAAGTAGGGGAAGTAGTTGCAAGTTTCAAAGAAGGAGTAAAAAAACCAGACATTGAAGCTATAGAGTTAATCCTTGAAAGAATGGGACTTCAAAAAGAAGAAGCACTTTTCATAGATGACCATAATGATACAACCTCCAAATACAACAAAGCAGGAATAAGATCAATTACATTTGATGGTTATGATGAATTATTAATCAATTTGAGAAATTTAGGAGTTGAATTATGATTGACAAAATAAAACCCACTATGATCTCAGAAGAGATGAAAAAATCATACATAAATTATGCTATGTCTGTTATAGTGGGAAGAGCACTTCCTGATGTAAATGACGGTTTAAAGCCCGTTCACAGAAGAATCCTTTATTCAATGTACAAATTAGGAATGCTTTACAACAAACCTTCTAAAAAATCAGCAAGAATCGTTGGAGAAGTTATGGGTAAATACCATCCTCACGGCGATTCTGCTATTTATGATGCTTTAGTTAGGATGGCACAAGATTTCTCGTTACGTTATCCATTAATCCAAGGACAAGGAAACTTTGGTTCTATTGATGGAGATTCAGCAGCAGCTATGAGGTATACTGAAGCAAAACTAGCAAAAATAGCTGAAGAGCTTCTTGCAGACTTAGAAAAAAGAACTGTAAAAAGTGCACCAAACTACGACGGCCAATTAAGGGAACCGATTGTATTGCCTGCAAAAATCCCAAATTTGCTAATTAACGGATCAACAGGAATTGCAGTAGGTATGGCAACAAACATGCCTCCTCACAACTTAACTGAAGTTTCTGACGCAATTATCCAACAAATTGACAATCCAGAAATTACTGGAGAGGAATTACTTCAAACTTTGAAAGGTCCAGACTTCCCAACTGGGGGACAAATTTTGGGAAGAAACGGAATTAGAAAAGCAGCATTGACTGGAAGAGGATCTGTAAAAATCAGAGCTAAATGTGAAGTAGAAGAAAAGAAGATCATAATTACAGAAATTCCATATCAAGTAAACAAAACTAATCTAATCGAATCTATTGCAAATTTAGTAAAAAACAAAAAAGTAATGGGGATCTCAGATTTAAGAGATGAATCAGATAGAAAAGGTATGAGGATTGTTATAATATTAAAGAATAATGCTAACGGAGAGTTAATTTTAAATCAATTATACAAAAACACTCAATTGGAAACTTCATTTGGAATAATTAATTTGGCATTGGTAAATAATCAACCAAGAGTTCTAACACTAAAAGATATGATTGGAAATTTTATACAACACAGAAAAACAATCATAACAAAAAGAACAGAATTTGATCTAGAAAAAGCAGAAGATCGTGCACACATACTTTTAGGACTAAAGAAAGCCCTAGAAAATATTGATGCAGTTGTTAAAACAATTAAAGAAAGTGATAACGTTGAATACGCTAAACAAAGCTTAATGCAAAAGTTTTCCCTTTCAGAAAAGCAATCTGTAGCTATTTTAGATATGAAATTACAAAAATTAACATCTTTAGAAACAAACAAAATCAAAGATGAATATAATCAATTATTAAAATTAATCGAGGACCTTAAATCAATTTTAGCTAGCGAAGATAAAATATATTCAATAATCAAAAAAGAACTTTCAGAACTAAAGAAAAAATACGGCGATGAAAGAAAAACTGAAATTTTAGATATCGAAGAGGCAATTGAAGACGAAGATTTAATACAAAAAGAAGATTGTGTTGTTACAGTAACTCACAAAGGATACGTAAACAGATTACCTCTAGATACATATAAACAACAAGGTCGAGGTGGAAAAGGAATTAGAGCAACTGGAACACGAGAAGAAGATTTTGTTGAAAACTTATTCATCACAAATACTCACGATTATTTAATGTTCTTTAGTAACCTAGGAAAAGTATACTGGTCTAAAGCATATTCAATACCATCTGGATCTAGATACGCAAAGGGGATGAATTTAGTAAACTTACTAAACCTACAAAAGAATGAAAGAATTAAAGCAATAATCCCAGTTTCTGAATTTAGAGAATCTTGGTCATTAAACATGATCACTAGAAATGGTTTAATCAAAAAAACTTCACTAAAAGAATATTCAAGACCAAGGCAAGGTGGAATAATTGCAATTAATCTTAAAGAAAAAGATAATCTTGTAGATGTAATTCTAACAAAAGACGGAGAAGAATTAATTGTTGCTTCTAAAAACGGAATGGCAGTTAAATTCAGCGGAGATCAAATTAGACAAGTAGGAAGAAACTCAATGGGAGTCAGGGCAATTAAATTAGTTGAAGATGAAGTTATTGGTGTTACAAGAGCAAACGATACATTACTTACAATAACCGAAAATGGATATGGCAAAAGAACAAAAGTTGAAGATTATAGATTAATTAATCGAGGCGGAAAGGGAGTAATAAACATAAAAACTTCTGAAAGAAACGGAAAAGTAGCTGGAATAAAATCTGTTACAGATAAAGACGATTTAATATTCGTAACACAAAAAGGGATTCTAATAAGAACATCTGCGAAAGATATTTCGACAATAGGAAGAAACACACAAGGCTTAAGATTAATGAGGTTAAATAAGGGCGACAAAGTTATTTCAATAGCAAAAGTTATCGGTGAGGATTAATTCTCATACAATCTTTTTGGGAAAGGATTAAATGCATGTTCTTCATAAGCAACAAAAGTAGAGTAATGCCCAACTGAATTACTAAATTCTTTTTTAAATTGTTTGACAGACTTATGAAAATTCTTTGCAGAATCTGCGATAATATCAATAATTAAATCCCATCTCCCAATTGCTTTCTCAGCATGAATTATATAAGGATGATCTTGTACAAACGTACGAAATCTTTCCTCCTGAGATTTATCAAATTTTTTCATTTCAGTAACAAAAGTATACCAATG
>CAYFNS010000005.1:14174-14856 GCA_964344545.1 Candidatus Woesearchaeota archaeon
TATCCAAGTTTAGAAAGATTCAGCGAAACAGTATATCTAACTATAACCTTTTTTTCTTCTAATTTTTTGATTCTTACTCTTATTGCATCTGCAGATAATGGAACTTTTTTAGCTAATTCATAGTTAGAGATTCTTGCATTCTTACACAGTTCTTCTAAAATCATTAAATCTAACTTATCTGGAACCATCCAAGATTTTATTTTTTGAATTTGTTCTCTTCTCCCCATGTCGTGGAAGTGATAAGGCAATAATATTGAATAAAAAGTCTCTCTATGTAAAATTTTTATTCTCTCTTGGATTATGCCAGAGAAATTAGAAAATAAATCATCTATTGCCTCATCAAATTCCGTTAAACTTTTAGCCAAAAATACCCATTCAAAGTCCCATCTATCGCTGTACTCCATTAAATCCAAAGTTCTTGGATTCTCCTTCAAATAAGCAACAAAGTCTTTTCTTCCTTTCTCATTAGATTCATCAATAGAAAAGAAGATATGGAACCTATTATACCCAATCTTCTTATAATTTATTTCAGGGTAATAACCATTTATCACTCCAATTTTTTCTAATCTTTTAATTCGATAAGCAATCGTATCTCTCTTTAATTGGACATTTTTTGCCAACTCATTTATGGGCATTCTAGAGTTTTCAGACAATAATACCAAAATTCTCTTGTCTTTTATAT
>CAYFNS010000005.1:14872-15623 GCA_964344545.1 Candidatus Woesearchaeota archaeon
CCTTTTTTGAAAATTTTTCACTTATCCTAAGCATAAAAATAGGTATATACCTTGTAATATATAAGATTTTCTATTTAAATAAGAAATATTTGATAAAACCTTTATTATATTAATTTTACTATACTAATTATACACTTTAAATGGTGGGAGGATATAAAAATGACAAAGTTATGTAAAAAGATGATTACTTTAAAAGGTAGAAAAGTTGCAGAAATGCCCTCAATTGAAGGCATTGTTGAAACTTCAAGTTTATCCGATACTAGTTTATCTTTTGGATTAGATAATACTCCAGGGGAAACATATGTTTATTTTGCTAAGGTCAGGATTGATAATGGAAGCAAGGTGAGAGTTTTCGCAGATATATTAGAAGGTTATAGGTACCCTGCAGGAATTCAGGTACTCTCTCCAGATACAGGGGAAGTTGTCTTCCAGATGTCCAAAGGAGACTATTTTTACCAAGAAAAACAATAATTATTGGAGGCAAACAAAATGAAAGGTAAAATAATTGCAGCATTAGGTTTAGCAGGTTTAATCACATTAGGATTACAAAAAACAGAACCAAAACCACCAATACAATATGAAACTCTAACTGGAATTCCAATTAATGCAGAGGCAGCAATAGCATATCACACAGCAGAACTATCTGTGATGGTTCAAAGAGAAGATGGAAAAATGGTTCTTTGTAATGCTACAGAAAGGTTAGAAGGAAGAAGATGTGGAAACTGGTATCACGACAATGTAAAAGAAGGAA
>CAYFNS010000005.1:15798-16400 GCA_964344545.1 Candidatus Woesearchaeota archaeon
GGTGATTTTTTGTGCCATTCATGTCAGAACCCTCTAAAGAATATCCAGAAGCAGAATACAATGCAATAGAAATATCTAACTGGTTCTTAGATAGAACAAGAACCAGTAATTTATTTTTACATAAATATCTTTACATTGCACAAGGATTTTACCTAGGTTTTAATGATAAACCATTATTCAAGGATGATATTGCAGTTAAACCTTATGACGATGGAGAATTTGGATGGATTATTGTTCCTTCAGTGTATAAAAAAACTATGAAGCATGGAACGAATACAATCCCCAAGTTATTAACACATAGGATGAAAATCCCGGAAATACCCCAAGAAGATAGAGATACAAATCTCTTCTTAGAAGCAATCCTAGATAAATATGGAGAACTAGATCATGACCAATTTTGTAATAATGTCTATAGAACAGATTCTCCAATATCAAGGGCATTTAGAAGAGGACAAAAAGTAGTTAGTTTAGAATCTATGGATGCATATTTTACCCAATTACTAGAAGAAAACAAACCTAAGTATGAAAAATCAGATATTAGAAGATTAGATCATAGAGGTTTTAGGCCCCCTCATTAAATTTTATTCTTCATCTTTAAACGC
>CAYFNS010000005.1:16410-23586 GCA_964344545.1 Candidatus Woesearchaeota archaeon
ATAATTAGTATACTCATCAATTAAATCCAAGGCATCAGAAACATCTTCATAACTCACAACTAAAGTAGTAGTCCAATCTTCTGGCAAACTAGTATAATATAACTTCGCAGTTTGCAAATCATACTGCCATATCAAATTTTGAATTACATCTGGCCACATATCTGTTTCAAGATGCAACCTTTCTTTTGCTTGATGAACTCCAACTCTTTTCAAATTTAACCCCCATTTATTCAACATAGAACTAACAGTAATTATCATCCTAGGGTCATGTATTATAGCTTCCAAGCCTTGTATTTTTTCTTCAGGTAGTCCCATAGTTCTTGCTTTTTCTGCAGTAACTATTGCTCCCAAATATTTTCCAAGCACATGATAAGTTTGTTCATCCATAAAAAAGAGAATTAACTTAATATTTTATAAGTTTGCATATCCAATTAATCTCCAACGAGCACCCAACATTCTAGAAATAGTAATTCTATCCTCTTTTGAGGCACAAACCGGTTTCTTTAAAATAACTTTAATTTTATCCTTAGATATATCTACAACATTTCCAACAGTGGCAGTTGCATTTACATTAAGCATCAATACTTCGCCTTTCTTAATTTTATCAACAACCAAATCATCTTTAGCTCCAACAACTCTTTCTAATAATTCAGGCTTAAACTCTAATTCACTCCAAACCTCTGGCATTTTTCCAGGAATTCCCACAATATTCCCAACTAATGAATCTGATTTAACAATTGCAGGATCTAATTTAGTCATAATTGCTGCAGATCCACCCGGAGTAATTTCTTTAACAGGTTGCTCCCCAGTAACCATTCCAATAATTTCAGTAGTTACAGGTTCCCAAATTGTTTTCCCATGCTTTTCTTTCTTCAACCCAGGACGAATCTCAATAATTTCATTTTGCTTCAATACACCCTTTGCCATCGCTCCACCTAAAACCCCTCCGTCGATATTTTTAATTAAAGTTCCAGGCTTATTCACATCAAAGGATCTTGCAATGTAAAACAAAGGATCAGTATTGCTATCTCTTTTTGGAGTCTTGAAATTTTCTTGAATAGTCTCAATTAAAACATCAATATTTACATTATGCTGCGCAGAAATTGGGATAATTGGTGCATTTTCAGCAATAGTCCCTTTCAAAAATTTCTTTATTTTTTCATGACTCTTAATTAAATCTTCTTCAGAAACTAAATCAATTTTATTTTGTACAATTATAATATCTTTAACTCCAATAATTTCTAAAGCCATTAAATGCTCTCTTGTTTGAGGTTGAGGACAATCTTCTGTTGCGCTAACTAATAATAAAGCAGCATCTATGATTGCAGCACCTGATAACATAGTTGCCATCAAAGTTTCATGCCCTGGAGCATCAATGAAAGAAACTTTTCTTAATGGAATTCCTTTAGCATTACATTTAGGACACTTTTCAATAGGACTATAAGCATCACTATCTTTACATTTAGGACATTTGTAAAAAATAGAATCTGCATAACCTAACCTAATAGTAATTCCACGCTTTAATTCTTCAGAATGAACATCTGTCCATTTTCCAGATAATGCTTGTGTTAAAGTAGTTTTACCATGATCAACATGCCCAACTAAACCAATACTAATTTCTGGTACTAAATTATCTGCTTCGCCTTTCTTTGCCATCTTAAATTAATCATTTTGGCCCATTTATAACTGTTTCGTTAAGATTTAACAAGTCTTATAAAAGGAATAAAATTACCCATTTTAATCTAAAGGGGTGAAGGAGACAAAAAATGTTAGATATTATCCCAGACGGAGTACATAGAGTTATAGATTATACATGTTATATTTTACCTTCTATTTGTGGATACACTGATGCCCACAACAATTCAGCAGAAGGCTTAGACGCATTATTATACGGCCCAATGGCTGTAAAAGCAGCGGCAACTGGAGCAGAACTAGGAATTGCCGGAGCAGGTGCAGGAGCAGTAACAGGTGCAGCAACAGCAGGAGCACCAGGAGCAGCAGCTGGTACATTAATTGGTGGTGCAGGTGGTGCAACAGGAGGAGCTATTATTGGAACTACAACCGGAGGACTAAGATCTCTTCTAAGTTATGTAGTTGGCAGAGTAGCAGGTGAATTTACAAAATTCATAAGTTAAAAAGAATTAAATTTATTCCTCTTTCTTTTCTTCTTCTTTAGGTGCTTCCTCGGAAGGTTTTTCTTCTTCAGCAGGAGCCTCTTCAGCTTTAGGTTCTTCAACTAATCCTAGTGCTTTTTCAAGTTCTTCAGAACCAGCTTTTGTGATTTTAATATTAAGTTGATTTATATTCTCATCAACAGTTTTACCATGAACAGTTTTTCTTTGTTTTATACCTTTATCTCCTTTTTTAGCACCAGTTCCAGAAACAACCAAAGGTCTTTTTCTACCATGGACATCTAAATCTCCTCTCATTGGGAAACCTTGAGCATCAGAACCACCAGTTATTTCCAATTCATATCCTTTCAAACTAATAGCACTTCCGTCTACTTTATCTCCAATCTTCTTACCCATGTAGATTTGAGCATCTCCTTCCTTCTTGTAACTTTTTCCTGTTTTTGGATCATTTATAACAAACATTTTGATTCTCCGTATGCATTTGTGACAATATTCTTTTTAAAAAGCTTTCTATTGCGTTTAGTCATTACTTTGGGACATATATTTTTTTAAAGCAAATTATTTTCACCAAAATATGACACGTTTTGTTGATATTGAAACCCCATATGCAGGAGAGAATAATGGTGAAGTAAGAAGAAATATTCTTTATGCAAGGGCTTGTGTAAGAGATAGTTTAATACGAGGAGAAGTGCCCTTTGCCTCGCATTTATTTTATACCCAACCCGGAATACTAGATGATAATATTCAAGATGAAAGGGATTTAGGAATTAATGCTGGGAAAGAACTAATTGAAGCCCTTCCAGATATAACCACAGTCGTTTACCAAGATTTGGGAATTTCAAGAGGAATGCAATACGGAATTGATAGAGCAGAAGAAAACGGAAGAACAATTGAATATAGAGTTCTTGGAGAAAATTGGGAATTAAAGGAAATTGAAATTGCAGCTAAACACTCTCACGCATCTGTTTGGGGTTAAATTCCCCAAGTAGGATTATCTTCTCTTTTCATCTCAGATAATTCACGCATAACATCTTTCTCTTTAGGATTCAAATATTTTTTCAACTTTTTCAAAGCCTTAAAATCATCTTCAGGAATATCTGAAAATAAAATATCTCCTTCTTCAATTTGCCTGCCGACAGTAACACCTGTTATAGCAGCAGCAACTTGTTTTCCTTCAGAAGCCTCATGAACACTATCTTTTCCATCTTTTATAGATTTCAAAGTCCCTAATTTAGAACCATTTTTAGTAATTGGAGAGTTTGCTTTAATTGTACCTGCTAAAACCTCAACTCCAACAATAGCAGGGTCTTTCTTTCTAAAAACATGATCACGAAGAATTTCAATCTTAAATGGTTTTACCATCTCTCCTAATTCTTTTGATTCTAATCTTTTAGCCTCTTCATCTAACCATTTTTCAGTATCCTCAATTATTTTATAAATAATATTACTAGTAATAACATGAACACTCTCATCTTTTTCTAATTCTTTAACATTAAACCCTAACACTAATCTATTCAAAGAATTTTCTTCAGATGAGGCTTCAGAAACATCATTTTTATTAATGTCTCCAACACCGGCTCTACGAATCTTAATTCCTTTTTCACGAAGTAATCTAGTTAAAGCCTCTAATGAACCCAAAGTATCTGCTTTAATTATAATTCCATCTTGATCAGTTTCAATCATAACTTCTTCAACTTCCTGCATTAATTCCTCTCTAATTTCTTCAGCATTTTCATTTGCAACAGCTACTGGCATACCTGGAATAACATTATCCAATCCTGGCCCCGAAATTTTTACAGCCGCAGAAGCATGAACTTCATTTGCGGGTGCACACATATTTTTCTCTAAAACAAATAAACATTTAGCTTTAGTTTCAATTGGCTCTCCTAATGATCCCACTAAAATTTTATCATTTTGTTTTATTGTACCATCGTAGATAACTGTATCTAATGTTTTGCCCATTCCTTTTTCTTCTGTAACTTCTAAAATAGTTCCCTTGGCAGGACCAGAAACATCTATCTTCAAAGATTCTTCTAAGAACTTTTGTGCTAGCCCAGATAAAACCATTAACAATTCTGGAAATCCTTCCCCGGTCTTTGCAGAAATTGGAACAATAGCAACTTGTTTTGTATAATCATTAACTCTATCAAATCTTTCAGAATTCAATCCCATTTCAGAAAGCTTTCCAACAATCTCATATAATTTCATTTCCATAGACTGTTTTATTTGATCACTTTGTTCGGCAAAACTTTGTAATATTAATTTTTCAGGTTGAGATCTCCATCCACCCATAACATCTACTTTATTTGCTGCAACAACAAATGGAGTTTTATACTGTTTTAAAATTTCAATAGCTTCAACAGTTTGAGGTTTCAAACCTTCATTTACATCAATAACTAAAATTGCAATATCTGCAATATTTCCTCCTCTTTTTCTTAGTGTTGTAAAAGCTTCATGCCCTGGAGAATCAATAAATAAAATTCCTGGAATTGTCAAATTAATATTTTTCAATAAATCTCCACATATTCGTTTAATATTTTCTAATTCAATAGTATAAGCAGAAATTGCTTGGGTAATTCCTCCGGCTTCTTTTGCAGCCAAAGTACTCCCTCTAATCCTATCTAGGATAGAAGTCTTTCCATGATCCACATGTGCCAATAGCACACAAATAGGCTGCCTAATCATTTTCCTAGAAATACTCAAAATTATTAGTTTTAAAAAGTTTACTAAAAAATAAAAAAAGGAAAGAATTATTGAACTTCAGATTCAATTATTAAATCCATTAATCCTTTTGAAGGAAGCTCAACTCTCTCACCAACTTCAATATTCTCAGCATCCTTGCCTAGAGATTTTCTGTATTTTACCATATCCATCCAAAGGTTTCCCCATTGTCTGTCATCTCCAAACTTTGCTTTTTTTCCAGTTAGTGCTTCATAATACAATGGTGCAATATCCCAAAGAGTATGTGCATCTTCTGTAGCAAAGAATTCATTTCCCACAAAATGTAATCTTAAAGCTAATAATTTTGCATCTGCTCTTTCTTGAGCTCTTGCTTCTGAAATTGCAGTTTCTAATTTTCTAGCAACAGTATAATTTGGTCTAACTGCTTCTGCTTCTGCATAAATAGCTTCAGCATCATCTAATTTTCCAGATCCTACTAAATTTAATCCATATGTAACCAAAGAATCTTCTTTTGCGACTAATTCAGCAGTTCTAGCCATTCTAGCTTCCATATCAGCAATAGCTGCTTGTTCTGCTTTATTATCTTGGTATTTATTAACACCTCCAGCTACTAAAAATCCTGCTGCTGTCAACCCCAATCCCCAAGCGAATACTTTCTCAGGGACTTTTCCTAATGTGCTATTCCATACCCTGTTTACAATTGTTTCATAACCGTGGTTTAAATTCATTTTATTCCTCCAACCTCTGGAAAAAAGAAATTGCAAAACATATATAAAACTATTGAACTTCAAACGAATTTAAAGCTAAAATAAGCTTTATAAAAGAGTTTTTACAACAATTTTAGTATGGAAGACGAAACATTAATGTTATTATCAATGAAAGATTCAAAATCAGTAGCTGATGCTCTATCAAATAAGACAGCACAAAAGATTCTTTCATACATTGCAGATAATGGAGAAGCAACAGAATCAGAATTATCAGAAAAGCTAGAAATTCCCCTTCCAACAGTTCATTATAACATTCAACAATTAAAAAAATCTAAATTAATTAAATCAAAAGAATTTTTCTGGAGTAAAAAAGGTAAAAAAATGAGAGTTTTTACTCTTGCAAAAAAATATATTATAATTTCTCCAGGAAAATCTTCAATTTCACAACTGAAGGGATTACTTCCTGTAGCTTTAATTGCAATGGTTGGAGCAGGAATAGTTCACCTATATCAAACTTCTAAGGCACCAGTAATTCGAGCAATGGATTCATTAAGTGGAGTAAACGTAGCACAAGAGACCGCGGATAAAGCACTTCCAACGCTAGATGCCTCAACATCAGCAGGAGCAATAAACCAAGCTTCTGAATGCATTGCACCTGCAACATCAGATCCAAATTTAGCACTATGGTTTTTTAGCGGAGCGTTCTTAGTTTTAATCTCAATCTTAATATTTAATTTAATAAAAAAGAAATAACTTCAAATTAACTTAAACTCTAAAAGAGGTATATAAGCACCCATATCTAAACTATTTCTAACAAATTTCGGAGGTTCAAAATGAACAAAATATTAAGCATATTATTGGTTGGATTAATATTGTCATCTGCAGTAATTGCAACTGATCCTTTACTGCCAGGGGATGAAGGTTATCCAATTGCAAATTTAATTCAAACAGAAGAAATAGCCCCAAGCATAGCACCATATTGTGGGCCAAATGACATATACTGCCATGAAAGAATAAAATTAGACATAGTATTTGTTGTTGACTCAACAGGATCTATGCATGATGAGATAAGAACAATAAAAGAAGAGATGGTGAACATAATCCATAATGTAAACCAAGGTTATCCACGTCCAGACGTTAAAGTTGGAGTTGTAACCTATAGAGACTACGAGGATCAAGAACAACAATACCTTGTTAGAAGTAATTCCTTAACTTCAAATTTAGAGTCTAGTATTAGATTCATAAGAAATCTAGATGCAATGGGCGGCGGAGATTATGAAGAAGCTGTAGAAGCAGGATTAAACAGAGCAATAAATGAAATGAACTGGAGAAGCAACTCAGAAAGAATAATTATCTTAGTTGGAGATGCTCCTGCTCGTGAATATCCAGAACAAGATTATTATGGGAACGAACCAGAAATATTTTCTCCACATTATAATTGGAGAGATGCAATTAATGATGCTAGAGATAAAGATATTAGAATTTTTACAGCTGCAGGATCTGGCATGAATGATGAAGGCTATGATCAATGGAGAACTATTGCAGGTAAAACTGGAGGATCATTTATCCAATTAACTTATGAGAGGATGGATGTAGATGTTTACTTTGAAGAGAGAGAAATTCCAAAAGTATACATGGCAGAAGCAAGAGCAGCA
>CAYFNS010000005.1:23596-28664 GCA_964344545.1 Candidatus Woesearchaeota archaeon
CACGAGATTATGATGCTTCAACTGATTCTGTAATGACTAACAACTTTGGAATCTTTGCATCACAATCAGCAATGAAAGTTGCAGAAGAAGCAGGCGTTGATTACTCAGAAGAAGGGTCTCTAGATTCAATTACTGGCAAAATAGTGGAAGAAAACGAAGCAAATACAAAATTAAAAGAATTTTTTGAAAAAATATTCCAGAACATTCAATTCTGGAACTAATTTTTTCTTTTTTATCTTACATGACCTTCAGAGGCTGTTTGATATTCATGCATTTCATCAATTGAGAACCATAATGCAATTTCTCTATCTGAATCTTCTTTATTAGCAGAAGCATGCACTACATTTTTAGCAGGAACACCGGTCTCATCAGCATGTCCATAAGACATGTGTGTATAATCTCCTCTGATTGTACCAATTGCTGCAGATTTAGGTTCTGTAGATCCAATTATTTTTCTAACATTTTCTATAGCATCAACACCTTCTAATATCATTGCTATAACTGGACCAGATGTAACAAAATTAACATTTGCATCTAAAACTTTCCTACCATGTCTTTCCTCTACATCATGGTAATGTTTTTCAGCAAAATCAGCGTCGATACTAGTAAGTTTCATAGCTACTATCTTCAAACCTACTTTTTCAAATCGTGAAATAACTTCCCCTATCAATCCTCTTTGAACGCCATCAGGCTTAACCAATACAAGTGTTTGTTCTATCATTTTAGAAATCTAAGTAATTAAATTATTTATAAAGATTTAGAAAAAAGAGAAGAATTATTCTTCCTTTTGTTTAGTCCATTTAAACTTGATTGGATTTCTTCCCAATTTAAGCATGTTTTTTTCACACTTCATTGAGCAAAAATTCAAAACTTTACCAGTTTTCTGGACATATACCTTTCCAGTACCTGGTTCAATAGTTTTTGTACAGAAGGAACACTTAACCATTTTAACGTCTCCCCCCCTTAGATGAGATCTTTCTTGCTTCTATCTCTGTTTCTCTAAGCATTAATAAATCCCCAAGTTTAACAGGACCTTTCACATTTCTACGTAATATCTTATTAGAATCTCTACCATCAAGAACTTTACATCTAACTTGAGTGATTTCTCCCCTCATACCAGTTTTACCAACAATCTCTTCGACAGATGCCGGAACTGCTTGAGTGAACAAGCTAGTTTGTTTAGAATCCTTCTTTTTATCCTTTGCTTTGTCTTTTGGTGCCATTCTAAGATAATTCCTTAATTATGTTTTTAGATTCGCCTTCTTTTGTAATAGCTACAGCAGCAGTACCAACTCTTAATCCAGCAGCCGCACCCAAATCATCTTTTGCAGGAACTTCAATAAAAGGTATTTTCTTTTCCTTGCACAAAGGTCCTAAATGCATAATTACTTCTTTTGGAGAAACATCTTGAGCTACAACAACTAATTTAGCACTTGCTCTTTCAACTGCCTTAGTTGCTTCGTTAGCGCCTTTCTTGATTTTACCAGTTTTTTTCGCTAACTCAATAGCCTCATAAGCCTTTCCTATATTTTCTTGTGAAACTTCAGCCATCTTAATAACCCTCCTATCATTAGGTTAGTAATTCTGAGAAAATACTTGGTTTATAAATCTTTCTCTTACTCACCCAGTATTTTTTTCAATCTTTTCTTGAGATCATCAGTATTAATTGGCTTATTAATATAATCTACTGGTTTGAGTTGTTTAACAAATTTTTTCCCTTCAGAATCCAGCCTCACTACAGTCAAGAAAGCTACCTTTTGGTTCTTAAGTTTAGGATTATCTCTTATTTTTTCCAAAACTATTTTCCCAGACATATTAGGCATTAAAATATCCAACAAAACTAAGTCAAATTTTTCTTTTTTAAGAGTTGTTAATGCACTTTTTCCACTTCCGGATGTTTTTGCTTTATACCCCAAACTTTCAACAAAAGATCTTACACTTATCAAAACATCTTTTTCATCATCAACTATCAAGATTTTTTTCATTTCTTTCCTCCATTTTTTATTGGTATACTAAAAGAGAATGTGCTACCTTTTTTTAATTGGCTTTTTACCCATATCTCGCCGTGATGCCCTTCAACAATCTTTTTAGCAATGCTCAACCCTAATCCAGTGCCACCATGTTCTCGAGTAAACAAGGGCTCAACTTGGTAAAACTCGTCGAATATCTTTTTTTGGTGCTTTTTATCAATTCCCGACCCACTATCTTTTACATTGACCACAATTGTTTTTTCATGTTTTTTGACACTAACAATTATATCTCCTTTTTTAGTGAACTTTATTGCATTATTCAAAAGATTTGCAATAACTTGTGAAATTCTCTGTCTATCGACATTAACAGAAGGCATATCTCCTTGTTTTGTGAATTTAAGAGACAAACCTTTCTTTTTTGCACCAGCCCTCATACTCTCTACAACTTCTTTTGCTATACCCTCTAATTGATTTTTCTTAAAATATAATTTAAATCCTACTGATTCCATTCGAGAAACTTCTAAAATATCATCTATTAATCTTTCAAGACGTAAAAGATTTCTTTCAATGATTTTAGTACTATCCTTTTGCTCTTTTGATAGCTCCCCAAACTGATTGTCTCTTAGCATTTGTAATTGAAGTTTAGCAGGGGTTATTGGAGTTTTTAATTCATGAGAAGTAATTGTAAGGAATTTACTCTTTAATTCATCTAAACCTTTTAACCTTTCAATTTGTTCTTGTATTTTTTTCTCTGCCATCTTTTGTTCAGTAACATCACGAACAGTTGCTTGTAAAAACTTTTTACCATCTTCCTCCATTCTGCTTAAAAGTACAGTTGCTGGAAAAACTTTTTCATCCATTTTTTTATGAGACCACTCAAAGAAATTTGATCCAGTTCTCATTGCCTTCTTAATCATTTTTTGTGCTTTAACACTAGAAAGTTGTCCATCTGGCTGGTATTTTGGAGAAACCTGCCATGGCCCAATAGACCTAAAATGTTCCTCATTTTTTGCTCCAAACATTTTCACTGTCGCTGGATTTCCAGATGTAAATTTCCAACTTGGAGGCTCCAAGGTCATAACTGCATCTCTCGAGGTTTCAAATAAATCTCTATACTTTTTTTCACTTTCAGCAAGATCTTGAGTTCTCTCTTTTACTTTATCCTCTAAAAATAAATGATAATTTTGAAGCTCTTCCTCAGTTTTCCTTTTTTCTGTAATATCTTCCCCAGAACTTAAAGACCCAATAACATTCCCTTCTTTATCTTTTAATAGGGTGTTATGCCAAGAAATTAATCTTTCTTCACCTTTTTTATTAATAATGGGATTCTCATAAAATTCCACAGGCTTTTCTTTTCCCGCCAATATTTTACTGAAAACTTTTTTTACTCCTCTCCTATTTTGTTTTGGTAAAAAGTTATCAAACCAATTTTTTCCAATTATTTTCTTCTTGGATAGTCCTAAAATTTCGGCGCCCTTTTGATTAATCTCCGTAATTTTTCCTTTATTATCAATAATAACAATCATAACTCCTGCAATATCCAAATAATTACGTGCCAAGTTCCTCTCTTCTTCCAGGTTCCTTGAATCCCTCATCCTTTGAGTTAAATCATGAGATACATTTGCAAAATACAGTATCTTTCCTGTTTTCTCATCTTTTATAGGGAATGTCATCGCATGGACATCAGTAAGCTTTCCAGTTTTGAGATTTTTATATTGAAGCTCACCATCCCAAGTTTCGCCTTTCATTAGTGCAGGCAATAAGTCTTTCCTTACCAGTTTTTGTAAATGGTTTGGTATAACATCCATTATATTGTATTTATGTAAATTTTTTTTATCTACTCCAAGAATTTTACTACCTGGTTCATTAATAAAAATCATATTTCCTTTTAGATCTGACACATTGATTAATTCATGAGAGAATTGAGGTATTGCTGCCATAAGATTTAATTTTTCTTCAATAAGTTTTTTATCAGTTATATCATATAATTCTCCTTGAACAGAGACAATCTTTCCTTTTTTATCTTGAATATTTTTTACCAAATCTTGAACCCAAATGATTTTCCCATCATTCCTTTTTATACGATACTCTCTCTCAATCTCAGTATTTGGTACTTTTGCAAGTTTCTTCCATCCTTTTGAAATCTTCTTGAAATCTTCTTCAAAAATTAAATTTTGCCAAGCTAATTTACCATCAATAAAATTCTTTTTTTCATACCCAGTTATTTCTTTTATATTTCCATCAAACCAAATAGGCATCCCATTTAATTTAGATAGATAAGAAATTCCTTTGTGGTTTTGAATAAATTTTTTATATTTCTCCGCATCTAATTTCAAGTCAGTTATATCTTTGAAAGCAGAAATAGTGTGAATAAATTTTCCTTTTTCTTTATAAGGTATTATATCTCCTTTCACATAAAGTCTTTCTTTATTTTTTTTAACAAATTCAGTTTCTATGTTCTTAAACTTTTTACCCGATTTAACATTTTTAAAAATTTGCTTACAATGTTTTTTATATTCTTTAGGAATTATTTTCCAAACACTCATCCCAATCGCTTCTTTTTTTGTATGGCCTAACTTTTTTAACCATTCAGAATTAACATAAACAAGTTTGCCTCTTTTATCTACGCTCTGAAAAATTATCCCTATGTTCTGTAGCGCTGTAGAGCATCCTTCTAATTGATTTGTGTTTTTTTTCATTCCTCTTTTTTACTAACAAATATTTATTTTAATGCTATATAAAATTATCTTTCTATTACAATTAATTTTAAGTAAGTAGATTACAACAAAATATTATGGCAAAACAACAATTTCTTGATATAAATTTAAGCGATACAAAACTTCATAGGATAGGCGAAGTAAATGGAATCATAGATGAATATTTAGAAGAAGGGTATAAAATGACCCTCAGGCAACTTTTTTATCAATTAGTTACAAGGGATATAATCCCGAATTCACAAAACGAATACTCAAAATTAAGTAGACTTCTAAAAGATGGAAGAATGTGCGGTTTAGTAGACTGGGATGCAATTGAAGATAGATTAAGAGTCCCTTACCTGCCAGAAGGAGTTCCGGGGTTAGATGAAGAATTAGAAGATC
>CAYFNS010000006.1:0-8032 GCA_964344545.1 Candidatus Woesearchaeota archaeon
TAATAATTGTTCCACTTCTTTATCAAGTTTTAAACTTTTAATCTCTTCATCATCTAGTACAAATCTTTGGAATGAATCATATAGGCTCCCATAAGTTTCGATTAACTTAAAACCTGCTTCCTTGTACATAGTTTTAAGATCTTTTTTTAGTTGTTTTCCAATATAATCAAGTAACTTTTCTGCTTTCTGCTCTTGTTTGTGATCATTGGCTTTGTTAATACGTTGCATAGTGTTAACTCTTCTAATAGAAAGATCAATTTGTCCTTTGTCTTGTTTTACATTAAGAACTTTACAAACGATTTTTTTACCTTCTTTTACATAGTCTCTAATGTTCCTAATTCTACCTGGAGAAATCTCTGAAATGTGGATCATTCCATCTAGGTGTTTATATTCATCTAATTTTGCAAAAACAGAGTGATAAAGGATTTTAGTAACTGTACAAATTACTATCTCTCCTTGTTCTGGTACTCCCGATTTTTTATAGAACATTTTAGATTATTTCGAGAACGTTAGTTTTAAGTTTTGCCTTTCCACCAGTTGGTGTTGCTAAAACTTCACCACAAACAAGGCATTTAATTTCAGTTGATGCCTTTTCGAATATAACTTGCTCATTTTTACATTTTGAGCATCTTACTTTTAGGAATTTACTTTTTGGATTCATTTTATTCGAACTCCACCTTTTTTAATCTACCCATTGAAAGTACGCTCGATTTGCTACATTTCTTACAGGTTAGTTTTAATGCCATCTTTTTTGAAGATTTAGAACCAGTCCTTTTCCACTTACTCATAGCAGGTTTAGATCCCCATTTACCAAGGTTTCCGAATCCTCTCCCAAGGCCCCTAGCTTTAGATCTAGCAATAGATCCCTTCATTAGAGTTCCCCTTTTACCAGAGGTTTTGTTTTCTGCTACTTTATGTTCTGTATGTGATTTACACTTTTTACAGAATGTTTTTTTTGTTTTTGGGACTTTCATATTTCTTCCGCTCTTTGTTGTTTGATTAGTAAATCTGCCACCTCATCAGGCATCTCTGTTGTGCTCTTTTCCTTGTAAGGTCCGTAAGTTTCAAGGTCTGTTCCTAGGAACTTGGGTATGTCACACAATAGCCTGATCTTCTTGGCTGTTTTATTTGGCTTTTCGGGCTTTTTTAAGTCTTTTGGTTTAGGTTTTTCTACTTCTATTTTGGGAGAATCGCCGTTACTTAGTTGATATAATATGTTTTCTCTGTAATGATTTAGTTTTTTTGTTAGTTCTTGATATAATTTTTCTTCTTCTGGGAGCATATTGTGCTTTTCTTCTGTGTCAATATGTGTTCTAGAAGAAATTAAGGAGGTTTTTATTATCTTGGATTCCCTCCTTTCATATAACTCTTTGATTATTTTTTGAATTGATTCAATTTGTTTTCTTGTTTTTTGAGCTTCTTTTGTTGTATATATGGATTTCTTTTTTTCTTGTGATCTTATCTTAGATTTTTTATATATTTTTTCTTTATTTCTTTCTTTTTCTTTAAGTAGTTGATTAGGTTTGTTAGAAATTCTTCTGGGAGCTCTTGTATTTCAGAACGGTTTTTCTCTCTTCTTAGAATGTCATAGAGAGTCTCGTATGTAATTATGATGTCTTCCCCCATTATGGGAATGTAAAAGTTGAGTTGCTTTTAAAGGTTTTGTATTGTTTTTTAGATATATTTATTAAGTTATATTTTCGGTTTTTGTTTAATGGTTAGATTTTTAGTTGTTGGAGATTTACATGGTAGAAAACCAGTTATAAGAAGCAAGAAATTTGATTATATTATCGTTCCTGGTGATGTATGTGATGATAGAGGAATTAAACCTTATTCTAAAAAATGGGCTAACCATATTAAGAAAGCAAGAGAAAAAGGAGAAGATCCCTTGCACTGGGATGATTTTATTATTGGGAATATTGGAAAAAAGGCATTTGATAGATTAGAAAAAAATTCTTTGAAGAGGGGAAGGGAAATTATGTCTTATTTGAATTCGTTTGGTAAACCTGTTTTTTTAACTCCAGGTAACTGGGATCAAAGCTATGGGAAAACAAGGATAAAAAATTATGACGATGATTATAATTATATGAAAATGTTTTATGATTTTTGGTTAGGAGAGAAATCTAATGAAAAGCTTACCAAAGGTTTAAAGAATGTTTATGATTGCCAATATCAACTTCATAAATTTAAGGAATTTAATATTTTAGGGTATGGGCTAAGTAGTGCTCCTGAGGATCCAAATGTGAAGTTTAAGTTCAAATTTTCATTAGAGCAGAGAAAAAGATTAACTAAATCTTATAAAAAAATCCTAAAGAATATTTCGGAAGCATATAGAACAAGGGATAAGAAAGTTCCAACCATATTCATTTCACATAATATCCCCCATAAGACTAAATTAGATATAGTTCTGGATAAAGATTCTTATGCTTATAAAAAACATTTGGGTTCTGCAGTAGGAAGATGGTTTTGTGAAAAAAAACAACCGTTAATTTGTATTGGAGGGCATATCCATGAACACCACGGAAAAACTAAAGTTGGAAAAACTACTGTGATCAATGCAGGATTTGGTGCAAAAGCTAATACTTATTTTGAAATTGAGAAAGGAAAGTTAAGAAATTTACAATTCTATAATTAGAAAGATTCAAGCTTTGCTTCGAGAGAATCATCTATAAATTTTGCAGTTATTCCTTCTTGGACTAGTGATGAGGCAACTTCAATATTATAGTTATGCCTTAATACGTTGTCTGGTCTTCCAGTATGCACTACTCCACTTCTTTTGACCACTAGAGGATAACTTCTATGTGCACTGCAATACGGAGCATAATGTTCATCAAAGATTGCGTATAGTTTGCCATATTTTAGCATTAAACTTACAAAAGGGTCTTTATCTCCTTCTGCAAATACTATCGGTCTTCCATACTCTTTTGTTGCAGCCTTTAGTTTTCGATCTCTTGCTATCCTTATTAGAGAAGCATTCACTCTTTCGATTTCTTCATCTCTAACCCTCTCAGGGTTCCTTTCTCTTATTTTTTCATATGTTCTTTCATCAAATAGATCTGCCATTTTTGTTGTTTTTGGAAATTAAATAATATATTTAAAATTTACTTTTAACAGAAACCTTTTTAAGATTCTAATGTAGTTTTTAATTAATGAAGAGGTATATCTATTTATTCAGGCATGGAACTACAGTTGATAATTCTGCAGGCAAGTTTTCTGGATGGAGACAAGCACCATTAAATAAAAGAGGGGTTGATGATGCTAAGATTGTTGCTTTGAGATTAAAAGATAAGAAAATAGATATTGCTTTTCAGTCGAGATTAATTAGATCTAAAGATACTATGAAAGAAGTTTTGAGATTTCATCCTGAATGTAAAACTGTAATAACTGATGATAGAATGATTGAGAGAAGTTATGGGGATTTACAAGGGAAAACTCATTTGCAATATATTAAGAAACATACTCCCCAAAATTATGATAAATTTCATAGAGGTTATGCATCCAGGCCTCCTGGAGGAGAGTCTATAAAAGATGTTGAGAAGAGAGTTAAATCATTTATCAAAGATTTATTGAAAATGATGAAGCAAAATAAAGTTAATGTTGCAGTTTATGCACATGGAAATTTTCAATAAAAGAAATGATGTTGATTGAAAATCCCTATGATAATTATTTTGAGTATTCAGTGGATGTCTAAAGATGGTTTATTTTGAGAATTTTCATAAGAGTTTATCTCTATTTAGAAATAATGTAAAAATTACTGTTCCAGGGATTTGGGCATTATTGATGGGGCTGGCTTTTTCTTTCTTTTTTATATTAATTAATGATTTGGTTCCAGTTTTATTGAGAGATCCTTCTTCTTTATTTATTGCAGGGGGATTGCCTGCTGTTGCTAAAAAAATATCTTCCATACTTGTAACTCATGGTTTCTTCATAGCTAACTTCCTTGCAGGATCTACTCTAATTGGAATGAGGTTTTCTATGATTAATGATATTGTAAAAGGCAAGAAAATAGGATTGAGAAAATCTTTTACAAAAGGGATGTTACATTATTGGCCAGTTGTTGAAATGAGGGTTATGGTGTTTATTTTTATTGTGCTGCTTTCTTTATTGTTAAGTTTGCCTTTATTCATTATTTCAAATTATATTGGAGATAGTACTTTAATTGTAGTTGCTTCAGTTATTGCTATTCTTTTGTTGATTAAATTATTGCTATTATTTAGATATCCTGTCATGTTTAGACATAATCTTAGAGCAGTTCCTGCTTTGACCAAGTCTATGGCATTTTTCAAGAAATATATTCGGTATACGTTTATTGTTTGGTTAATAACTGTTTTCTTGATTTTTGCAGCTAGCGTATTATTTGATGTTGTTAAGGATATGATTAGCGATTATTTCTATACTTTTGCAGGATGGGCAGTTATATTATTAGTATTCTATGTAATTAAGGAACTTGCAATGGTATTTGTAAATACTTTTGTTGATTTATTTGGATTTGTTTCTTATGTAAATCGTAAGAAATAATTATATGTTGAAAGTGTCTAAATCTTTTGCTGCAGTTGTGTTTTTGAAAGTTTTTTTAGCTTCTTTTGCCAATACCCTTTCATCTTTATATCTTTGACTAATATGGGTAAGAATTAATTTTTTTACTTTAGCTTCTTTTGCTATTTCTGCTGCATGTTTTGGAACTAAATGTTTAATTTTCTTTGCTTCTTTTTCTAATGTATTTGAAAGCGTTGATTCAGTTACTAAAACATCAGAATCTTTAGCAAATTTTACCATATCTTTTGTTTTTGAAGTATCTAATAGGATTGTTACTTTTTTTCCAGGAGTTGTTATAGTACCTTTTTCAGGTGTTATTTTTTTACCTTTGTAAGTTATTGTTTTGCCTTGTTGTAATTTTCCAAGAATTTTATCTTTTGTTAATCCAAACTTCTTTGTGTAACTTAGATTTATTCTTCTTTTATCTTTTTCTTTGAAAGAATAACCAAAACAAGTTGTTGTGTGATTTAGTTTTAATGAGGATATTGTGAAATTCTTTTCATCTAGGAATGTTTCATTTTTTGAAATTTCTTTGACCTTAACTTTAACTTGATTATATTGGCTTACAAACGTTTTGAACATCTCTTTTAGATATCTTTTAGTTCCTTTTGGGCCGTAAATATACAATGTTTTGTTATAGTTTTGTTTTGCTAAAGTTTCTAAAAATCCAGGAATTCCTAAAACATGATCTCCATGCCAATGAGTTATTAATAATCTTGTTACTTTAGTTGGCGAGATATGTGCTTTTCTGAATTGCCTTTGAGTTCCCTCTCCACAATCTATCAAAATGTTCTCTGCTTTGTAGTTAAGCAAGATTGCAGTTGTATTTCTATCCTTTGTCGGGAGCATTGAAGAGGTTCCCAAAAACGTTAATTTCATAGTCTCTTAAAAAAGATAGCTTTTTAAATAATTTTTGATTAAGTTTGTTTATGAAGAAAGATAAAATTATTTCTGTTTTTTCCAAGGATGTTATTGTAGCTCCTGAAGGAGATGTAGCTAGAGAATTGTATAATAAAAGTAGGTTTGGAGAGATAAAAGGAAAGAAATTCCATTATTCTTCTGTTGAAGCATTATATTTATTGGAAGAAAATAAAATGGAAATTGTTGATGGCAGAAATAAACAATTAGATTTTGATAATATTATTAGTAAAACTAGAAGAACTGATCCTCGGTTGTGGACAAGGTATGTGGTTTACAAAGATATGAGGAAGAGGGGGTATATTGTTAAGACCGCTTTAAGGTTTGGAGCAGATTTTAGGGTATATAATCGGGGTGTAAAACCTGGTGAAGACCATGCAAAATGGGTTTTATATTGTGTAAATGAGAAGGAAGTGTCTACATGGCATGAATTTTCTGCTAAAAATAGGGTTGCTCACTCAACTAAGAAGAAATTATTAGTGGGGGTAGTTGATGATGAGGGAGCAGTTACTTTTTATGAGGCTAAGTGGGTTAGGCCATAAGGTTTTTATATTTGACCAAGTTTCTTTTATTTGAGATGGATAATAGGCAAGAAGTTCTTAATGTTGTTCGTACTAAAGGCCCAGTGCAACCTTCACAAGTGGCCACTACAGTAAATACTAATATTTTATTTGCAAGTGCCATATTATCAGAGTTAGTTCAAAATAAGTTAGTTAAAATTACTTATATCAAAAGAGGAGGATCTCCTTTTTTTTATGTTGACGGGCCAGAACCAAAATTACTGGATCTTGCTGAATTTTTGAAAGGCAAGGTTAAAGATGCTTATGATTTATTGAGTGAAAAGTTAATTGTTAGGGATAATGGTGCTTTGCCGTGGCAGAGAGTCGCATTGAGAGAATTAAAAGATTTTGCAGTTGCATTGCCTGTTAATTATAAAGGAAATCATGAAATATTTTGGAAATGGTATTTAACGTCAAATGATGAAGCTAAACCTTTGATTAAGAAGTTTTTATCTGGTGAGAAGAAAGAAGTAGTTGAAGAAGAGCCAAAAGAAGAAGTTGAAAAGGAAGTTGTTCAACAGAAATTAGTTGAGGAAGAAAAACCTGAAGTTAAGGAAGAAGTTACTCCAGTTAAACAGTCTGTTGAGGAAGAAGATTACCTTATGAAGATAAAAGAATTTATTTCTTCAAAGGAAATGTATACAATTTCTCATAATGTTGTTAGGAAGGGCAGAGAATTTAATTATGTAGTTGATGTTCCTTCTAATTTGGGGAAACTGAGATATTTTGTTAAGTTTAAGAAAAAGAAGAAAATTACCGATAAAGACCTATTGTCTGCTTTAGGGGAAGCTGGAGAAAAGAATCTTCCGGTGCTGTTTTTAACTAATGGAGAATTAACTAAGAAAGCTCAAAAATATATTGATGAGAATGTTAGTGGCCAGTTAGTTTTGAAAAATATTTAGACCTCATATTTCCTATAAAGAAGATTATTAGAAATAAAACATATCCTTTTGTTTTTTCACCCATTTGAAAATGTTCCTCTTTTATTCTTGTTGTTCTTTCTTCGCAAGTAGTATTGAATGTTTCTAGGAATAATGGGAAGATTAATTCAATTGCTCGATTTAATTCTTTTGAGGGGATTTCCTTTGTTTGGTTTTTTAGCCAAGGTTCCCAATCTTCACTATTTTTTTGGGATTTATTTAGTTCCTCAAATAAATTATATTCTTTTATTTTACATTTAGTATTTATTAGAATTGGTGATTTCTCAAATTTTGAGTGCAATTTATAATTTTCTCCTGAAATTGAGTGGGGTGCTACAAATGAGTCAGAAATGTAATGGGTTGCAACTCCA
The DNA here is from genome assembly GCA_964344545.1 of Candidatus Woesearchaeota archaeon. GTDB lineage: Archaea > Nanobdellota > Nanobdellia > SCGC-AAA011-G17 > PNOQ01 > JABJPM01. Next base: position 7,306 of record CAYFNS010000006.1, read on the forward strand.
AAACTATAACTTGCATTTTTATAATCGTTTATTTTTATGAAATATTCTGTTTGATTTAACCAATAGAGTGTTTTGTTGTAAGAAGGAGGAAAATGATGCAATACATTATCTCTAAATTCTTTATCTGGGGCTATTGATCCAGTTCGAAGTTGCTCTAGATCTAAATTTTGTTGTAGTTCATAGGGAGAAGAGTAATATAATTCATCTACTATTGATTTGTGAGTATTCCAATCCCATGCTTCAGAAATAGGAATTATTAAGAGAAATATTAGAATTAAGTAAAAAACCTTCATTTTATGAGGTAACAAGGAAACATTTAAATATGTTATTTATATTATTTTATTATGGCAAAAGAGGTATCGGATAAAGCAGTGATTGTGCTTTTGGTTTTAACATTTTTATTTGTAGTTGGTGGAACATTAATTGTTTATGATTCTGTTAATAATTATAAGGAAGATAGAGTGCAAATAGGTGTAGACGGTTCTGCTACTGGAATGGTCACTTTAGAAGTTGTTGAAGATTATCCAGAGGAGGTCGAAAATGAAGATCTCAAATAATAGTTTATCAGTTGTTTTAGTGATGATTATGATATTTACTGTTTTTGGAACATTTACTAGTATTTCTTATCTTTCTTCAAATTCAATTACAGGTTTTGCTACTTCTAATGTTACTGGAACTACTTCTGTTACAATATCTAGTGAAACCTCTTGTTCCGCAACAGATAGTA
>CAYFNS010000006.1:8042-8782 GCA_964344545.1 Candidatus Woesearchaeota archaeon
GCTTTTGGTACTTTGGCAAGAGGGGCTAATAATGATAGTGAAACTGTTTCAGATTATATTACTGTAGAAAATAATGGAAATGTTCTATTAAACATAAGTGCTTATGAGACTGAAGATTTATGGGATGTTGTGGCTAACCAAGCCCCAAATGCGAATTGGAGAATTAGATGTAATACTGCTGAAGCAGGTACCTGCAATACCTCTTATACTAATATTCCAACTTCTGATGGGCATATCCTTGTTAAAGGTTTAACCCCTTCTGATGCTGCAGATGTATTGACTGTTGGAGTTAATATAACAGTACCTAATGATGAGACTTCTGGAGCAAAAACAGGAACAATAAGGTTTGTTTGCTTGAGTTCTGAATAAGAATATTTAAAAATAATAGCGTTCTAAATAGTATTATGTTAAAGAAGGTGATTTTTTCAGGATTCTTATTCTTGTTTATATTAGTTTTAGTTTCTAATTTATCTTTAGCAATTGGGATTAGCCCTTCTAAACAGGTTGCGTATTTTGAATCTAATTCCCAGGAGGACCTTGAGTTTTATGTTGTGAACAATGTTGCGGAAAAAATTGAGGTGGAAGTATATACTTCTGGAGATTATTCTGATTTGGTGGATTTAGAATATGAATCCTTTTTTTTGGAGCCTGGCGAAAAGAAAGTTTTTGAGTATATTTTAACACAACCAAACTCTTTTGATACTCCTGGAGATTATACTATTATGATCCATGCTGATGAA
>CAYFNS010000006.1:8848-13239 GCA_964344545.1 Candidatus Woesearchaeota archaeon
GTTTAAGATTGAAAGAAATTAACGATTCAGAAGTATATTGGGATTCTACAGAGATGGAAGCTGGAACCTATACTGCTAAATTACAGATTGACTATGAAGGAAAATCAGCAACTGCAGAAACAACATTTAAATTGGGAGAGGTTTTTGTTGATATTATTTCTTTTCAAACTGAGTTAACTGCAGATATGATAAATGAGTATAAAGCGGAAATTGCTTCTGAATGGAGCAATGTTATTGAGAAAGCTTATGTTCAATTAACAATTGATGATGGAAAAGAAATTTATAATTTTAAAGGGAGTAGTTTTTCACTAGATCCCTGGGAAGAGGGAGAGACTTTACTTTATGTTGATTTAAATAGGCCGCCTGCTCAAATTGCTGCAGGAGTTTATCCAGCAACGTTTAGTGTTTTTTATGATGGATTTTCAAATACTAAAGAATTTGATGTTAAAATAAAAGAGCCAGGGTTTTTTGATAACTTTAGTCCTATTTTAGTTATTGGATTTGTTGTGATGGTATTAATAATTGTATTGATGTTTGTTTATATTGTAAGATTGAATAAAAGAGTTAAAGAATGAGGATAGATAATAAAATCTTGATTGGTGTATTAATTTTTGTTATGTTTATTGCTGTTTCTTTGCCTGTTTTTATGTATTTAACAAGTCCTTCGCTTTCTTCAGAGCATAGAATTGGAGGAGGGGCAACTGCTTCTGTTTCAGTTTTTATTCCTCCTGTATGTGGCGATACCTTATGCGAATTGAATGAAACTTGTGCTAGTTGTCCAGGGGATTGTGGGATTTGTGTGTGTGGAGATGGAACCTGTGATGCTAATGAAAGCTGTATTACTTGTGTAGCTGATTGTGGTGCATGTCCGAGTGTAGGAGGGGATACAGGAGGAAGAGATGTTAGTACTCCTCGTTTTGAGTTTGAACCATGGTATTTTGAAGAAGATTTTGTTCCTGGAGAGAGTGTTTTAAGATCTGCAAAAATAATAAATCTTGGAGGATACACAGAAATAGAATTTTTATTGAAAGATTTAGAAGATTTTGTAACTCTAAGTAAAAATAGCTTTTTCTTAGCACAAAATACCTTTGAGGGCTTTGATTTTGAGATAGAAATTCTTTCTAATGCTGAGCCTGATGTATATATTGGTCAGATTGAGGCTACATCTAAAGGAGTTAAAGAGATTTTTCCGATTACACTCAACATTAGAGAATTAGTTCCTTTATTGAGAGTTGATGTTACATTGCCAGAAGAAAGAGAGATATTTTATTTAGGGGAGAATATAACTGCAAATATTAGCATAGTTAATTTAGGTGAAGAATACTTTATAGATGGCTCTTTCTATATTTCTAATTTAGATGGAGAGATTATTCAAACTTCTGAAGATAGAATATTTTTACAAAGAGGAGCCAATACAATTCCCAAGTCTTTTATCTTGCCTGGAGATATTGATTTAGGTTATTATTTATTCTTTGCTAAGTTTAATCATCAGGGTAAAGATTATTTGGATGCAAGAATATTTAGAATAGGTTCTCATGTGGAAGTTGTTGAATTGCCTTATAAAAAATACTTAGATTATTCTTTAATTGTATTATTTTTTGCTTTAGTTGTTTTAATATTTTATTTTGCAAGGAGATATTATAAGGAACATAAGAAAAAACGTAAAAAGAGAAAATAATTTTTGTAGGTAAACTGTTTTTTAGAAAGGTTTTTATATAAAATTTTGCCATAATTTTTGTAGGTAAACTGCAAAAAGAGGGATTTTATTGGTTTATAAGAAATATATTTATAGGGGTGGGAAAAAGTTTGGTCCGTATTACTTCAAAAGTGTTAGGACTAAGGATGGAAAAGTTAAATCTGTTTATTTAGGCAAACAAAAGCCTTCTAATAATTTTAAATTTTTACCAGTGTTAATTGGGGTTTTATTATTGTTTTCTTTTTTGGGATTTTTTTCTTATAATGGGTTCCTAACTGCCAATGTTTCTTTAGAAAATGTTAGTGAGAATGATGAGATTATTTTAATGGATGTTATTGATAACGGAACTGTTGAAGTTAATATTACTGAAGTTAATATAACAATTAATGAAACAGAAGAAAATATCTCTATAAATGAAACTGTTGAAGTCAATATTACTGAAGTTAATATAACAACTAATGAGACAGAACAGGATATTTTTATTAATTGGACAAATAAATCTAATAGAATTAAAATAAATGAGCCAGTTCGAAAAGAAGAAACAATAAAACTAGAAGAGGCAGAAACTAATTATAAATTAAATTTACCTGAACAAGCTTCAAATATCTCTATTGTAGGATTTAGAGAAGGGAATAGTTTTAAGATTAATTATGAATCTCCAAAAGAAGAAGTTGGTAATGAAATTACTGGAAGGGTTGTTTTTGAATTTGAATCAATAAATGAAAATATAATAAACTTTTTCAAAAAATTATTTAGATTTACGGGATTTGCAGTTTATGATCCTAGTAAGGAGATTATTATCCAAGAAAGTGTTGACGAAATAAAAGTTGAATATTATTTGCCTGGACCTAAATCTGTGGAGGAAAGAATAAGTTCTGATTCAAAGAAAGTCCTGATTTCAAGTGAAATTGATTATGAAGGAGTGTTAGTTTATTCTTATTTAGAAGGTTTTGATAAGGAAGTAAATGTCTTTGATTCAAAAGGAAATATTATGGATTATGATTCTTTTGATTTGGATGGGGATGGAAAACAGGACTATATTGAGTGGGTTTCTCCAACTGCAAATGAAAATTTTACAATTAGTATTACTATTTTGAATTTCCAAAGTTTTCCAGTAGTTGGAAGAAATTGGACAGTTAGGTTTAATACAACGGGGGTTGCCGATTTAAGAATCAAAGCATTTAATGGGACAACTTGGGGCACTGTTGGAGATGCTAATGATTTAATGTTTATAGATGTCCAGTGTGGAGAAACTACTTTTGAACATTATTGGGATGGAGATACTGTTGTGATAAGTAACTATTCTTGTAGTGGAACTGGGAAAGAATCTAGTAGGGTAAGAACTTCGGGAAAACATTATTTAGAATTTGATTTTGGTGGACAGAAAGCCTATGCGAGGAATGATGCTGTTTGTGGAGATTATATAAATTCAGATACTACTCTGACAGGAGATTTAATTAATTGTACAGGGTCTGTTGCGTTGGGAATCCAGTATAGTACTTCTGATTTTACTCTTGATTGTGCAGGTTTTATGATTGACGGCACTGGAGGAACTACGACTACTGATGGAATCTATTTGCAAAATGGAGACAATATTACTATCAAAAACTGTACTGTTCAAGAAGTAGAATATGGGATAATATCTTATGGAAATGCAGATAATAATCTGATTATTGATAATAATGTTAGTGCGAGGGTTAGGGGCATTTATCTCTCTGATGCAAACTATGTTGAGCAAGAAAATAATACTATTACTAAGAATATTGTTCATAATGTTACTTCTAATGATGGAATCTTAATTATTAGGGGTAAATTTACAAATATCTCCCATAACCTTGTTTATGGTACTAATCAGATGGGGATTTATTGGCAATATTCTCCAAATATCACTGTAGAGCATAATCGTATTGAAAATACTTCTGGATCGGTAGCCAGTTGTATACGGGCATATAGAGGGTATAATTCTACCATAAGATATAATAATCTCACTAATTGTTTGGATTTTGGTATGAGGCTTGAGGGTGCAAATAATAGTAATGTATACTCAAATAATATAGTTGGTGCAACTGATGATAGTATCCTTTTATATGTCGGAGCTTCTTATAATAAGATATGGGATAATTCGATTTCTGAATCTTCTCAGCATGCTATTTTTGGGTATTCTTCCAATACAATAAATAATATTATTTATGGTAATGAATTATTTAATAATGCAAGGTATGGTGTTGCGTGGGGCGTTTGGACTAGCCAACCAGGATCAGGGACACATATAGAAAATAATACTATTTATAATAATACTCAAAATGGGATGACTATAAATGCTCCAGATACAACTGTCTACAATAATGATGTATTTAATAATACTTTAATTGGAATATATACTTATCGGGATGGTGCTAATGGAATTTTCCCAGAGAGATTGAACATTAGCCATAATAGAGTCTACCAAAATACAGGAGAGGGAATATACCTTTTAGGGATTAATAAGACTATCGTTGAGTATAATAATAATACTGATAACTGGGAATCTAGCTCTTATGGGGGGGGTGCTAATTTTAGGGCCCTATATAACTCTCAAATTATTGGTAATCGTTTTACTGGTGCAGGCCATATGGGGATAAGGGCGTATGGGGATATGTTGAATAATACTTTTAAAAGTAATATTTTAGCGAATAATAGTGCCATAGCAAATCAT
>CAYFNS010000006.1:13309-16362 GCA_964344545.1 Candidatus Woesearchaeota archaeon
CTAATACAGGGTGTTATAATAATACTTGGATAGATACTTTTGTAGATAGAGGGGCTAGCCCTTTTTATGTTTTGAGGGCAGAAGGAACACAGTTTATAGATTATGAGGATACTGGGGGGGGATCTTGGAGTATTTTTATAGATGATTTAGCAAATAATACTTTGCTTTTGAATGCTACTTTGCCTACAGGGATATATTTGGATGCAGGAGGGTCTTGTTATAATCGTTCCTGGTATTTGGATGTTAATGTCTCTGATGGAACAAGTCCATTAGAAGACATGAATGTTACAATTTTCAATAAAAGCGATGTTGAAATGACTAGTGAATTAACTGATGCCAATGGAAGGATAATCAGGAAGAATATTACTGAATATACTTATTGTCCTACAACGTATGTCTATCAAAGTAATTATACGGTGAATACTAGCGATAATGCTGGAGGGTATAATCCTGATTCGACAAGTGTTAATATGACTACTAATAAATTTTTGAATATTGTTTTGAGTCCTGTTGCTGTTGCAGATACTACTGAGCCAACTATTGTGTGGGAGGATCCTACTCCTGCAGATGCCGAAACTATAACTAATAATTATGTTTATTTGAATACTACTATTAGTGATGATTCTAATACTTCTGCATTTTTAGATTGGAATAATTCATTGTTAGGGTATTGGAGTTTTGAGAATGTTTTGGCTAATGGAAGTGTATATGATAATTCAAGTCATAAAAATCATGGGATTATGTATAATTTTACATTTAATACCACTGTCGATGGGAAATATGGGAATGCCTTAAATGCTTCTAATGATAATGAATGGGTGAAGATATTTAATGGTGCTAACTTAGATGGGTTTGAACAAATGTCACTAGAGACTTGGGTTAAAACTGATTTCTATGGCTGGGATGTTATGATTCATAAATCAAGTTCTTATCAGTTGGTTCAAACTGTTGGAGGGGGGGCAAGATTTGATATATATAATTCTTCTGGGTCTGTAGTTCCCGTTTCGGGAGGCACTATCTCCGGGGGAGGATGGCACCATGTTGTAGGGACATATAATGGTTCACAAATGAAACTCTTTGTGGATGGGCTTCTTGTTTCAAACAATAGTTTAACAGGAAATGTTCAAGATAGTGCAAGTCAGCTTGCTTTGTTGGGATCTCAATTTGGTGGTGGGGCTGCGAATGCAACATTAGATGAAATTAAATTATATAATCGGGCTTTAACACCGGAAGAAATTAACGCTTCAATGAATAATGGAGTTTGGAGATTATATAATAACTTTACAAATCTGAATAATGCAGTCCATAATTATTCTGCTTATGCAATTGATACAGCTGGAAATTTGAATATTACTTCATTAAGAACGGTTACAGTAGATGCTCAAGTTCCTCCCATTGTTCAGTCTTCAAGAATTAGTCCTACCGCTCCGAATACATCTAGTACTTTACTGGGATATTGTAATGCTACGGATGCAAATGGAGATAACTTAATTTATTATTATGAGTGGTACAACGAAACTACCTTATTTTCAAGTGGTACTGCTGGACCTTCGTGTTATTCAGGTCATACAGACAATGGAGATGGAACTTGTACAGTTACTCTTAGGCCGAATGCTGCAGGAGATAATACTAGTTGGACTGCAGCAGTTCCTGCTGTTTCACATTATTTGAATGTTGATGAAGCCTCTGCAGATGAGGATTCAACATATATTTACACAACAGGAGAATTTGGAGGAGCTCCCACTTTTAGGATTTCAATAAAAGAAAATTCTGTTGTCACAAATACGGTGAAGAGTACAACTTCTTCTTATCAAACGGGAAGTGTAACTAAAACTACAAGACCCTCAGATAATGGGGCTTGGACTATTGATGATATAGATAATTTACAAATAGGGGGGTGGGTAGATGCAGTCCCCGTTAATTTTGATTTATTTAATCTTCCTGCATCTAATATCCCAACCGGATCTAGTATTGATAGTGTTGTGACTTATGCAAGATATAGGGAGGTAGATAAAAGTGGAATTGTCAGAATAAGAATGACTCAAGTTTATGCTGAAGTTACTTATACTCTTGCTTCATTAAATTTTACACAAGGTGTTGAAGTCAATATTAATAATTTAAGTAGCACCAATACTGCAAAATATCAAAATTGGACATTTAATTGTAGTGCTTTTGATGGCACATCAAATTCTTCTGGATGGGAAAATTATTCAGTTTATATTGCAAACTCGTTGCCAGAGCAAACAAGCTTGAGTAGTCCTACAAATGGGGGAACAGTTACAGATAGAACTCCAAGTTTACAGTGGAGTGCCGCTAGTGATGCAGATTCTGATGATTTAACATATCATGTTTTAGTGGATAACAATATTGATTTTTCAAGTCCAATAATTAATTTATCTCCTCCTGGGGAAGGGGTAAGTGGCGTAAGCCATACTCCTACATCTGATTTAGTATTAGATACTTTATATTATTGGAAGGTGCGTGCTCACGACGGAGATGGTTTTGGGATATTTAGTGATGTATGGAATTTTACGGTTGCAAGTAATGTTGAAATTACTTTGCCAACTAGCGGAATTTCGTGCTAATGATACATCTAATGATTCTCCGCTTCCATTTATTTTACAAAATGATGGAAATTGTTTGGTTAATGTAAGTATTAATGCTACTTCATTATTTAGTGAAGTTCCATTGGATGATAGTGCTTATAGGTTTAAGATAGATAATGTTACGGGAGAAGATGGGGCTTTTAGTTGGTTAGGGTCTTTAACAAGTTGGACAAATATGCCTAGTGCTGCAGTTGTAGCTATTGATTCATTAGTTTATGATGATGCCACGGATAGTGCCGAGATTGATATTGCTATAGATGTTTTAGGATACGAGCCTGCAGGAAATAAAAATTCAACAGTTGTGTTTTCAGCGGAGATGATAGAATGATGAAAATGAATAAGATAGGGATGATTGCAATTTTATTAGTTCTATTTGCAACTCCTGTTTATTCTTTAGGGGTTTCTCCAGCTAGATCTCCAATAAATTTCGAATCTAACTTAGAGTCA
>CAYFNS010000006.1:16372-24847 GCA_964344545.1 Candidatus Woesearchaeota archaeon
CAAAAGGAGAATTTAGATTATTAAACGAAGATGGAATTCCTATGAAAGTTACATTGTATACTGAAGACTTAATTGATGGAGCAACTATTGATATTATGCCTTCTGAAGTTGTTTTTGCTGAAGGAGAAGAAGAAAAATCCATAGAGTATAGAGTTCAATTACCTGCTGAAATTAGTGATCCTGGTGAGCATGATATGAAAATTATTGCTAGGGAAATTTCTCAAGATTCTACTCAAGAGGGGACTTTTGTTGGAGCAAGTGTTGCAGTGGTACATCAAGTTAGGGTAAACGTTCCATACCCTGGAACTTATGCTAAAGCAGAATTATTAGTTACTGAAACTGGAAAAACTGATCAAGTTGATTTTATTGTTGCTTTGAATAATCTTGGTAAGAGTATTGGGAAGTATCGTGCAGAATTGAGAGTTTTATATGATGGAGAGGTTGCTGAAGCTACTCGAGAATTTACTGTTGGTAAATCTTTAGTAGATATAATTTCAATTTATATTAAGGATTTTACTTTAGGAGAGATTGCTAAATTTAATATTCTAGTTGAGAATCAATGGCCTGAAACAATAAATGAGGTTTATACCAATTTTGTGTTTTCTCAAATGGGCAAGGAAGTTGATAGTTTCAAGAGCGCTACAGAAGATATTCCTGGAGAATCTAAGAAAGAATTAACTGCATACTGGGATACAGAAGGAATTAAAGAGGGAATTTATGATACAAGTATAACTATTTATTATGATGATGAAAAGATTGAGAAAAATATGAAGACTGAAGTATCTATGAACTCTATAATATTTGATGGATTGACAGGAGCAGTAGTTGGAAGTCCTGAATCATTGAATGGTAGCTTTTTGATTTCAGTTATTTTAATAGTTGGATTAACAAGCGGGTTCTGGGTAGTTTATTTTAAAATGAAGAAGAAAAAGAATCGTCCAGAAATTCAACAATTTGCTTAAAATTTTTATCTGTTTGATTATCTTTATATTTTTTTAGTAATTCTCTTAGTTTTAATTTGTTTATTTTGAAATATTTCTCAGTATTTTTTCTCATTAAGAATTGGCAGAATTGTGTTGTGTTTTTTGGATTGTTAGTTTCATAACATCTTTCGAAATCAATTAGTGTTATTTTGTTATTTTTAATGAAAATATGTTTTAGAGGTCTTGTAAATTCTAATTTGTTAATTTTTAATTTATCTAATGTTCTACATTGGTTTAATATTTTTTTAATAATTGGATAGGGGTTTTTATTTTCCTTTAGGTAGTCTATAAATAATTCTCCATCTACGTATTTGTAGATTATGTAGTCCTTTCCTTTTTTTAATAGGGTTGGACCTATTTTATATTTGTTTAATTTTGTGAGAAATTTAGCTTCATTTTCTAATCTGTTTATTGCTCCACTTTTTGGATGTTTTATTTTAATTGAAACTTTTTGGGAGTTTAAATATCCAGTATAGACCACAGATCTCTTGCCTTCAGCAAGATATTCAGGGTTTTTTATGGATTTGAGGATTTTATGCATGCCCTTAATAAATAGAAATTTTTTTAAATAATTATTGATTTGTGGAAGAGCTATGAAATCAAGCGATATGACTTATTTAAAGAGGGCTGGCCTTGGATTTTTGGTTGCTGCTGGAGTAATATTTGGAGGCAATGAAATTTTGAAAAGAACAATAGATTATTACCCAGAACAAACTCTTATATCAACAAGAGATATTGTAGAAACTCATTCTTTATTTGAAGGATCGGTAAATTTGAAAAAAATTGAAACTAATGGTACATTTGGGAGGGGATATCATACATGGGAAGATATTATTCTTTCGACAAAATATGAATTAACCATTAATGAACCAGGAGAATATTTATTAGAGGGCTGGGCAGTAAGGTATAGAGCTTCAGATCAAAGAACTGAGAGATGGAAATTCAGTGTAGATATTACCCCGGAAACAAAAGAAGTTGAATTGTCATCTTTAGTGCGTAGGTTAGAAGCAACTAGAACTGTGGATGGTTCAATCCAAAGAGATAGCATTATGTTGGATTATCATGGTGAGACAGGAGCATCCTTAATTGGGGTGGGAGATCAACTTCCTTAAACGCTTAAAATGGATAATTTTTTAAATAACTTTTCTTTATCATTAGTATGAAAAGAGGGATGTTATTAGTTTTTGTAATATTGTCATTATTTATTGTCCAATTTAGTGTTTATGCAGATAATGAAACTACTGAGGATTTTGATTTAGCGAAAGGGTTTGAATGGTTACATGATGAGATGGTTTCTACTAATTGGGGTAATGAAATTGATACGTTATCATGGTCTATCTTAGCTTTGAGAAATGGAGGATATGATGTTTCTCCCGGAATTCAAAGATTAAATCAATTAAAAGACTATAGCGATAATTGGAATGACGATGCATATGATACTTCTATGGCAGTTTTAGCTATGTACAAGAGTGGAGAGAATGTTGATAATGAAATTGAGTGGCTAGAGATTAATCAAAAACAAGTTTTAGCTGGTGGTGAATGGTTAATCCAATTTTTAGTTGAAGGGGATGAAGAAGCTACTTGTAAAATTTATTACGAAGATCAATTAGAGAGAACATTTACTATTAATGATACTGAAATAATTTCTCCATCTGATTGTAATGAAGGAGATCATTGGGTAGATTTTGAAGCTTGTATTAAAGGTGGAACTGCAGAGGAGTATGAAGAATTTAGTGTGAATTGTAGAAATTCCAATATTGGGGCTTCTTTATTATATCATTCTGGATCTGATTATTATATTGTAGATCAAGAAGAACCTTTAGAAATTGAAAATGCATGCTTCCATGGTAGAACTAATAATTGTAGGTGTACTGTGACTCAATATGCTTCTTGGGTTTTAGAAGAAGTGGGCACTCATCCTTATACGTTCCCTTATTTGAGATCTAATTGTAATGAAGAGATTATTGATAATGTTTTCTTGTATATGTTGACTGGCAATTCTATTTATTCTAGTTTCCTTGAAGAGGAGAAAAGCCCTGGAGATGGCTCATGGGAAGGTAGAGAGGAAACTACTGCAATGGCAGTAATGGCATTAGAAGAAAGTAGTGTTCTTATTTCTGATTCTGTTGAGTGGTTGAAGTTCCAACAAAGAAAATCCGATGGCTCATGGGATGGGGATGTAAAAACTACTGCAATGGTATTATATGCTTTAACTGATGATGTATATACTACTCCTGTTCCAACTAATACTTCTAGTTGTGGGAATGCTGTAATTGATTCAGGAGAGGAATGTGAGTTTACTTCAGATTGTAATGAAAGTAGTGCAATTTGTACTGGATGTCAATGTGTAGTAGATCCTGAATGTGAGTATGATTATGAGTGTGAGCCTGGTGAGGTTTGTGAATTGGGAATTTGTGTTCAAGAATCTGGGTGTACTTTAGATAGTGATTGTGGAGATGGATATGTTTGTGAAAGTGGAGAGTGTAAGTGGAGAGGAGATTCTGTAACAGATGGATGTACTTATGATTTTGATTGTAGCGAAGGTTATATTTGTGAAGATGGAGAATGTGTTGAAGAAGGAAGTGGTTGGGTTACATGGTTAATTGTAGCTTTAGTTGTTATTTTAGGCGGGATTGGAGGATATCTGGGATATAAACAATACTTTAGTAAGAGGAAGCCTAAATCTCCTGCTAGAGGTAGACCATTACCAACTAGAAAATCCCCATTGGGAGGATATCCATCTACCTCACAAAGAGTTCCAGCTAGGGCTGCTGCTCCGAGAACTCCTGCAAAGGATGCAAAAGGGGATAGGTTGGAGAGAGAGCTTGATCAATCTTTGAAAAAAGCAAAAGATCTATTGAGGAGAAAGTGAATAAATTATCTCTTTTTTTTATTGTAATTTTTGTACTAGGAAGTACTTCTGCATTTTCAATAGATATTAACCTGGCTAAAGATAGTTATTTTCCTGGAGAAACTTTGCAAGCAGATATTACTATTGAGGGTGTTTTGGAAGAAAATCTTGCAAATAGTAATATTAAATTATATTGTTCTAATAATTCTATAGGAATCTCTCCTTCTTTAATTAAGTTGAGTAATACTCATTACTACTCTTTTTTTGAGATAAATAAAGCTCTGTATGGGCAAAATTGTGAGTTTACAATTCAAGATGCTATTTTTTATGAGAGTGGGTTTATTATGCAAAGAGATTTTAGTAAAAATTTTAGTTTAGTTTCTACTAATGATTCTATAGTTAGTATAAACCCTTCTGCTTTTAGAGTAGATGATTTGTCTGATCAAAATACATTTAGAGTTTTTGTTGAAAATTTAGGAATTGAAAGTGTTAATTTATCTATATCTACATCAAATGAATTTGTTGATCTAACTGGAGATTTATCTGGAGATCCAGAAAGTTCTAGCTATTTTGATATTTATTTAAGTGAATTGTTATACTCTGGTGAGGAAAATGCAGAAGTGGAAATTTCTTATAACTCTAAGGGTTATAAAATACCAATTTGGATTTTTGAAGATGTTGAGGATAATAATATTACAGTACCAGAAGAAAATGAGTCTTATATTGATGGTCCTTTTTTAGAGTTCGTTATGGATGTTGATAGATTTGATATTTCTTTGAGTAGTGATGAGGATTTGTCGGGATATGTTACGATCAAGAATGTTGGCGTAGATTTAAGAGATATTGTGTTTAGTTTGTCTGGGAATTTGTCTGGGATAATTGATTTACAAACAGAAAATTTAGAACTTTTAGAATCAGGAGAATCATTTAAAGAATATTTATACGTAAATCAAATGAAAAATGCTGAAGAGGGCATTTATGAAGGTGTATTAAAAATTGATTATTATTCTGAATCATTAGAATTTCCAATACTTGTAGAAATTAAATCTGGAGAGGTTGTAAGTAATGGAACTAATGGGGATCCCGTTGATCCCGGAAATCCTCCTGTTGAAGAGAATGGAATAAGTATATGGTGGTTTGTTTTGATAATATTACTAATTGCTTTAATAGTTTTATACTTTTTATATAAGAAAAAAACTAAGAAGAATCCTGATTTTTTGCCGCCGCGTGTTTAGCTGCAGCTTCTTGGATTTTTCTCTTTAAAGTTGTGTATTCCATTACAATCTTAGATTGTTGATGTAACCTTGCTAGAATATCATTTAGTGTATTATTTACCTCTTGAGCATCTATTTTTAGATCTAAAGGATCTAGGATTTCAACTGAAGAAGGCATAAACTCAAAACAGAAGTTTGTTAATGCATCAAAACTTTTGAAATTAGCTTCTAATTCTGTAAAAGTAGAAAATACTTCAATTGTTTTTTCTTTATCATTTGGATCGGGAAATTCTGTTTCTTTTGGTTCAGAAGTTTCTTTTTTTATTACTTCGTGATTTTCATTACTTTCTACCAGGCTTAGAACTTTTTGCATAGTTTCTTCTACATGTTCTTTTGGTTTTCCAACAATTTCAATAATTGCATTTGCTTTTATTTTTTCCATTTTCTTTTCATTATACTTTAGAATTTATTTATAATAATTTCGTTTGTTTATGTTTTCCAATTAATTCGTCAAAACTTACGCCTTCCCTCTGAGAGTGTTTTAATGTTATGGTATAGTTTCCTTTTTTGTTAGGGCTTAACTTAGAAGCATTAAGAAAGAACCACCCATAATTATCAAATCTCATTCCAATATAAGGGAGTGCTTCCATGGAATTTGAGAATTTTAGTAGTTCTTCTATTTCTTTTTTAGGGAAATGTTGTCTTTCGTTTTTTATCGATTTACATTCAATTGCAAATAGTTTGTTTTTAGATCCTGCTAGAATGTCTGGGGCAGGCATAGTTGTTGAACCAGAACCTGCAGATCTAATTGCAGCAAAATTGTTTTTCCAGAATAGATGAAATAATTCACGCTCCGCTCTAGTTCCCTTAGCTTTGCTCATAAGTATTTATTGTTGATAATTATTTATAAAGAAATTTGTTGCACTTGGCAAGCATAAAAATAAAAGAAAGAAGAGATTATAAATCTCTTGCTTGTACTGTTTTTCTACCGTTAGCTTTACATCTAGCTTCTGCTTTTTCAATTAGCATTTGAACTTCTTTATCTAGAGCATCAGCGAAATCACCGGATACATTACAGTCTTTTACATAGTCTTTCACTTTTGATTTAACAACTAACATTTTTTATTACACCTCCACGTGTATATTTTCGTTGTAGAATAGGTCTTTATAAGGTTTTTTATGTGGTAAAAAAATAAAAAAAGAAAATTTTTAGCTTAGTATTTCATACACTTTTCTTAGAGCAACTATTAATGCTGCTGGTGTCAAGAAACCTACGAAGTAAGCAACTATGTTATTCAAGAAGCTACCGATGTATGGGATAACTGCTAGGCTTGAACCACCGAAAAGCGCAAGTGCAATAGCTAAGATCATTATTGGCACAACATCATTTAGTTTGAACATGAAACCTACGATTAAACCTAATATTACTAGGATTAATGACCAGATTGGCATTGTTACCCAAGCTCCGCCTAATGCTCCGAATAGTGCTAGAACAACGGCAAGGATCCATGCTAAATGAAAAGCCCAAATATTCCAACTGCTACCGCCTTTCTTCTTTTTAGCCATTAGAACACCTCCTTTTTATTTTTAGAAAATAACATCTACACTAAAATTCGATTTTTGCGTATTTAAGTGTTTCGGAACCATTTAAAGGTTAAAACTAGTCTTTTTTGTAGTGCGGATAGACATTAGGCTGCATGTAAACCTTTTCTATGTCTACTGCGATGCCTTTGTTTACGTTTAAAATTTCTTCAGACGAAAGCTTTGCAATTCCTGTTCCAACTAATTCATTTTTTAGTGTTAAAACTGCAACTGTATCATTTTGTTTGATTTCTGAATCTAATTTAACTACTCCGGGAATTGCTAAATTGGTTCCATGGGCCAAAGGATCAACTGCTTGATCAGAAATCCATATTTTTGGAAGGTGTTGGATTGCCTTTTCAACTGGAATTAAGATTCCTTTTAGTTGGGTTTCATTCCCTTCTTTATATGATTCGTAAGCATCTTTTAATTCCAGTAATGAAGTTAATTTTTCTTCATTAAATGGACCAACTCTTGTTCTTATTAGTTGTTGCATGTGTGCTTTTGTATCTAATTTTAACCCAATATCATGACATAACTTTCTTATGTAAGTTCCTGCCTCACATCCAACTCTAAACAAAACTTCTTGTTGATCTTTTATTTCTAAAATAGTAATGTAGTAAATTTGTCTTTGGCGCTTTCTTCTTTTTACAGCAGATCTTACTGGAGGGAGTTGCTCAATATTTGTTACGAAAGAATTAATTATATCCTTTATTTTATCTTCATCTTGTTTTGTATGAAGATGCATTAAGCAAACATATTCTTTGCCTGCTTTTAGTAAATTATGAATAACTCTTGTTGCTCTACCTAATCCAACTACTAAAGATCCAGTAACATTTGGATCTAGTGTTCCTGAATGGCCTGCTTTGTTTATTTCTAGGATTTTTTTAACATAATCAGTAATTTGATGTGAAGAAGGGCCTTGTGATTTGTTTATGTTTATTATTCCGTAGTATAAAGATTCTCCTACAGTTCTTTCTTCTGGAGATTTTCCATAATCTTGATTAGAATTTTCTTCTACTTTAGTTAGAACTTCTCTTTCAATTTTTTCAAATGGGAATTTTTCTTCCATAGAGAATTTGTTTTTGAAATTGTTTATAAGAGTTTTGAATCTTTTAATTTTTGTATAATTTCTTGTTGTACTTCTTCTGGTGTTTGGAAACCATTAATTTCTATTATTTTATCTGAATATTTTTCTAAAATTGGGTGTGTTTGATTTTTGTAGATTTCAAGCCTTTTTTTGATTATTTCTTCAGTGTCATCTACTCTGCCGCGATTTAATGATCTCCTAATTAGTTCTTCTTCTGGAACTTGTACATATAGTAATGCTTGAACATTAATTAGTGCGTTAAAAGGATTTACTTGTTCTATGGTTCTTGGGATTCCATCAACCAATAACTTTGATTTTTGCAGTTCTTCAAGCCTTTGTTGGAATAATTTTAATGTTTGCTCATCACTAACAAAATTACCATCATCAATAGTCATAGTGTTAAGAATATCTTGTTCTAGTTCGTTTAGATCTTGTTTTTCTTTTAATGCCCTAAACATATCTCCTGTTGAGAAATGATAAAAA
Organism: Candidatus Woesearchaeota archaeon; assembly: GCA_964344545.1. Classification (GTDB taxonomy): domain Archaea; phylum Nanobdellota; class Nanobdellia; order SCGC-AAA011-G17; family PNOQ01; genus JABJPM01. Next base: position 24,575 of record CAYFNS010000006.1, read on the forward strand.
TTTGTGTTGGTTGAAATTAATTCTCCTTGTGTTCCTTTTCCACTTGCAGGAGGACCAAAAATTAAGATTGCAGAAGGTTTCATGCAATTGTAAAAGTTTTAAGATTTATAAGAATTATTATTTAGCAGATTTCTTTTTTGCTAGTTCATCAACTGTAAGCACTTTTTTTGTAGTTTTCTTTTCTTTTTTCTTGGCTAATTCTTCTGCTGTTGGAACCTTTTCTTCTTTTTTCTTAGGTTTTTCTTCTTTAGTTGCTTCTTCAGCTAATTCTTC
>CAYFNS010000007.1:0-4148 GCA_964344545.1 Candidatus Woesearchaeota archaeon
AATAAGGAACTAACGGATGCATTCCTGCAGTTGTAAATAATACAGTAGGATCATTTTCAGGAATTAAAGATGCATTCCCTATAACTTCATGATCTTTACTCTTAAAAAATTCAATAAATGCTTGCTTAAGTTCAGTTGATTTCATAAAAATAAAAAGAAATAGTTAATTTAAAAAATTATCTACTTTTTAGAAGATTTCTTTGCATATTCCATTGGAGTTCTTAGTACAATATAGATTAATGCTACGGCTACTGCATAATTCCAAATTGCCCAAGCAGGGAATAAAGCACCAAGTATCAAAACTACAACAACAAACCATTTTATCCATGCATGACACATTGTTTATCTACCTCCTAAAGATCTATCTGAGATAATTTGTCTTTTATCTCTTGAATCTCTTGATCAATAACACTTAAACTCCTATCTCGAACTGGAGTTTTTTCATCTTCTTTAGAAAAAGTCTCTTCTTCTATTTTTTCCATCTCTACTTTCGGGAGAGTACTCTTTAATTTTCTAAATTCTTTTTCGATTTCCCTCATAAGAGAATGAAGGGCTTTAATTTCCCTAAGCTTCATCTCACGAGTCATCTTATAACTCTCCCATCTCTTAAGAAGAGTAGTCACATCAATAGCCGTACCTAGCAATTCCTTCCTAAGTGTAAGAGCATTCTCAACTTTTACATAAGTTGGATTCTCTTCCTTCTTTTTCCTATGATGGACTTTTTTCTTTTTAGCTGCCAATTTTAAATTTCAAATAATTTTTTATCGACTAATAAAATTTTGTCTTTAATTTTGTCTACTTCGTCTTGCCACTTCTCTAGTTCTCTGTCTTCACTAGCTCTTAATTTACTAATTTCACTAAGCATATGGTCTGCTTCATTGCAAAGTTCTTTTATCTTATCGATATTTTGCATAGCATCCTTATACTGTTCCATTTTTACATAGATAGGTTTGTCTCCTGCAACAACCCTCTCCACTTCAACTCCACCTTGAGCACTTACAGCAGGTATTTCTGACTGTGGCATCATTGGTTTTGGAGTAGAACTTGGTTCTTGTGCCTGTTGTGGGGCAGTAAAAGTAGGTTTTGATATCTCTTTTTTGATGTTACTAAACTCACTTTTGTAGGAAGGGAACATTTCTTTGCCTTCTCCACTACTTTTTGGTAATTTTGGTAACTTTGTGCCTCCTTCTTCAGATACAGGTCTAAAATCTGGTACTTCTTGAGAAAAATCAGGAGCTTTCTTCGTGTCTTTTTTATTGAATATGCCCATTATAATTACCTCCGAATTATAGTTAAATTCTAAAATTTAGCTATTAAAACTTTTCTTACTACTCAGATGTTGCAAATATGGCAAATACAGCCAAAATTAAGACAAATAAAAAGCTTTAAAAATCCGAGATACAAGAAATATCCTAAGGTGATATGTCAGTTAGCAGAGAATGGAGCTTACGCAAGAGAAAATCGAGCAGCTTGCAGTGCAAGTTGGTGGCGAATTAGCAGTTGACATAGTCCGATTTCTATTAGATAATGGAGAAAACATCTCTGAATTCTTAATTGCTGAAAAATTAGAGGTTCCTATTAATAGTATCAGAAAAACACTATATGTTTTACAAGAAGCTAATTTAGTTACTTCAATGCGAAAGAAAGACAAAAAGAAAGGCTGGTATATTTATTACTGGACATTTGATAATATTCAAGCAAAAACTCTAATTGTTAGAATGAAGGAAGAAAGAATCAAAAATTTAAAGAGAAGATTAGATGTTGAACAAAACTCAAAATATTTAACTTGTAAAAGAAAATGTATGAGATTAACTTTTGAAAGAGCTTTAGAAAATAATTTTGCTTGCCCAGAGTGTAGCAAAACATTACAAGAAGTTGATAATTCTGCAAGAGTTAATATGATCCTTGAAGAATTAGAATTCTTAGAATCTCAAGAAAAATCTGAGATGTTAGGTGAAGGCAAATTAGAAGTAGAAGCAGCTGCTTAAGAAGGCGGCCCGAAAAATACTTTTGCACCATCAAATGGTCCAAACGGAATCATATTAAAGAAGAACAATAATATATTCAATCTTTGACTCATTGACAAAGCTGCTTTTTGTGTTGTATTTAATTTCTTCATAGTTTTTAACATTGTTTTAGAAATCCCCCACAACAATAAATTAGTTGCAGGTCCTGCAAAAGCAATTATCCGATAAGCAATATCATTCGCAAAGGCTTCAGCTCCGATAGTTACATAACCTGGAGCAATAATTAAAAATGGAGAACTAATTAATTTCAAAAATAGTCCTAAAATTAATCCAAATGGAAATAATTCAAAGCTTGCTTCAAATCCATACCCCATCGCTACAAATTTATGTGCTAATTCGTGCAATATAATTGCTGGAGCCGTAACAATAACTGCAAACTTAAAATCTTCTATCCTAATTTTTTTAGGATGCATCCTATCATAAATTGTTCTAGGCCTCCTAACAAAAATCCCAGTAAAAATAAATCCAATAACTCCTGTTAAAATAACAAAATACAATATTTCTTTCAAAGTTATCAGAACCATACTATTACAATTAAGCTACCCCTTTTAAAATTTACTAAATAAACTCACTAATTCTTTTTTGTGTTTTAACTTCATTCAAAATCTTACTAACTTCAAATATCTCAGAAATATCAACACCAAATTTCTTCTTCGCTAAGGATTTTGCGTAGGTGATTGCCAAATCTTTATCTTCAAGCTCAATAAAACCACTAGACATAGAGCTCCTAGTTGCTTCTCGACAAACCCAAACTCCTAACGGGAAACGATCTTCTTCTGTAACAAATCTCAAAACTAAAGCAGAGCTTTGTTTTTTAATTTCATTCAATTTCTCTGTTATTCCTAATTTGCAAGCATAATATCCTCCAGCAGTTTCCAAAGCATACTTTTTCCTCCCATCATAAGTTTCATTATCATATGCATAGAATTTTCCAGATTTACTCCAAGGATTTACTCCAAAAGGAACACCCATTTCAAACAATTCAAAACTCCAAACACCTGGGAAAAATAAAACTAAATAATAATTTCCCATTTCACCACCAAAATAAACTCTTGTGTGGTCTAAAACATCATTAAATTTAATTTGTTTCAACATTTCTTTTGCAATAGTATCGTCAGTTGCAGTAATACTCCATCTCGTAGGCACTAATTTACGATTTTTCTTTAATCCCAATAATCCAATAGATAAAATTTTACTCAAGAAATTTTCGTTAACACCTTTATCATATAATTTTTTTAATCCAGAAGTAGATTTTAAATCAATATCCGAGACTGTTTTTTCAACAACATTTTTTACTTTAGGATTTTCAGTAATTCTCATATTTTTTGCATTGGCATTATTATTCAAAGGGCTATTTACTCTATCTAAATTAAATTTGCCTAAGGGCTTATTTTTCAATTCAACTTCAATTTCAACTGGTTTATATGCCATCCCAATTTCTTGCGACATATCCATAAATCGATGATCAAAACTCTTAACCCTACTCTTAAATCTAGAATTTACTAATTTTGCCCTTAATTTTAAAATATCTTCATCTTTTAATCCCAATTTAATCCAATCTTGAGGAGAATCTAACAAATGAGCTTCTTTCATGGTTTGCACAGGGCTCAAAACACCCACATTTACATGGGGATACCCGAATCTACCAACAAAAACAGAAGGAGGAGAATTCCCAAAAAACTCATTACTATCTAAATCTAAGCTTTCAAAATTAAATTTTATTAAATCTCTCTGAGAATAACCATCACCCATAAAAAAGGTAGTTAAATCTCTTTTAAATAACTAATCTTAGTGTTTGTCATACATATGTTACTACTTATAAGATATAACAAATAGAAAGGTTTATAAAGAAAAAAATCAAAAAAAATAATATCTTAAAGGGGGAAATAACTCAAAAATGACAAAATTAACTGATATTATAAAAAAAGATCTTCGAGCAGTTGGAGAACAAGCAGAATTCGTAATTAAGGGCCTTGTTAAAGGAGCCGTTAGGGGTCTTTATGCGCCATTTAGGGCTAGCAATGCAATAACTAATTACACTCAAGAATGTGACAATGATGGAAAAGAACCAACAAATGGATCATATTTAGCCTTAGACAATGGCACAATTGGCGCAGGCGC
>CAYFNS010000007.1:4158-23450 GCA_964344545.1 Candidatus Woesearchaeota archaeon
CAGGAATTTCATATGATCACGCAAGAAGAGCAATGCTGGGTGCTTCAAATGAAGACCTAGGAATGTTATGCGATGTTAAATTCCCAAGAGACGAGAATGGAAACTCTGGAGATTGGAGCGGAGTATTAATGGTTGCACAAAATCCTGGAGGATTACTAAGTGCAAAAGGTCCAAAAGCTTGCGGAGATGTTTTCGTTGTTGGTGAACTACCAGAGTTTAAAACATACCTTTCTGGAATTGCAAACAAGGGTAAGAAAGGCGCATCATTCAGAGTAGATGGTTCAAATATCGATGGAAAATCTACTTGGGCTACAGAAGCAGGATATCATCTTGCAAATGGACTTAGGGTTAGCTTAGGAAGACAATTCAACGAAGGCGATGATGATCAAACTTACGGAAAAGTTTCTGTGGGTGGAGATAATGGCTTCGCTGAAGTTAGATACTCTGAAAACAACGGTTTGGAAACATTCCTAAGATATCAAGTAAAATTACAATAATTTTATTTTATCTTTTTCTTTTAATCAAAACCTTTATAAATCAAACATTTCCCCAAATTCCTATTATGTATAAATATATCCAAAAGCTTTGGAAAAAACCAAGTACATCATTACTAAGACCAAGGCTAATCAAATGGAGAAAGGAAGAATCTATTGTTAAACTAGAAAAACCTACTAATTTAGCTAGAGCAAGAACTCTTGGCTATAAAGCAAAACAAGGTTATGTTTTAGTTAGAGTTCGACTTCCAAGAGGAGGAAGACAACGTCCTCTAATCAAAAAAGGAAGAAGATCTAAACACAGAAGAAGAGTAAAAATCGTTTCTAAAAACTACCAACAAATTGCAGAACAAAGAGCATCTCAAAAATTCCACAATTTGGAAGTATTAAATTCTTATCAATTAGCTAAAGATGGTAAATTCTACTGGTTTGAGGTAATCCTAGTTGATCCAAATCACCCAGTTATTAAATCAGATAAAAACATTAACTGGATTGGAAAACAACGTGGAAGAGTAAACAGGGGATTAACTTCAGCAGCTAAAAAGTCCAGAGGTTTAAGAAAGAAAGGGCTAGGCGCTGAAAAAATAAGACCTTCTCAAAGAGCTAACGAAAGAAAAGCTCGTTAATTTTTTATTTAATTACATTCTCAAAGAACTAAATATCAATACAAATAACATAGTTAATACTGCACCAAAAAGTAAAAATATTAAAGGCAATACCCACATTGGGATATTCCCTCTACCACTCTCAGACATCAACATAAACACAAAAATTATAAACTAACTTAATAAACTTTTCTATATGATTACAGAGAAACAAATTGAAGAGATAAGAGGATACTTAAAGAAAGCAGAAAATCCTTTATTTTTCTTTGATGATGACCCAGATGGATTATGTTCATACTTAATTTTAAAGAAGTATATAGACAAAGGCAAAGGAGTTGTATTAAAGACCAAACCTATTTTAGAAGAAGGGTTTTACATGAAGATACAAGAATACAATCCTGATTATGTTTTCATATTAGACATCCCAATTGTACAACAAGAATTTTTAGATAAAGTAAATGTCCCCGTAATTTGGATTGATCACCATCAGCCTTTGGATAGAAAAGGAGTAAAATACTTTAACCCAATGTTAAAAGATTCAAAGAACAATAAACCTACTACTTATTGGGCTCACAAAATTGCAGAGGAAAAGTTTGAGTGGCTCGCACTTGTAGGGACAATTTCAGACTGGTATTATCCTTCATTTGCAAAAAGATTCGCAAAAGAAAATCCAAAATTACTCCCCCCCAAAATAAAAACAGCCCCAGAAGCAATATTCGATTCCGAATTGGGAGAATTAATTAAAATATTCATAATGATCTTAAAAAATGCCACATCAAAAGTTCATAGGATGGCAAACTTATTATTAAAAATAGAGGACCCAAACGAGTTATTGCACAAAGTCACACCAAGATCTAAATTTATTCACCGTGAAATCTCAAAACACATGAAAGAATATGATTTGCTATTGGAAAAAGTAAAAGAACAAAAACCAACAAAGGAGAAATTATTTCCGGTATTCCTTCCTCCTACAAAAAATGCACATACTTCAACAATATCTAATTACTTAATTTACAATTATCCAAAGAAAGTAATCTTAGTAATAAGGCAAGCCGAAGATAGGATGATAATGAGTTTTAGGAGTGCAACCATAAAGATCCCTAAAATTCTCTCAGAATCTCTTGAAGGCCTAGATGGATTTGGTGGGGGCCACGATTTTGCTTGTGGGGGGGGAATTGCAAAAGATCAATTCGATGAATTTTTAGAAAGATTTTCATCCAAAATCAAATAGAAATTAATATAAACTTAAATTTTGAAATTACACATATGATTAAGAGGTTGATAGTCTTATTTTTATTATTAATTCCTTTAGCATCAGCTCAAGTAGAGAATTACAATGATCGTTCAGGATTAGTAATAGATTACTCTTCTAATGGAGAAATCAATCTAGAGGGCTCTGATGGATTTGGTAGTCTAAATGTCATGCTTTACCTATTTCCTAGAGGATCCGATAGACAAGAAATCATAAATCTTGCATCAAACCCGGCATCTCAAAAATCTGATGATGAAATTTTATTCACCTGGAATGAATTCCTAAATGTATTCGAATATTCTATTGATTCTCAAGTACAAACAAAAAACAATGTTTATCCTGTTGAACATGCTCCATTTCCAATAAATGATCTAGACCCAGAATATGAGCAATATTTACAAGCAGGAGAAATAATTGATATAACTCCTTCCATAGTAAACAAGGCTTCCGAAATAATTGGAGGAGAAACAGATCTTTACACTGCAACATATAAACTTGGAGAATGGGTAAACCAAGAAGTAGATTATGATTTGAATAAATTAACAGCTGATGCAGCTTTAAAGTCTTCATGGGTTTTAGAAAATAAAGCAGGAGTTTGTGATGAGATTACTTCATTATTTATTTCATTGTGTAGATCAGTTGGAATCCCAGCAAGATTTGTTTCTGGTACTGCTTATTCAAACCTAAATCATTCTTTTGAAAACCATGGATGGGCAGAAGTATACTTCCCTGGACAAGGATGGGTCCCTTATGATATTACATTTTCTCAATTAGGGTGGCTAGATCCTTCTCACTTAGCCCTAGATTACTCTATCGATGCGGGCAGCCCTTCAGTAAAATACAGTTGGAGATCTAGGCATTCAGAATTGGATTATTCAAATTTTGAGGATACTCCTGTTGTTTTAAGTACTGGGGAAAAAATTTCCTCACCTTTCTCAATAGATATAGAGCCTTTAGTTGATGAGGTAGGTTCTGGGAGTTATGTACCTCTAAAAATAACAATAGAAAGCTCAGTAGATGGATATATAGGAAATTCAATAACAATCACAAAAGCACCATCCATAATAGAAAAAAATAGAAGACCTGTAATGCTTAAACCAAATCAAGAAAAAACAATGTTTTGGATAATACAAGTGCCTGACGATTTAAGAAAAGATTATCTAACTGCAGAACTAGAGATAAAAGATATGTTTGAGAAGAGAGCATCATCTTCAATAGAATTTGCAGAAATCTATGATAAAATTTCATTACAAGAAGCAGAAGAAATGGTAGCAGAACTTGAGGAAAAAGAAGAAAAATCTTACTCTGAAGAGGTTTTCTTTTCATGTGAACAAGGTAAAGAATATTATTATGATACTGAATATCCAGAAATAATTTGTGAAGCAAAAAATACCGGCAATGCATTATTATCTGGAACCCAAATATGTCTGGAAGATGAATGTGTAACAAAAGATTTACTAATTGGAGTAAAGGAAGAAATTACTTTTACACAAATCCCAGATAAAACAATTCTAACCGCTACTTTAAACGTTAATGATATAAACCTTATAAAAGAAATTAACACAAAAATATTTTCAGAACCAGATGTATTAATCACAGGAGTACAGTATCCCAAAGAAGTTTCTTATGGGGAAGATTTTGAATTTTCATTTGTTTTGTCTTCTCTAGCACAATTAGAAGACATAAAGATAGAAATTGATGGATTGGAAAGACTTGAACTAGAAAAAGATCAAAAAGCCGAAACAGTAATAATAAGAACAAATTCTAAATCTTTTATTTCTGGTAAAATAAATATGAAAGTTCATTACAAAGATGAACTGGGCAGAAGCTTCACAACAAAGAAGAGTTACTTCCTAAAGATCTATAATGCTCCTTGGTATGCTAGAATATTTTCTTTCTTCGCAAATATATTTTAATAACTTTTTCCAAAATAAGTAATAAATTTGGCTTCAGCTTCACACGCAAAACATTTCCCACTTACTTTCCTTCCAAACTCAGAATTCAGACTTTTTGCACCTGTTTTATCTTTTATATTTTCTTCACAAGCAGGATTTCCGCACCATTGAGACTTTCCAATCTTTTTTTGACCTACAACCTTTTTTAATTCAGAAATATTTTTGACATTAGTTATGGATTCTTCTAAGAATTTTTTAGCTTTTGTAAATAAGTCCTTTTGAATATTATCTAATAATATTGAAATTCTTTGGCTAACTTCTGAAGCTTTAACAAATATTTTTTCACCACTATCCCTTCTTACCAATACAACTTGCTTTTTTTCAACATCTTTTGGACCAATTTCAATCCTTATTGGAATTCCTTTCAATTCCCACTCATTGAATTTCCATCCAGCACTATAATCTTCTCTATCATCAAATAGAACGCCATATTTCTTTAATTTTTTTTCAACATCTTTTGCAAAATTTAAAACATTTTCAGATTTATTCTTAAAGATAATAGGAACAATAACAACTTTATTCTCAGCAATCTTTGGAGGCAAAACTAATCCCTTATCGTCTCCATGCACGGCCAACATTGCACCTAAACTTCTTGTTGAAAATCCCCAAGAGTTTTGCCACGCGTATTGGGATTTTTCATCTTCTCCAATAAATTTAATTTTAAAAGGCTTTGAGAAATTCTGCCCTAGCCCGTGGGATGTTGCTCCCTGAATTGCTTTTCCATTTGGCAATAAAGTTTCAACACTTAATGAATATTCTGCACCAGCAAATTTTTCCTTCTCAGATTTTATCCCTCTCAAAACAGGAACTGCATATAAATCTTCATACACATCTGCATAAAATTCTAAAATTTTTCTTGCTTCTTTATCTGCTTCTTTTTTTGTTGCAAAAACGGTATGTCCTTCTTGCCATAGGAATTCTCTTGTTCTCAAAAATGGAACAGCGTGTTTAAATTCCCATCTTACAACACTACACCATTGATTATATCTTAAAGGCAAATCTTTCCAAGATCTAATCCATTTCGAATAAGAATCATACATAATAGTTTCAGAAGTAGGTCTTATTGCTAATTTTTCTTTAAGTTCAGTCCCTCCTGTCTTTGTTACCCATGCAACTTCAGGGGCAAAACCCTCTACATGATCAGACTCTTTTTTTAACAATCTTTCAGGAATTAATAATGGGAAATAAACATTTTTTACTCCGTCCTTTTTTATCTTTGAATCAAAATAATTTTTAGCAGACTCCCATAGGGCAAATGATCCAGGTTTAAATATTAAGCATCCAGAAACAGGACCATAATCTATCAAATCAGCTTTCAAAATTGATTGAGTATACCATTCAGAAAAATTTTCTTCTTTCTTAACTGTAATCCCTTGCTGGATTTCTTTTGCCATAATCATCAAGCTACTCAGATACTTTTAAAACTTTTGATTAAGAGTTAAATTTATATACGCTTCAACCAAAAATATTACTATGAAAAGAGGGGTTTCAATATTTGCATTATTATTAGTATTTGCAACAATAGTTATTGCAGTTGGAGAACCCTCTATAACATGGGAAACACCCTCTCCAGACAATGGTTCAACAACTCATAACAATTTTGTTTATTTAAATACAACAATAGCAGATGACACCAATACTTCTTCATTTTTTGATTGGAATAATAGTTTAATTTCATATTGGAGTTTTGATTATTACAACGATACAGGAATCTTTGATAATTCTAGCAATTCTCACTTTGCAACTTTTGGAGGAGGAATGAATACATCAGACATTATCTCTGGAAAATATGGGAGGGGACTAAATTTTTCAGGAGGGAATAAATATCTTAATGTTAGTGATTCTGATTTAGTTGACCTTCCGGGGAATTTTTCAATTTTACTATGGATTAAATTCAATAAATTTGTTAGTGGAGTAGAAGAAGAACCATTCTCCAAAGAACATGCACCTCATGCAGGTGAACAAAAAGGATATTATCTTTACAAAAGTGGATCAAACAGTCTACTTTACTTCGTTACCCATAACCAATCAAATAATCAACAATATGATACCATAACTTATAGTACTCCTGATGAAGAGTGGGGCCATATAGCAATTACATTTAACGGAACTCATGTAAAAATGTATGAAAATGGTGTACTAGAAAAAACCTTCACAACTGGGGGGCCACTAGGAACTTGGACAAATGATCTAATGATTGGTACAAACTCTATCCATAGTGCAAATTTCTTTAATGGGAGTATGGATGAATTCACAATGCATAGTAGAGAATTTTCTCCCGAAGAAATTAATGCAACATTTAATAACGGAGCATGGAGATTATACAAAAACTTTACAGATTTAGCAAATGGGACCTATGAATATACCACTTACTCAATGGACACTGCAGGGAATTTAACAATCGAACCAAGAGTAGTTTCTGTTGGAAATGATTTTCCAGAACTTACAACCCCAACCTTAACAAGTTTAGATGGATTAAATTATGCCACTTCAGATTTAAATTGTTCAGCTATCTTAACCGATAATGAAACTGATTATATGAATATCAGTGTTAATTGGTATAAAGATGGAGTAATCAATTTAACAACCCATCATAATTATAATTACACGAATGGATCAAGATTTAGTGCACTTCTGAATCAATCTGTGAGACCGTTTATCCTGCCCCATTTGGAGGATACGCTCCGAATGACTTCTCAATCTATTATGAAGATGGTTGGTACCATGCCTATTACATAAAATACACACTAGACTTTAATTCAGAAGCATTTGGTTATGAAAAATCTCAAGATCTTAGCCATTGGTCTTTTGTTGATAATGTTTTATATGCAAATACTACAAGTAACTGGATCCAAAGTCAAGTTTGGGCACCACATGTAATAAAGAATGGAACTAATAATTATTTAATGTATTATACTGGTGTAGACAGAACCGCAGGGAATCCAGTGCAGAGACTAGCATTAGCAAAATCAACAGATCTAGCAAACTGGGAAAATGCAAATGTAAACAATTGTCCAAATACTGATTATCCTGGATGTATTTGGGATTGTAACTTATCTTGGTCTAATTGGAATGCATCTGCAACAGGATGGGTAGACTCTTGTAGAGATCCAACAGTATTCATAGATGATGATGGAATGGGATACATGGTTTACACTGTAAATGTTTATGCAACCAATAAAATGGTAATCGGAATTGCAAATTCATCTAACTTAGTAGATTGGACTGACATGGGCCCCATTAACAAAACAAGTTCTGCTAATGTTGGAATTGATCAAGCAGAGTCTCCCTTTTTATACAAACAAAACGGAACTTATTACTTATATTGGTCTTCGGATAATAATCCATACTATCACATAAAAGAAACCCATACAAATAATATAACAAATTTATCTGTTGATGCATGGTCTACCCCTGTTCTAGTTTCAAATGGGAGCTATGCAAATGAAATGCTTAACTTAACAGACACTGAAGGCTTTTATTTATGGGCAGAAATAACGGATCCAGGAACAAATATAACTTTCAGAAAATTCTCAATAAATGATAGTAATAGTGAAACAACACTGACAACTCACAATGGCTCTGTGCTTGCAGGCAATACTTCCTTAGGAGAAGAATGGTCTTGTGAAGTGAGAGTATGGGATGGATATGATTGGAGCCAATGGATAAACTCAAGCAACTTAACGATAACCCAAGCATCAAGCCAAGACCCGCCCTCTTCAGGAGGTGGAACAACTTATTACCTCAATCAAGAATCTTCCTCAGGAGATGATTCTTTCGAATTAAAATTAAAGATAAAAGGGGATGATACAAAAACATTAGAAGTAGAAGACTCGGAATTTGGATTAAAGAAAGTAACAATAAAAACAAACAAATATACTTCAGGATCAATAGGAATAACTCAAAAATCTGAAGATGAATTAATTTGCGAATTAGATCCCACTTTAAAAATATACAAAGTTTTAGACATTGTTCATGATGGAATCCCAAATACAAATCTAGATAATGTTAGCTTGGAACTAGAAGTGGATAATGATTGGATTTCTTCAAATGAAATCGAGGAAATAAAAGGAATCAAATGTATTGATGACACAAAAACAAACTTAATAACAACTTCAAAAGAAGGGGATTATGTTTTTTCAAGTGATGGCTTCTCAACATGGATAATTGCGGGACTGCCTTCAATCGAAATTGAAACAACTCAAGAGGAAGAGAAAGAAGAAACTGATCCAATATCAAACTTATTTAGACAACAGGAAGAAGAAACAAAACAAGGATTCCCCCATTTATGGGTAATTTTAGCTTTAGTTGTAGCAATAATAGTAGTTGTGATTATTCAAATAAAAAAGAAAAAAACTTTTAAAACAGGAGAACCTAACATAAACTATGGAGCTTAAAGACAAAGTTTTCATACCTATTTTTATTCTTGCTCTATTGACTTCTATATTATTTCTTGGATTTACAATGACTGGTCACTTTGCATACATAGAGCAAACAATGGATTGTAAGGAAGGAGATTGCCATGTAATCTGTAGATACGAAGATGATTGTCTAAAAGGGGAGGTTTGTTGTGCAGAAGAAGGCAGGGGAATCTGCAAAGAATCTTCAACCTGCCAAAACATATTCACTTTTGTTGAAGGTGAGCAAGTAGTGCAAATAAATAATCAAAGATTGCCCACTCAAGAACGAGATACCGCAAATATAATAACAGTTATTCTATTCATATTACTAATAGGAATAATATACTTACTTTCCAGAAAACACCATAAAAAGCATTTCTCAAAACACAAAAAGAAATAGCTTTCTAGCGATAAATTTAAATATACATTATCCATTTTAAAATCATGAAAAGAGGGATAGTAGTTACATTAGCATTCTTGCTTATATTTTCAATCGTATTTGCTTCTAACGAATTAACAGTTTCCCCCTTAATAACAACCAATACATCAAATATTTCTCTAAGTATTAATACAACAAATACTTCAACTGTATGGGTTAATATTACACATCCTGATGGAACAATTGAATCAATATTTAATGATACAAATATAACATACACAAACATTTCTCAAACTGGAAGGTATAATTTAACGTATTGGGTTAATGATTCAGGAAATATAACTAACACTACAAATTACTTTGAAATCTTTGCTCCATATGATTACATATCAACTGTACATGGGTGGAACTCTACAAATTTAACGCATGATTACACATTTTTCTTATCTAGGAATGTACAATACAACGGAACATCAAACAATACATTTACCCTAGAAATCCCAGATACAACTTTCGATCTAAAATATGAGTTCTCCTCAGAAGATCTAGAGATATATTTTGATGAAATAAATACTACACAATCAAACAAAACAATTAAGCTAGATAGTTTAACTTCTATTACAGGATACCATTTAGTTTATGCTATTAATTCGACTTACAATGTTTCAAATACAACAATAAAAATTTACTATGAAAATATTTCGATTACAAATGAATTACTTGCAGGATTACATAAATGTAATAATTGGAGTTTTGTGAACAGAACTTGTTTGGGGAATTGGACAAATATAACTTCCAATTATGATCGAAACACAGCAAATGATTTCTTCACTTATACATTTAACAGAACAATAGACTTTGCTCTGGGAATAAATGAAACAACTGAGGAAGAGGAAGAAGATGAAGACGAAGGAGAAGAAGGCACTTCTGAAACAACTGAGACTACAGAAGAAACTACTACTGTTTCTCCACCATCTCAAGAGGACCTACAAAGTGATGAAACTCCTGAATGGAACCTATCTGATTACTCATTTTCAGTTGAAGAAAATGAAACAATAGAGATTATAAGCGAAGGCGGAGAGTATCAAGTAGTTTTGGGTAACACAACTTACAATGTTTCAATTTATAATATTACAGAAGAAGGTGCTCAGTTTGATATTGCTGGGAAAACTTACCATATCCTATTCCACGAAACAAAGGAATTTACAATTGATGAGCATGCTTTGAGGATTTCATATCTAGAAAGATCTGAGGATAAAGTGAAGATTGCATTTACAAGAGTGGCATCAAGTATAGAACTAAATGCTTCCCCAATATTTGGAGCAATTTATGAGTTTGTTGGAGGAGTATTAGCAAGAAATATGATAGTATTAATTACAATAACACTCCTTTCTGCAATTATTGCCCACCGAGATACACCAAAAAAGAAAAAATCTAGTTCTAAAAAGAAAAAGTAAGTGTTTTAAAATTATCTAGATTCCCTTTTATATGAGATCTGGACTATTTTATGATTTTGACTTAACATTATCTGAGGAATACCAGCAATTTCCTATATTTAGACATTTTCTTAAAAATCTTAGACAAGCCTATCCCGAAATAGACAAGCCTCAAGATTATTGGGATTTAGCAGAAAACTGTGAATTAGGTGTAGGATATATGGCTCAAATGGTCATAGATGCAAATAACGGGGTTTTTCCAGGATTAACAAACGAAATGATGGAAAAAGTATTTGCTCCCCGGATTAAATTAGCTCCAGGAATTCCAAATTGGTTCTCAAGAATTGATTCTTTTTGTAATGCTAATGGGATAGATCCTGAACACCACATAATTAGTGTAGGAATTGAGCCTTTGATTAAAGGAACTTCAATTGCACCGCATACAACTTCAATAACAAGTGGGGAATTTATGGATGATGGAAATAATATTACAAAAATACAAAGAATTCTAGATCCTTTTGAGAAAGTAGAGTCAATAAAAAGAACTGCAAAAGGTGGAGATTTATATCAGGATCTTGGTATGGGCGAGTATCATTTTAATTACGGCAATTGTATTGTTTTTGGAGATGGAGAAACCGATAAAGACATGTTCAGATATATAAGGGGCAGAGGGGGAGTAGCAATTTGTGTTTTTGAAAAAGGTAATAAAAAAGCATTTGAAAAAGCAAGAGCTCAAGTAGGAGAAGGAAGAAGTTCAGTTTCATTTATAGTTCCAAGGGATTATTCTCCCGGATCAACACTCGAAAAAGTAGTACAAGAGTCTCTTTTGTTATTACAAGAAAGAAATGAGCATTGTGATATGGACCAAAATTTAGTATATGATTCTATACGGGGTCAAATAATAAACCCAGAAATTGCAAAGATATTGGGAGACCATCTAAAAGAATGCAAATACTGCCAAAAATTAACAACCCCCAAATTCTACAAAAATTAATGGCGCTGCGAGGATTTGAACCCCGGTTATAAGGCCCCCAGCCTTATGTGATGACCAAGCTACACTACAGCACCAAATAAAAGTAAAAAGTGACCCCAGGAGGATTTGAACCCCCATCTACCGGGCCGAAACCGATTGCTCTATCCAAGTTGAGCTATGGGGCCACATAATTTAATGTCGATAAAAGCTTCATAGTAAGCAAATACTCATAAACTCCACTTCTTCGGCTCCACATTAAACTAAAAATACCTATTTTATGCTTCTTATAAAGTTTACCAAAAACAATATAAAAATTAACC
The DNA here is from genome assembly GCA_964344545.1 of Candidatus Woesearchaeota archaeon. Taxonomy (GTDB): domain Archaea; phylum Nanobdellota; class Nanobdellia; order SCGC-AAA011-G17; family PNOQ01; genus JABJPM01. Next base: position 15,973 of record CAYFNS010000007.1, read on the forward strand.
AATAAAGAATATAGATGATTCCATACCATGCTAAAACTAAAAATCAAGTGGTTAACCTTCTAAGTACAGATGCTACAACAGGAATTACTATTAGAGAGGCAGAATACAGACTAAAAAAGCATGGAAAAAACGTAATTACTCATGAAAAAAGAATATCTAAACTAAAAATCTTTCTAAACCAATTCAGGAACCCGCTAATATACATACTTCTCGGTGCAATTATTATTTCATTAGCAATCCAACACATTATAGATGCGGCAGTAATTGCGGGGATGGTATTATCAAGAATAAAAAGCAGAGAGGGCCATAGGACTACTAAAAAAAATCTCAGCCCCAACTGCAAGGGTCCTAAGAAATAAAAAAACACGAGTAATTAACGCAGAAAATGTTGTTCCTGGAGACATACTAATCTTAGAAGCAGGAGACAAAGTGCCTGCAGACGCAAGAATTCTAAAAGCAGTTTCATTAAAAACAAATGAAGCAGTTCTAACCGGGGAATCAACCCCAATCCATAAAGACACTAAAGCTATACAAAAAACAAATACAATTGCAGATCAAACAAATATGATTTTTGCGGGTACAATAATTGCCTACGGGCGGGCAATTGCAGTTGTAACTGCTACCGGAAATAAAACTGAATTTGGCAGAATTGCATTCTCACTAAAAAAAGTAAAGGAAGGCCAAACAAACTTAGAGAAAAAATTAGATGTATTTAGTAAAAAAATTGGGATGATAGTTTTAGGTATTGCAGTGTTATTAGTTGTTCTTGGATTCATAAGAAATATTTCATTTACAGAATCAATACTCACAGCAATGAGTTTAGCTGTAGCAGCCATTCCAGAAGGACTCCCTGCTGTTGTAGCAATTGCTTTAGCCTTAGGTGTACAAAAGATGGCGAAAAATAAAGCTTTAATCAAAAAATTACATGCGGTTGAAGCCCTAGGGGCAGTTACAACAATTTGTTCAGATAAAACTGGAACAATGACTTCTGGAGAAATGACTGTTACTCAAATTTATGCTAACAATGAATTAATTCATGTTACTGGAAAGGGATATGAAACTAAAGGGATGTTCAAAACACTTTCTTCAAAATACGACCCAACAAGATTATTTAAATTAATGGAAACTGCAATGCTTTGTAATAATGCAAATCTCCCAACAAAAACAGGAGATCCAACTGAATTAGCATTACTAGTTGCAGCAAAAAAATCTCACACTAAAACTGGATACTATAGAGTAGATGAAATACCATTTGACTCTTCACATAAATATATGGTCACAATAGATGCATATAGAAATAAAAAGAACCTTCACATGAAGGGTGCTCCAGAAGTTATACTAAAAAAATGTAAATACGTTTACAACAACGGCAGATTAAAAGTTCTAACAGAAAAAGAAAAGAAAAAAATTATTGAAATGAATAAAAGAATGGCTAGTGCTGCATTAAGAGTTCTCGCATTAGCATATTCAAAAGATGAAAACGATCAAGAATTAATCTTCCTTGGATTAATGGGAATGATTGATCCCCCAAGAAAAGAAGCAATTGAAGCAGTTAAGCTATGTAAAAAAGCCGGCATTCGAGTTGTAATGATTACTGGGGATAATGCTGTTACTGCTCAGGCTGTTGCTAAAGAACTAAATTTAGGAACAAGAGTTTTAGAAGGCAAAGATATTCGTGGCAATCTAAAAGACATAGCAAGAAAAACCGATATTTATGCGCGTGTAAATCCTGAACATAAAGTTGCAATACTCCATGCCCTGCAAGAAAATGGAGAAATAGTTGCAATGACGGGAGATGGTATAAACGATGCCCCTGCTTTAAAGAAAGCAAATGTAGGGGTTGCAATGGGTTTGACTGGAACAGATGTTTCAAGAGAATCCGCAGATATTGTGTTATTAGATGATAATTTTAATTCAATCGTAAAAGCTGTAAAACATGGAAGAAGAATATTTGATAACATTAGAAAATTCGTAAAACTATTACTCTCTGCAAATTTCGGAGAGATTGGATTAATTTTGGGTTCATTAATTGTTGGACTGCCACTCCCATTATTACCTTTACAAATTCTTTGGATAAATTTAATCACAGATAGTTTCCCTGCAATTGCACTGGGGGTAGATCCTGCAGAGAAAAATATAATGAATAGAAAACCCCGTGATCCAAAAGAACAAATTCTAAATGGAAACATTCCTTTCCTTGTATTGTCTGGATTAATCTTAACAATTTTAGGCCTAATATTATTCTCAACAGAAAGTGCAACAAGTGGATTAGAAAGAGCAAGAAGCATGGTGCTATTGTTTGTTGTAATCTTCGAACTAATGCTTGTCTTTGTATGTAGGTCAAATACTAAGAATGCATTCCAAGTTGGATTATTTTCAAATAAAATGCTAATCTACTCAATATTATTAGCACTAGCAATGCAAGTAGTAATTTTATACACGCCCCTTGCAGCATTATTTAAGTTACATCCACTAGGAATTGAGGAATGGGGCAAAGTAGCACTATATGCATTGGGAGGAATAACAATCTTAGAGGTAAGAAAATTATTTTTGAAAGATGGGAAATCACAAACTAGGAAGAACTAAAAACGGAAAAGATATGCACTACTCTGTAGGTGCCTTAATAAAAAAAGATGGAAAGTATTTCTTAATTGATAGAGCAATTTTTCCATTAGGGTTTGCAGAAGTAGCAGACCATATTGATGGGGATGAAAGTCCAGAAGAAGCACTTAAAAGAGAATTAAAAGAAGAGGTTGGCCTAGATCTAATAAATCATAAATTAATATTCGAAGAAGAAGTAGAAAACACGTGTAGTAAAGGAGTTGATCATCATTATTGGTATGTTTTTGAATGTGAAGTAAACGGAAAAGTAAAAAGAAGTGAACGTGAAACTCATTCTGCATCTTGGTACACTCAAGGACAAATAAGAACACTCAAACTAGAACCCGTTTGGGAATATTGGTTCAAAAAATTAGGGATAATATAACCATAACATATTTAAAACGAAATTTCTAAAATTACCTTATGGAGCACTTAGTTACTCTCAGAGCAACAGCATTACTTACAGGTACAGTAATTGGTGCTGGGGTATTAGGAATTCCATATGCAGTTGCTCAAAGTGGATTTTTAACTGGGTTACTGACAATAGTTCTTATTGGATTGGCAATGCTTTTACTTCATTTAATGTATGGTGAAGTAACTTTAAGGACTTCTGGCAATCATCAATTCCCTGGATATGCAGAAAAATATCTTGGTAAGTGGGCAAAACGATTATCTATCTTCACATTGTTCTTTGGGATCTATGGTGCACTAATTGCTTATCTTATTGGTGAGGGAGAAGCTCTATCTGCAATCTTTGGATTAAATCCTTTGACTTTTTCATTAATTTTCTTCGTAATAGTTGCCGCAATAACATATAAAGGATTAAACGCAATATCTAAATCTGAAATTTATTTCTTAGCCATTGTTTTATTATTAGTTGTAATAATTTCATTAATTACAACAACTTCAACAAAATTTGATTTAACAAACTTAGCAACATTCAATATTTATAATATCTTAGTTCCCTTTGGTGTAATTTTATTTGCTTTTAGGGGATTCGAAGCTGTCCCCGAAATGAAAGAATATTTAACACGAGATAGAAAAAAACTAAAGAAAGCAATAATCCTCGGTTCTTTAATTCCCCTAGTTTCTTATGCAATATTTGCTTTTGCAACTCTTGGAATTACGGGAGCAGACACAACAGAAATTGTAACAATGGGATTAGGAGAAACCTTGGGCCCTTCAATGATTGTTCTAGGTTCTTTATTTGCAATTTTTGCAATGCTAACTTCATTCTTAACCTTGGCACTTGCAATGAAGGAAATTTATATGTTTGATTATAATCTAAAACCCAAACTTTCTTGGGCACTAACAGTATTTATTCCATTAATAGTATTTCTATTAGGTGTTAAAAGTTTTATCAAAGTAGTTGCAATAACTGGTTCTCTAGTTGGAGGAATAGAAGGGATCTTATTAATCTTAATTTACTGGAAGGCTAAAAAACACGGAAATAGACATCCAGAATTCAAACTAGGAAAACTTCACTTAATTGGAGGAATATTAATCTTAGTATTTATTGCAGGAATAATCTATCAATTTTTTAATGTATTATAAAAACTTATTTAAATATTAAGAATAAAATATAAAAGAGGTGTATATTATGAAAAAGAGTATTTTAATTATAACATTATTTGTTTTAAGTATAGGATTTGCTAGCGCAGAACAACAAGGCGGCCCAGGAATAATGGGTATGAATGGCTCTGATGAACAAGCTGGAATGAATGCCCCTGGAGAAGGCCAAAGGGTTATGGCTCAAATTGGAATGCACATTGGGCCACAAGGCCAACAAATGCATCTAGAAAAAGTCAGAAATAGAATACAGTTAAGAGTGGGAGAGTTCCATGCAGACTGTGATTGTAATTTATCACAAGAACAAGTACAAAACAGAACAAGACTTTACGCAGGATTATCTAATGGAAGAAATGCAGAGATAAAAATAATGCCGGATAGGGCCTCTGAAACTGCATTACAAAGACTTAGATTAAGAAACTGTAGCGGAAATTGTTCATTGGAATTAAAAGAAGTTGGAAAAGGAGAACAAGCTAAACTTGCTTATGAAATAAAAACACAAAAAAGAGCGAGATTTTTAGGTTTATTTGGAACTGACATGCCAGTACAAGCACAAGTTAATGCTGAAAACGGAGAATTGATCAGAGTAAATAAGCCCTGGTGGTCTTTCTTAGCTTCTGAAGAAGACGAAACAGAAGAATAAAATTTCTTCTTTCTTTATTTTTAAGGACTAGTTCTAGTCATTGTTCTTGGGAAAGCAATTGCATCCTTAATATTATCTAAACCACAAATCCAAGATATTACTCTCTCAACACCCATTCCAAATCCACCATGGGGTATAGAACCATATCTCCTAGTATCAAAGTAAAATTCATAATTCTCTAAATCTTCACCTTCACGAACTAAGTTTTCTTTAATAACTTCAATGTTTTCTTCTCTTTGTGAAGCACCAAATAATTCTCCATATCCTTCTGGACCAATAACATCAAAACCTTGTACTGTTTTTTCATCTTCAGGTTTATCAATTGTTGACGGAGATTCTTTCATATAGAATGCTTTTACTTTTTTAGGATAATCAGTAACTATTATTGGAGTATCATACAACTCTGAAAGCTTATCTTCTTCAATTGTTCTAAGGTCTTTTCCCCAAGGTATACTCATCTTCTTTTTTTTCTTCAAAATTTCTAAGGCCTCGGTATAAGTTATTCTTGGGAATGGTTTTTTAGCACTCGCTTCTAAAGTTTTAGTATCTCTTTTCAAAATTTCTAATTCTTCTTTGTTTTCCTCTAAAACTCTCTTAACAATGTGTTTCATAACACCCTCAGCATAATCTTGTAAATCTTCAAATTTACACCACGTCATTTCCATTTCTGCATGCCAATATTCTGTTAAATGTCTTGAAGTAGAAGATTTTTCTGCTCTAAATGATGGTGCTAAAGTATAAATTTTTTCCAGAGCAAAAATCATTGCTTCTGCATGCAATTGCCATGTTTGAGCCAAGTACATTTTCTTTCCAAAATAATCAACTTCAAAAACAGAAGATCCACTTTCACCAGCAGCACCCAATAAGGTTGGAGACTGGTGTTCGTAAAATCCTTCCTTCCTATAATATTCATGGATTGCACCAAAAACAGTGCTTCTAATCTTCATTATTGCAGTCATCCTTCTAGATCTCAACCATAAATGTCTTTGATCAAGTAAAAATTCTGGGCTTTGATCTTTCCCAATTGGAAAATCTTCTGCTAAATGCACAACATTTAATTTAGAAACTTCAATTTCAAATCCTGTTGGTGATCTTTTTTCAGTATAAATTTTCCCTTCAATTTCTACAGAACTTTCAGTTAATAATTTATCAGCTATCTTAACCAATTCAGGATCCTTAACAATACATTGCACTATATTAGAAGAGTCTCTTAAAACAATGAATACATTATTCTTCAGTTTTCGAATCCTATGTACCCATCCTCTAACTGCGACTTTTCCTTTCCTATCTAATGCCTTTTGTATTGGTAAAAATTTCATTTTCTTGTATAAAATTAAAGAAATATAAAAAGGTTTTGGGTTATCTATCTGCACGCCTACCGTTCATATCATGATAAACCTGTCTACTAACCCTTCTAGTTCCAGCCGTCACCCCATCAGAAACTAACATCGTTTCGTATCTTGTCCTTTGTTGTGGCGGACAATGATACTCAATTTTTTTAGGTTCTTCTTTCTTCGGCTCATCATCATCTTCGATAATCCTATCTATAGTATCTCTTACTGGCATTTTCATTACTTCCCGAAAGCCATCAAATACATGTCAAAAATCGTAAACATTGGTGCATGCATCTTTAGCGTTACTTCTTCTACTTCTGGCTCAACATCTGAAAATTCCTTATCTAAATACTCTAGAGATCCAATATACGCTCCCTGAAGTTTCCCTAGTAAGGAATTAATTTTTTCACTTGTCCTTCCATCTAGCCTAATGGCTAAGTCTCTCGTCCTGCCAAGAAGTTCTTCCATTTGCACCCGATATTCTCGTTGTCTTGGATCATATTGGGTGGCATCTTCTAATTCTCCAAGAACTTGGCGTAGAGTTTCTTCTCTTCTTTCGATTACTTTTAATCTTCTTCTTTGTAGTTCATCCATCATTTTTCCTCCTGCCACCTCCGGTTTATTTTAGTGTAGAAATTTCTTTATATAGATATCCCGAAAAAAACAAAATAATATTCAAAAATAACCAAAAAATATATAAATAATGGAAAATTATTCCATATCATGAAATTAGACAAAAAAGATTTACAAATAATTGAAATATTAAAGGGAGATTCCAGCCTTTCCACCCATAAAATATCAAAGAAAACGCATATCCCTATAACAACAATACATAATAGAATAAAAAAATTAAAACAAGAAGGAGTTATAAAAAATTTCACAGTAAAATTAGACCATAAAAAATTAGGCAAACATATATCTGCATTTATTCTAATAACAATAAATTATAATATTCAAGGGAAAAAAATTGATCAGTCTGGAATAGCGAAAAAAATAAACTACTTTGATAGTGGCAGGACTTTCAGATATGGTTGTAAAAGTAAGAACGAAAGATATCGAATCACTAAATGAATTTATAATAAATAAATTAAGGAATATTGAGGGAATAGACAAAACCCAAACCCTTGCAATAATGAAAGAAATTTAAGGTGTTAACCTTTCTGGATCCCTTGGAAGTAATATTGCTTCTCTAACATTATCCAATTTCAATAATCTTTGAATAATTCTGTCAATACCCAATCCAATTCCACCATGCGGAGGACATCCAAACTTAAAGATTTCAGCATAAGCTTCCATTTCATCTAAATTAATACCTTTCTCAGTTGCTTGTT
>CAYFNS010000008.1:0-1139 GCA_964344545.1 Candidatus Woesearchaeota archaeon
TCTCCTGGTACTCCCCAAACAAATGGTTCAGTAGGATAAACTCTTGCCCAGTTGGGAGAACCAACAATAATCGTACAATCTTCATTCGCAGTACATTGATCTACTCCTACACCTTCCACAACAATACACTGGTAATCAATACACTCCATGTGAGTTGGGGTAACACAATCATCACTTACACTACACTGATCGCTTCCCTCTCCAACAACTTCTATACAATTATAACTAGCATCACATTCCATATGTGTCACTTGACAATCTGCATCTGTTGTATCAGGATTACAATCACAATCATCATCTTGATTATTTCCACAAATTTCTGTAACAGGGAAAGTTGTTTGTTCACAATTACTCCAGAAGCCACTTCCATCACAAGTCTTCAAACCAGTATTACATTCTCCACAAGTTCCAGGGTCCATTGGCAAAGAACACCCAATCGTTTCTCCGGGAGTACATTCTTGACAATCTATAGAGGTTATAGGTTCACCATAGGTATCATGGCAAACTCCATCTCCAACACAATAACAATTTCCTATTGCTGGATCATAAAATCCGCACGAATCAGAATCTATAGCTACATAGCACGTATCTGCACAACCTAAATTATAACTTAATGAACAATGAGTCTCATAAATATCCTCTCCCGCAGGAGCACCACAAGTTCCAAAGAATACATTAGTACAATAAGACGTTTGATAAGTTATTCTACCAATTCCTCCGCCTCCGCCTCCAATGAGGATTCCGCAATTTTCACCATGATCACAGGCAGGAACATCCATAATTTTGATATGGTTCATAGCAAATTGAGGGTTTTGTTCCTCAACCAATTCACAACCAGAAATAAATAAACTAAAAGTAAAAAGAGAAAAAGATTATTTAAATCTTCTGTTTACCCTACAGGACAATCCATCGACATAGGTGGATAATCCCCATAAGGAGTTTTAAGGTCATTCAAGATAAATTCATCATGCACAAAAGTAGACCTTACAGATCCATTCTCTATTTGCACATTATCGAAATAATGACCTTCAGATCCACTAGATGCTCCAAATCTAATTGCACAATCTCCCGAAGTATGTATGTTTGGAATCTTAACTGTACCATCATACCTCAAGAAGTTAGCTGAATCTAAACTTGCA
>CAYFNS010000008.1:1149-1416 GCA_964344545.1 Candidatus Woesearchaeota archaeon
GAACAACTAATTCCGCAGTATTTCCGGAAATTATCATTGAACCATCTGGAGATTCCATTGCCCCGGGGCATTCAATCAAAATGCTTGCATCTGCTTCACTATTTTTCTTTATGTATGCAGAAACCGTATAATTCCTATTATAATTTAAGTAAACATACTGTTCCGCATATTGATTGCCATCAAATGTAGCCAACATAACTGCAGAGTTATCAATTCCCCCTGAAGTTAAATAATTTGCACCTCCAGTCCATTTATCAGGATAATCCC
>CAYFNS010000008.1:1500-9175 GCA_964344545.1 Candidatus Woesearchaeota archaeon
TCTTGAACCAAAAGTTGGATTCCAGAATTTGTTTATAATATCTCCATACCATGTAAACGCTCCAGGATAATGAATTTCCTCAATTCCGCATCCTCCATCCTCACAACTCATAGAAGAACAGTGATTTAATTGTAAACATTTACCACAATAAAGCCCATTGGAAGCATATGTTCTAAACCAACACCAGTCACTATTAGCTTCACATCCTGCTTGATCTCCATCAAAAGATCCACAATATACTGGAGAAGGTAATGAATCACACCCCTCGCCAAATCCTAAATCATTAGGGTATTCCATTATCCCATCGCCACCCCATGTTGTAGCACAAACACAAGTTTCAGGATCTCGAGTAGTATCCATATCACATACTAAACATTCTCCTAAATCAAAATTAGTATAATGTACATCTGAAAACATTGTAGAACCATAATCATAGGTTGAATAATCCACATCACATTGCTCGCCGGCTTCTAAAATTCCATTACCGCATACACCTGGAGCACAATTTGCATCCACAGTACATTGATCACTTCCTTGACCTTGGACTTCAATACATTGTTCACCAACACACTCTAGATGAGTAGTTAAACAATCAGCATCAACATGATCCGGGGAACAATCACAATCATCATCCTGTCCATTATCACAAATCTCTGCAATAGGATCTACAATTTGTTCACAACCACTCCATTGACCATTACCATCGCATGTTTTTAACCCCGAATTACATTCTCCGCATGTACCCGGTTCTTGGGGTAAACTACAAGATTGAGTTTCACCAGGACTACATTCTTGGCAATCCTCTGATGTTATCGGCTCACCATAAGTATCATGACAAACCCCGTCTCCAACACAATAACAATTTCCTATTGCAGGATCATAAAATCCACATGAATCGGAGTCTATTGCTACGTAACAATTACCTGCACAACCTAAATTATAACTCAAAGAACAATGTGTTTCATAAATATCTTCTCCCGCAGGAGCACCACAAGTTCCAAAGAATACATTAGTACAATAAGTAGTTAAATAATTTTTATTGCCGCCTCCGCCGCCTCCGCCGCCGATGCCACATACTTCACCATGATCACAAACAGGCTGTTCATAAACATAATATAAATTTCTTAATTGAGGATTTTGTTCCTCAACTAATTCACAACCAGAAATAAATAAACTAAAAGTAATAAGTAGAATAAATAGACTCTTCATTAAATCACCTCGAAATTTCATAAAATAAAAAAGAGAAAAAGATTATTTAAATCTTTCTAAGGACATAAAGTGATCTTTCCACTATCTGGCGAGATTCCTCTCCAAATACACAAATGAGTATATCCCATTGGAGCAACAGAAGATAAGTTTAACAGATAAACATTTCCTTCCTCAAAAGTAGCGTGCCCTTTAACTTTTAATGCTCCTCCATCATTTCCTCCAAAATTAATATCTTTCTGAGTGATATCAACAAGAGAAACACCATCTACAGGGGTACCAGTAAAAGTAACACCTTCGATATCAGTTGGAGCCACACAGTCACCAGCAACATGAGGATTACAGTTTACATCTCCAAGCAAAGTTACTCCTCCTCCAACTTCATCAAAACTATGTCCCATCTGAGATGGCACTCCATTCGATCCCGTATTATACGCAAAAACAGCTCCTCCGCCCATCAAGCAAAGCACTAATACAATTGCATAGAAATGCTTTTTCTCAATATTAATTGTGATTTGCATCATTACACCTCCTTAAATAATTATGAATATAAAATATACTTATTATTCCTAAAAATACCAACATAGAAAATACTCCAAAAAATCCTATTTCTTCTGCACTTAGCTGACAAACAATTGACCCTGTACTATCCACAGTTCCATCTCCTGCATAAATTGTCCAATTTGCTTCACCATACTCATCTCCATCTCCATCATCTAAACAATCTCCATAAACATAATATTCATTTGGACCTACAACCGGGGGATCCGTAGTAACAATATTAAAACATCCAGTTGTATTAAACAAACATTCATCCACATGCCCAACAGGATTACAACTCAAAGTACCATCATCATAGCCTTGGGTTGTACAATTGTGTCCATTCAAATTAGCATTATCACACTCTTCATTCAAACCCCCAGCATTAGGGGTATCAATTACTCCATCCCCACAAACACCTAAAACAGGTCCTCCGGAAGGAGTTGAATTACAACAGATATTAATCCCATATCCAGGAGTACCACATTCAGAAACGTGGCTATTAGTTTGTAAAGCTAAAGAAAACAAACAGAATTCATCCCCCACACATGCAGCTGCATCTCTGCAAGTAGCATTCTGGACATGAAGAACTTGTCCATAGGGAGACCCTCCCATTGTACCTAAGTGAGCATTTGTTTGGAATGAAAGCCTAGCAACATTATTAGATGCACTAAAGAAACTCATATTCCGCTGAGAATCACAACATAGAACATAATCATATCCTGGAACCGGTAAAACACTTCCATGAGAATTAGTATCGCTCGCCATCCAAAAACCACTAACTATATCTCCAGAAGAACAGCCAGGTCCCAATTCAACTGTACAATCTGCAGCACTAACTACTCCAAAACTAAATAAAAATAAAACTAAGGTTAATACCACTCTCTTCATATAAAAGATGTTAATCTTTTCTTTTAAATAATTTTCTATCTTTTTACAGAACTCTTCATAATTTCTTCAACCTGTTCTTTCTTCCAACCTTTCTTAATCAAGGCAGTTTTTATTTGTTCTTTACCAAATCCCCTCCTTAAAGAAAGATCAACGAAATTCTTTAAAGTTATTTTATCTCTTTCAGTCATAAATACTTTTTTTCCAGAAACTCCATAACTTAACTTATTCAAAATATCTTTTATACTTCCCGGGCCTTTGTAAAATAATAAATAAACAAGGAATATGAAAAATACAACAAACAATATTATGTATTGAGTCATATTATTTTCTAGTACACAATCTTCTGGACAATAATTGCTGTTAACAGTATCTCCTTCATTTACACCCAAATAATCTGCAACAGTACAAACTCCATCCCCACAATACTTTGCGCAAGAAGGATCATTAAAACAATAAACTTCTTCTCCAGTAGTTTCAACATCAGAATAAACAATAGTATTTATTGTCCCTAAATCATTTGCCTCAACAGCATACTTTATGTCTAACGGGCTAGAGGACATATCCCAATAAACTGCTCCAGAATAATTTATTTTAGTTCCACCAAAAACATCACCAGTTGCAACATCTCTTATGTCTTCTACAACAACAAGATTGCTTCCTCCAACAACATCAACAGATTTCTTTACATAAAGGTAATTTTTTTTACCCTCAAAAAATTCTATTTCAATTAAAGTTGTATCCATATCAACATCTACATTATCCCTATTAAATTCATAAATTGCATCTGCATAAGCAGGATTATATTTTCCATCTCGTCTGAACCAGTTAATAAAATATTGTCTGCATCCTTATTTCCTCTATCAATCAAATCTAAAGGAATATTTTTCAAAATTGCATGTAAATCATTTGCAATAGCAGCATACTGTGGCTCCTTATCAACAGAAGCTGAGTTTTTTACAGTTGTAAAATTCTCTTCCAATCTATCCGCCGCTTCCTCTCCACTATTAACAACACTCTCATAAAGCATAAATGTATAAAATTCAGAAACTTCATCTTTGAGAGCAATAGCATTTAATCTTGCATCAGAAAATTTACTATCTAATCCTAAAAATTCACTATTCAGATGATCTTCTAAAGCAACAACATGCATTGCAATACTGGTATTAGTTTCTGCACCAGACGAATCTCTCACAGTTAAAGTTACAGAATAATTTCCATAAGTATTGTAAGTATGTGAAACAATCATTCCACTTTCACTCAAACCATCTCCAAAATCCCAATTCCAAGAAACTATTGATCTATTATTTCTCGTCTCAGAATTACTTCCATCAAATTCAATTGGAAACCCCTTTGCCATATATCTTGAACTTACTTCAATAACAGGAGTAGGACCAGCACTAACATCAAAAGAAGCCTCATCATATTCTCCTTCAAAAGACATTCTTAAAATACAAACATCTTCCTCAACATCAGGTGTTTTTAATTCTGAAAACGCACTTAATGAAATTGGATTCCCTGTTAAATTTGCAGTGATTGTTTCCGAATCAACAGTATGAAAAACTCCAAATTCAGCACCAGCTAAAGACCTTGCAAATAAATCACTTAAAATTACTTCTCCTTCATTTTCCAATCTAACCCTCATTGGAATTAAGCACCAATCAGTTTCACATTCATCATAATAACTATTAACCTCTCCAATTAATTTAGAATCAGAAACAACAACAGGATTATTTCTTAAATATTCATCATACTCTGCTTGTCTAACTTTAGTAAAATAAAAATTATCTCCCCCAACTCTTCCAGGAATTCTAAAATCATCACTTGAAGACCAAACACAAACATCAAAAATTCTTGGACTATCATAACGAGTAGCATCTAAACTAATATTACAACTAGTAAGCCCCCAATCATTATCCCCAGGACCTTCCATCAAGGTACATCTTTTTCCACCAACTCTTGCAACTAATTGATCATCAACTCCTCCTCCTTTTGCATAAGCTTCAATTTCAATAAATAAATCTCCAACCATTTCATCAAAGGATAAATTGAAAGAATTACATTTTTGATCTCCAGGATTTATTTCATAAATATTAGTTAAATCATAATCTCCATCATATTCTTCAGAATCAATAACCTCTCCCCATTGACTAAATCCTCCAATATATCTCCAATCATCTTCATCATCTGCACCAACATCAATATACAAACCACTTCCACTTCCAGAAACACTAAAATTTAATTGATTTAAATCTCCATTAATTAATATTCCAACTAATTCCGATTGATTATTCCCCAAAGAAACTTCATAACTAGAACTTGAAGTTCCTTCAACAAATATTTCTTTTGGCCCCAAATCAAAACCTGCCCCAATCAATAAATCATAAAGTTCAATTTCTTTTTCAACATAAGTTCCACACTCCCTTACATCTCCCTTAACAACTTTAGTCACATCAACATAAGAATCATCAATAATTAAATCTCCTTGAAAATTAACATCATTAGAATAAAGATCTTTTGTAAGATTAATATCTATCGCACTAACAAAACCAATACATAACAAAAATAACAAAACAAACATACCTCTTTTCAAATAGTCCACCTTAATCATAAATTCCGAAATTTCTCTATTTAAATATTGTGTTTTAAATCTAATAAACTAAACTAATACTAGATAAGAATAATATTACTTGTCCCGCAAATCCTGCAAATAATGGCACTAAAAGATTATCATCCATCTTATACACTAATGTCTCAACTAAAGTTGCAATCGCTGCCATCCCAAATATAACTAGCCAAAGTGGCTGCCCTAAAGGAGTTAAAGAATGAGTCCACCATATTTGCCCTCCAACTAAAGTTCTAATAATGAAAAACCCAATTATTAAATCAACAGCAAACTGAGATAATATTCCCTCTAAAGTTCTATTCTTCATTATCTTTATTTTGCCAAATCTTTTCCCAATTAACGCAGCAGACATATCTCCAAAAGTAGTCATTAAAATTGCCGCAGCAGCAATACGCAAATCAAAGATTGCAAAACAAATAATTGCGCCAATTAAGAAAAACACTTCACCACCAATTTTATTTCTTTCACTAGCTCGTTTATATTGCCATAAATGATGTATAATTGGAAGCCTTTTTCCAGTCTCTATCCTAAAATATTCAAACTCAATTGAGATTATCAAAAAGAATGCTAAAACAAACAAAGCAAATCTATGACTAAATGTTGAAGCAAAGAATAAATAAATAACTAATATAAAAATTGATAAAAGGTGGATAAACTTTCTTCCTAATTCCTTTTTGAAATCCCAACCCATAATTAAAAATTAAATACTAAATATAAAAATATTTCCCTTAATAAAACTCTTTTCCTTTTTTAGAAGGCTTAACTCTTACCTTTCCATCTTTAAAATCAGGATAATCACTTTTAGATAAATGATCCATAAACACTCCTAACGCAGCAACTTCTGAATGTGGTTGATTTGTAACTCCAACATTATAATCTGCCATTTCATAAACTTCTCCAGGAACTTTCTCACCACCCACAACAATCAACAAATCTTTAGAAGAAACTTTTACTTTTCTAAAATCTTCCCCGTACATAGTCAAATGCACAACTGTTTTTCCCTTAAACAACTTTTCAAATTTTTTGACATGTTCAATTTCAAACTTCCCGCCAAACTCACTAGAAATTCTATTCACACTTTCTTCATACGATTTATCTTTCTGACCCGTATAATAAATTTTAGAAGCTCCAAAAGCCCTAGCAACTAAAGCCACATGAGTACTAATTCTTTTATCACGAAGAATCCTATGTCCAAGCCTTAAAACTTCAATCATAAAAATGAACAAAAAAAAGTATTAATAAAACTATCTAAACCAGAACTTTTTTAAATAAAACTACAACTCAGATATCCATGGAAGAATTTTATATGAAGAATTATAAGAAACTACTAATAATTCCATTAATAATATTTATATTAAGTATCGCAATATTATTATTCCAATATTCTGCAAACGGATATTTCATAGATAAAGATGTTTCATTAAAAGGAGGAATATCCTCAACAATTTATTTTGCAGAAGAAAAAGATATAGATTCAATAGAAAATTCATTCCTAAATCAACATCCTAATTCAGAAATTTCAATTAGAGAACTTTCAACTCTGGGCTCTGGCCAAAGTAAAGGATTAATAATTGATGCAACAGATATTGAATTAGAAGATTTTAGACTATTCATAAATGAAAATTTCCCTGGTGCAGATATTTCTATTCAAGAAACTGGTGAAGGTCTTGGAGATTCATTCTTTAAAGAAATGGTTAGGGCAATATTATTCGCATTCTTATTAATGGGAATCGTTGTATTTATTGCTTTTAGAAAAATAGTTCCTTCTTTAGCAGTAATCTTCTCAGCATTACTAGATATAGTTGCAACATTAGCAATAATTAGTTTATTCGGAATGAAATTATCAACTGCAGGAATTGCAGCATTCTTAATGATAATTGGTTATTCTATTGACACAGATATTATGCTTACAACAAGAGTACTAAAAAGAAAGGCAGGATCTCTATGGGATAGGACTTACAAGGCATTCAAAACTGGAATGACCATGACTCTAACAACAATTGCAGCACTATTAGTTGCATTCATAATAACAAACTCAATAATATTAAAACAAATGTTTGGAATCATCTTAATCGCTTTAGTAATCGATATGATTTCAACATGGTTAATGAACTCAGGAATACTGATTTGGTATCTTAAAGAAAAATGATGAATATAATTAAAAAACCAAGAGTAATTATTTTAGTACTTGCATTAATCCTTACTCTAGTTGCAATTAACCCTCAATTTGATACAGAGGGAGTAATCATAAAATCAGTAGAAAAAAATTCTGAGGCAAACTTAGCAGGAATAAATCCCCCTGCAGCAGAAATATCTCCAACTAACTACGAAAGAATACTTAGGGTAAATGGAGAAAGAATTACCAATACAGATGAATATTCAAATTTAATTACAAGTACACCATTAAATGAGAGT
>CAYFNS010000008.1:9185-18353 GCA_964344545.1 Candidatus Woesearchaeota archaeon
GGTTAGACACTGATAAATCTACTTACACAATAATAAAAAATTCTGAGAACTTAGGATTAGCAGTACAAAATATTCCTGATAATAATATTAGAAAGGGTTTAGAATTACAAGGAGGAACAAGAGTTCTTCTAAAACCAGCTGAACAAATTACAGATGAACAAAGAGATGAATTAGTTTCTGTAATGGAATATAGATTAAACACTTATGGTCTTTCAGATATTGAGATAAGAAAATCTGATGACATTTTAGGAAATAAATACATCCTTGTAGAAATTGCTGGAGCTACTCAACAAGAAGTTTCAGAATTAATTGCTTCTCAAGGAAAATTCGAAGCTAAAATTGGAAACGAAACAGTATTCGAAGGTGGAGAAAAAGATATTACCTTCGTTTGTAGAAATGATGGAACCTGTGCAGGAATTAGAGACTGTATAGAAACTACAGACGGCGGAAACTATTGTAAATTTGAATTCCAAATTAGATTAAGCAGTGAAGCAGCTAAAAGACATGCTGAAATAACAAATGGTTTAGATGTTGTACAAGACCCTGTTTCAGGGCAAGATTATCTTTCAGAAAAATTAGATTTCTACTTAGATGGAACCCAAGTTGATAGTTTAAACATAGGTGCCGACCTAAAAGGATCTGAAGCAACACAAATTGTAATTTCCGGGCCTGGTTTAGGAGCAACACAACCAGAAGCAGTTCAAGAAGCATTAACACAAATGAACAAACTACAAACAGTTTTACTAACTGGTTCATTCCCATTCAAATTAGAGATTGAAAAAATAGATACAATTTCTCCAGTACTTGGATCCGCATTCATAAACAACGCAATACTTGCTGGATTACTTGCAATAGCTGCAGTTGTACTTATCGTTTTCATCAGATATAAAAATCCAAAAATAGCAATCCCAATGCTAATAACTTCTTTATCTGAAATAATATTAATTTTAGGATTTGCATCTGTAGCAAAATACAATTTAGATCTTGCAGCAATTGCTGGAATAATCGCAGCAGTAGGAACTGGAGTAGATCACCAAATAATAATTATAGATGAAATCCTTGCTAAAACGAATGAATACTCTTACAGATGGAAAGAAAAACTAAAGAGAGCATTTGGCATTATCTTAGCAGCATACTTCACAACACTAGCGGCAATGTTCCCATTATTTTACGCAGGAGCAGGATTACTAAGAGGATTTGCACTAGTAACTATAGTTGGAGTAACAATTGGAGTATTCATAACAAGACCAGCATTCGCTAATATGATAGAATCAATAACACGAGAATAATTTTATTTCTTACCTAGTATTTTCCACAAAATGTAAATCACTATAATCATCACTATCGCAAATAAAACTATGCTGGTATTTTGTGCCGGTGCTAATAGTGGGTCAGCCATAACAAAATTTGTGCAAAAGAACTATTTAAAACTTACTAAAACGCCGGGACTGGGATTTGAACCCAGAAGCCCGAAGGCCCGGTTTTCGAGACCGGTGCAATACCTAATTATGCGATCCCGGCATACAAACTTGAACAACCACAATAACATTTATAAACATACCCAAATTCAACAAATGGATGGCAGAAGACTTAGATATTAAGTTCAATACAAAAAAAGTAGGCGAATTTTGGAAGAAATATCACTTGACAATTATAGTTTTACTATTAATCCCAATTTTCTTAGCAGGTTTTTTCAGAGCATATACTTATGATTTGCCTGTAACAGATAATTGGGCAGAACAAACAGTGATAAGCAACATAGAAGCACAAATACAACAAAACATATTACAGCAATATTCTGATATTGATCAACAATCATTAAATAATTTAGTAAAACAGCAACTTAATTTATATCTAAGTGAAAATAAAGCCGAGGTAAATTCTCAAATAGAACAATTCTCTAAACAGATTAAATCTCAATATCAAGATGAATCTGGACAAACATACCTCTTAGCAATAGACCCTTATCATTATTTTAGGCAAGCAGAAAACATAATAGAACATGGGCATGTGGGAGATGAATTAGTTGACGGCAAACCTTTCGATAATCATATGGTTGCACCAAAAGGAAGTTTCCCAAATAACAATTTACATCCTTGGGTTGGAGCAACTTTCTATAGAATTTCTTCATTATTTGGAAACGATTCAATAATGGCTGCCATGTTCGCAGTTCCAATGATCTTCGCAATGCTTTCCGTAATTCCTGCATTTTTCATAACAAGAAGAGTTGCAGGAAATTTTGGGGGATTCATAGCAGCAACATTACTAGCAATCAGTCCTGTATTTTTAGGAAGAACACCAGCAGGATTTTCCGATACAGATGTGTATAACATATTCTTCCCATTAATGGTAGCTTGGTTATTCCTAGAGTCATTTATACTTAGACAGAAAGAAAGAAAAAAGAAAATAATCTTTGCTTCCCTTGCAGGATTATTCACTGGAATATTTGCATTCGCTTGGTCCGGTTGGTGGTACATCTTTGACTTTGTTCTTGGAGCACTAATAGCATATACATTATACTTGATAATAAGTTTAAAGAAAAAATTCACAAAATCTCAAAAAACAAAGAATGTACTCGTAACAGGAATTCCATACATAGTATCCTCTTTACTTTTCGTAGGACTATTCACAAAATTTGAATATATTCCAGCATTCATAAATGGACCACTTAGAATATTATTCTTAAAAGCTGCAGCAAAGGCGACTTTATGGCCTAATGTTTATACAACAGTAGCAGAACTAGGAGATACCTCTCTTTCTAAAGTTATATCTACTTTGGGAGGAACACTATTATTCATAGTTGCTTTAATTGGAATTGCATTATTTTTCATAAAGAAAAACAAAAAACAATATGATTTGAAATACGGAATATTCCTAGCAATATGGTTCATAGGAACATTATACAGTTCATTAACTGGATTAAGATTTTCAATGTTTGTAGTTCCAATCCATTCAATAGCTTTAGGAATCTTTATAGGAAAAACATATGAATTTGTAAAAGAAAAATTACCGAAGAGCTTACAAATAAATAAAAAATTCTTAAGCATTACTTTTGTATTGCTAATCTTAGTATTACTTATCTCACCAATAAAAGATGCACACCGAACTGGATTAAGTGAAGTTCCATCAATGGATGATGCATGGTATAGCGCACTAACAAAGATAAAAGAAGAATCCTCACCAGATGCAATAGTAAATTCTTGGTGGGATTTTGGACACTGGTTTAAAGCAATCACAGATCGAGCAGTAACATTTGATGGGGGAACCCAAAACAGACCACAAGCACACTGGATGGGGAAAGTTCTACTCACAGACAATGAAGATGAAGCCATAGCAATACTAAGAATGTTAGACTGTGGTGCAAATGATGCATATGATTTACTATTGGAAGAAACAAATGATCCAATTACTACAAAAAATGCTATTGATCAAGCACTTTTAATGACTGAATCAGAAGCAAGGAGTTTAATAGGAGAACATACTGATAGCCCTGAAAAAATTATAGAAAAAATGTTCTGTAATCCGCCTGAAGACTATTTCATAACTTCCGAAGATATGGTTTCAAAAGCAGGCGTATGGTCCCATTTCGGATCTTGGAATTTTGACAAATCTGCAGCCTATAATGTAGTAAGATCAAATTCAAAAATAAATGCAATTTCCTCTTTACAGGAAGAACTTGGATACACACAAGAAGAAGCAGAATCCATATATAGACAATTAAATGGATTAAGTGAAAGGGAAGCAAATGCTTGGATAGCACCATACCCTTCTTATTCAAATAGTGGAAATTGTCAAACAATAAATGAAACTATTTTATGTACAAATGGAGTAAAAATAGACTTAACAGAAAACAAAGCATACATTAATACTGAGAAAGGTGAAGTTCAAATAAAAGAATATAGAGATAACACTCAAACTTACACTTCAGAAGCAGGATCAGATGATGTAAGCATAGCTTATTTCCCAGATCAATCAACTACATTGATAATGCACCCTGCTTTACTAAATAGTGTTTTCACAAACTTATTCTTCTATGGGGGAGAGGGAATGAATCATTTCGAATTATTTGATCACGAAGTGGGATTGAACGGGTTCGATATATATGTATGGAAAGTAAAATGGTAAAAATTTCTGCAATAATACCCATCTTTAACGAAGAAGGAAATATAAGAATTCTTTTTAACGAGTTAAAAGGAGAGCTTTCTAAGATAACAAAAAATTATGAGATTATATTTGTAGATGATGGTTCAAAAGATAAAAGCCCATTTATCCTTGAAAACCTTGCAAAAGAAGAGAAATCACTTAGAGTAATAACTTTCAATAAAAACTTTGGTCAAACCGCTGCATTAGATGCGGGGTTCAAAGCAGCAAAAGGGGAAATAGTAATTCCAATGGATGGAGACTTACAAAACGATCCCCAAGATATTCCAAGGTTAATAAAAAAACTAGAAGAAGGATATGATGTAGTTTCAGGATGGAGATTTAATAGGAGAGATAGTCTATCAAAAAAATTTATGTCAAAGGGTGCAGATTTTCTAAGAAAAGTTTTATTCAAAGATAGCATTCATGATTCGGGATGTACTCTAAAAGCATATAGAAAGAAATGCTTAGAAGGGTTAAACCTTTATGGAGAAATGCACCGATTTATCCCTGCTCTTTTAGCTATGAAAGGTTACAAAATAACTGAATTAAAAGTTAGGCATAGGCAAAGAAAGTATGGAAAAACAAAATACAACATCAAAAGAACTTTCAAAGGATTCCTTGATATGATTCTAATCAAATTCTGGATGGATTTCTCAACAAGGCCGATACATTTCTTAGGTGGAACAGGATTATTCAGTGCAGGAATTGGATCTTTAATGTTGCTATACTTAATAATCATCAAAATATTCCTTGGGGCCTCCATAGGAGATAGACCTTTACTTCTTTTTGGAATACTTTTTATAATAGTAGGATTCCTATTCATAATGTTTGGCATACTTGCAGACATATTGATGAAAGTTTACTATAAAGATAGTACCCCATACACAATAAAAGATGATTAGAAAAATAATGAAAAATAGGAACTTCATGATCTATACATGGGTAGGGCTTTTCATAACAGTACTAAATATAGTTCTAATCTGGTTGTTTATTGATATATTTCATATTCCTACAATAATAAGTAGTACTGTGGTTGTTGGAGGATTATTCATATTAAAATTTTTCATATATAAAGCAACAGGATTTACACAATGAGTTTTATAGATTTATTAAAAAAAATGCCTATCGATTTAGGCCAAGGGGAAGTAAATAAAGGACTAAGAAGTAAAACCCAGGGCAAAGTTATTGCAGAATCTTTAGTTCCAAATGGTGAAAATAAAACTGCATTAGATGTGGGATGTAGAGAAGGCATACAAACTAAATGGCTTGAAAGTAAAGGCTATAACGTAGCTTCTATAGATATAGAAAAAGAATATGAGCATTGTCAAGTAATCAACGTAGATGAAGGCCTTCCTTTCGAAACAAACACCTTTGATTTAATCTGGTGCTCAGAAGTTATAGAACACCTAGAAAATCCAAAAGCAAGTATAGAAGAATTCAAAAGAGTTGTAAAGCCTGGTGGAAAAATAATTATGACAACTCCAAATTCATATTTTTGGTTATATAAAATTGCAAAACTTTTCGGAAAAACTCCAAGAGACTTACAAAACAAAACCCATAAGCATTTCTTTTCAGAAAAACATATTAAGGAAATTGCCCCAACCGGAATGGTAAGAGGATATTTTCCTTACATGATCAAAAAATTCACGATAAACAAAGCAATTAATTTCTTATCACCTACCTTTGTTATAGAATTAGATGTTGACATATAACATCTGAACTTTGCCATTAGTATACTCATATTCTCTAGTTTGTAACTCTTTATCCTCAATTAATTCATTAACAGAATCTAAATCAAAGCTTCCCCCTTTCTCTAACAAGAAATAGAGGGGTCGCGTTCCAGATCCTTGTTGCAGTGCAGCAAATTGCTTCAAAGAATAATTACTACTTATATATTCCCACAATTCCTCATCTTCACTAAATATTTTCATACCCCAGTCATATAAGAAAAACCATCTTACGCCGTCTTCCTCAGCTTGTTTAAACTCTTCTAGCCCCTTCCATCCTTTTCCGTACCCCATACGGTCTGCATGCCACAAAACCCCATAAGATTGATGGGAAGGGCATACGACCCAAGCCCCTTCGGCTGAATTCTCTTGAATATATTCCCCTGCAACATCCAGCCCCATAAATTGGGTATTAAACATTCTATCTTTTGCTTCCATAGAAGGACCATATAAACTAAATAACAATAGTAAAATTACAATAATTTTAACATATTTAACTTTTACAAATTTCTGAACATTTACCGCAACAAAGACTATAAAGTAACTAATAAGAATTAAGACTAAAGGCATAATTGGATATTGGTGATATGCGTGTCCCTTCAAATAAGCTGCAGCAATAAGTATCCAAATTGGAGATGTATATATCCACCATCTTAAAAATTTAGGAGTCTTTTTTCTCAATAAGAATAATACCACAACTAATCCCCCTAATAAATAATAGAATCCTAAATGAGTAAAACTATCTGCAATATAAATCCAAACAGATTGCCACCAAGAAGTATGGAAAACCGCTCCTAAATCGATAAAATTGGCAAACATTTTCCCTTCAAGTTTACTAGAAACATATTTTGTATATAATATCCATAGGGGGAATAAAGCAAAAATCAATAAATTAATTATTACTAATTTTTTATTATTCAGAATAAATTCTTTATTAAATATTTTTTTATAAGGGAATGTAGCAATAATAGGCAAGAATATCATAAAAAAATCGTATTTAGTTAATATGGCCATCACTCCAAAAATTGAAAACTTGAGAGTATTCTTAAAATTAATATTCTTTCTCCACTTGAGATAAAAATAGCCTGCTCCAATCATAAAGAACAATGCGATATTTACCAATTGCATTTGCCTACCAAAGAAAATAAATAAAGGACATATTGCAGCCAACGCAGCAGCAGTATAAGCTAAATCATTTCTTCTAGTAAGCTCCTTTACAAATAAAAATAACATAAAAATCGCCGCCAACATAAATAATATATTTGTCATTCTAGCAACTAAAAGAGATTTACCAAGAATCATAAATAGCGCACCGACAACTATTGAAATTGTCGGAAAAGAATCCCCATGGGCCCCAGAAATATCTTCGCCAAGGATTGGGTAATTCCAAGCAGGTATAAAAAATCCATATTCAAAAAACCCATAATCTGCAAAATTACGTGCTTCAGTTAGATAATGTGTTTCCTTCCAATTATGATATCCAACCACAGGATAATCAGGTAAAAAGCAAAAATTAAGATAGCAAAAATTAGAATAATAGGAATGTATTTTTTAATTTTAGATTTATTCAAGCCTGCATCAAAATTATCCATGGATAAAATACAATTCCATAAGCTATTTAAAAGTTACTGAAATCCAATTAATATGGATGATACGTATGTTGTCATAGCAGCCTATAACGAAGAAAAAAATATAGAAAAAACAATAACAGGGCTAAAGACAGAAGGATATTCAAATATAATAGTAGTCGACGATGGATCGGACGATTCAACATATGAGATTGCTAAATCTCAAAACATTATTGCCCTAAAACATATAATAAATAGAGGGCAGGGTGCTGCACTTCAAACAGGGATCAGCTATGCTCTAATGCAGAACGCAAAATATATAGTCCACTTCGATGCAGACGGCCAACATAATCCCAAGGAAATAGAAGACTTACTGCTCCCATTAAAATTAGGCAAAACACAAGTAGCCCTAGGATCAAGATTTCTTAAAAAACAAAAAGTTCCATTTACAAGAAAAGCGTTGCTCAAAGGAGGAATACTTGCAGTATGGTTCTTAAATGGAATAAAACTATCTGATACCCATAATGGGTTCAGGGCCTTTACTAATGAATCTGCAAAAAAAGTTATAATTTCTGCAGACAGGATGGAACATGCCTCAGAGATATTAGAAAAAATAAGCAAACATAAAATTCCTTATGAAGAAGTACCCGTAACGATTAAGTATACAGAGGAATCCCTTAAAGAAGGTAGAAAGGGACAAGGACAATTCGATTCAATAAAAATATTAACAAAAATGGTAATGAAAAAATTAGGAGTATAAAATGGATGTAATAAATATATTTATAATATTATTTAGCATTTTTGCATTAAGCAGAGTTATCAATAATATCAAACATAAAAATACAGATAAAATAGGTATGTTATTTTGGGTAGTATTCTGGATAGCTATAATATTTGTAGCGCTCTTTCCAGGACTAATAGATAGTATATTTTTATTCTTTGGTATTCAAAGTGCAACCGATTTTGGACTATATGCTATGATGATATTACTTGCATATATGATGTTTAGGTTATATGCAAAAACAGAAGACACTGAAAAACGTATTACAAAGATAGTTAGAACAATAGCAATAAAAGATGAAAATAGACTTGATAAGAAGAATAGATGATAGTATAGGGAGATTGGGATGCTTTATACTTGCCCCTTTCATAAACAAAAACCCAAAGATAAGAAAAATAAAGAAGATTGCAATAATCAAAGTTTGGGCACTTGGAGATTCAGTAAATTCCTTGCCTACCATAAAAGCCCTAAAAGAAAAATACCCTGACAGTAAAATACATATATTTACTTCAGATAATAACAAAGTTATATTTGAAGGCCAAGATTATATAGATTCTATAATAGATGTCCTGGGAAAAAAAGGATTCAAAAAAACACTGCAATCCTTGAAAAATTATGATGTCGTTTTAGATCTTGAACCCTATTTCCATCTTAGTTCGCTACTTTCATTTTGGCTAGGTAAAAAAAGAGTTGGATTCAAAAACATAGATTCCCGAAAAAGAATATATACTAATTTAGTAAAATGGGATAGGAAAAAACATGTTGTAAATATTTACTTTGATTTTCTAAAAAGCTTGGGGATAAACAGAAAAACAGAAAAGCTTATTCCTCTCAAAGAAGAATCCGATAAAGAATTCCTAGAGAAATATAATATAAATGAAAAAAAACTAGTAGGAATCTGTCCTGTTGCAGGACAAACTGCAAATAATGTAAGGTCTTGGCCCAAGGA
>CAYFNS010000008.1:18363-21327 GCA_964344545.1 Candidatus Woesearchaeota archaeon
AGAGGTTCGCAAAATTTTCAGATACTTTGATAGACAAATATCAGAAAGAGATAATTTTCTTTGGTGCACCAAGTGATAGAAAAGACATAGATAAAATAAGAGAATTAATGAAAAACAAATCATACATTTACACAGCCTCACTAAAAAAAGCATTTTATATGATAAGGAAATGCCCAATCTTTGTAAGCAACGATACTGGTCCAATGCATATAGCTGCAGCGCAGGGTTGCAAAACAATAGGTTTATTTGGGCCAAATACCCCAAGCCTATGGGCCCCTTATGGAAAAGAAAATATATCAATATTCAAACCAAATCTTAACGAAGCAATGATTCAAAATGATAAAGGAATATTCCCGGACAAAAATACTTCAATTCTTAATATTGAAATAAATGATGTTCTTGAAGCATTCAATAAACTAAATAAAAAATGAAAATTTTACTTGTATCTGAATATTACCCTCCTTTAATCTTTGGAGGAGGAGAAATTAGTTCAAAAATACTCGCAGAGAGTTTATCCAAAAAAGGATTAGAAATACATGTATTAACTTCAAAACATAAAAAAGCCCCAAAATATGAGCTAAAAAATAAAATAAAAATCTATAGAAGATTGAAAACAGGATTAAACCCAAACAGTATAACGGAAAATATCAAGAGAGTATTACACCTCCAAAAAAGTTTAAAACAAGAAATAAGAAAGTTAGACAAAAAAGAAAAATACGATATTATCCATTTCTTAAACACAACAACAATTCCTCAATTTATACTCAAAACAAAAGCAAAAACATTTGCTACATATAATGGGTACACAAACTTTTGTCCAAAAAGAAATTTATTTTACAAGGATAAGGGGTCTTGCTCTGGGGCAAAAGGCATAAAATGCATGATATGTATAGCAAATTCAAATTATATTGGAAAAGTAAAGGTGTCCCGATATCTAAAATACAATCCTCTATTTTGGTTATACCTTTACAATATTTATAAAAAAAATAATTTAGGAATAAAAAATATTTCAAACCATATAGTCTTATCTAGTTACATAAAAAACCTTTTAAGAAAGAATAGGATAAAAGAAGAAAACATCTCAATCCTCACCAATTTAGTTGAAGAAAAGAAAAAAAGTGAGAAATACAAAATATATGAAAAAGGATTTCTTATTTCCTATGCAGGAGCAATAGAAAAAATAAAGGGGCTCCATCTACTAATCAAAGCAGTAAAAGAAATAGGGGATGAAGATATAAAACTATTAATCTTTGGAGACGGATCTCAGAAAAAAGAACTATGCACAAGACTTCCAAAAAATATAAAATTCTATGGAAAAATCCCCCATAGATTTATCGATTCAATATATTCTCAATCAGACTTAATCGTTTTACCCACTCTTTGGCCAGAACCATTTGCAAGAAATCTCTTAGAAGCAACAAAGAATGGTAAAGCAATCATTGCATCCAAGTCTGGAGGGAACATAGATGCAGTCGAAGAAGGAAAAAACGGATACCTAATAAATCCAAATATAAGGGAAATAAAAGAAAAAATTTTAACACTAAAAAATAATCCAAAACTTTGCAAAGAAATGGGGAAAAATAGTAAAAAAATCTATAATAAATTCTTCAGTAGCGAAAGAATAATAAATGAAATAATTGACCTCTATAAAAGATGATGAAAAAAATCAAACCTAGC
This sequence comes from Candidatus Woesearchaeota archaeon, assembly GCA_964344545.1. Classification (GTDB taxonomy): domain Archaea; phylum Nanobdellota; class Nanobdellia; order SCGC-AAA011-G17; family PNOQ01; genus JABJPM01. Next base: position 20,041 of record CAYFNS010000008.1, read on the forward strand.
CTAGTTGAAGGAAATTTACAAAACTGCCACATAGTAATAGGCCCTCCTAGATCTGGAACGAGTCTTCTATCCAATATATTATCAAATGGGGGGATAGATTTTGGCCAAAATTTAACAAATGCAAACGAAGGCAATCCTGAAGGCTTTTATGAAGATTTAAAACTTAAACACAAAAGTAGGTCTCTGTATAGGTACATGGCAGAACATAAAAACCTACAAAATTATGGTTTTTTCTTAGGAAGAGATAGAAAAGATAGGATAAAAGAGATAATATTAATCAATAAAACAAAAAAAGTACTAGAAACATTAAATAAAAAAACAAAAAACAAATGGGGAATTAAAACCCCTACATTATGTATTACGTTTAGAAGACTCCACCATTTGTTTAATAATCCCAAACCAATCTATATTATAAGAAACCCCCGAGAAATGATTATTAGTGAAGTAACTCGAGGTGGAAGCTCACCAACAAAAGCAATTGAATTATGGAATGAGTGTGTATTAAACATCCTTAACTATAAAATACGATTTGGGGGCCCAATAATTTTGCACCATAATTTGATAAAAAAGGATCCAAAAACATTAGAAGCAATAAAAGATTACATTGGAACAAGTCACGACTCAATATTTGATGCCATAAAAACAAAACTATATCGGTCCAAGGGGGATTTTCCACTTCCAGAATACACAGAAAAATTATGGAGTTACTTACTAACTCTTGAAGAAACTAATCAATAGTTTTAATTCCCAAAATCCGACAATGTAATTTAGAACAAGAATTAAAAAATTTCAAAAAACCCTTTGCAAATTTATTTTTAATGAAATCATCTTCATATATTTTATAGCTCATTCTCTTTAATATTAGATCATCATTAACTTCTCTTTGAAACTGTATCTTATCTCTTTTTGTTTTAATTATTTTATAGTTCTTAATTAACCAAAAATGGCTCTTTATTCTAGGAATTAAATTACGCCTATCAAATAACCCAACTAAAATTGAGCTAGTCCACATAAGAGGGAATAACTTCCACAAATTCTTACGTTCATAAAAAGAAAAGAAATTTAGCCACCTATTTCTCTCCCCATAGAAAATAAGTTTTTTACTAAACTTAGTTTTTTTCTTCTTTACAACACTATGATAATGATTAACTTCTGAATCCACTGCCAATTTATTCTCATACCCTTTAAGGTTTAACAACCATCCAAAATACATATCCTCTCCATAAGCAAAATAAAAACTATCAAATGGAAAATCAACTAACTCTCTCTTAAAAATAAAAGATACTC
>CAYFNS010000008.1:21337-22972 GCA_964344545.1 Candidatus Woesearchaeota archaeon
AAATGATTTTTTATATTTAGAAGGATATTGGGTGATAGAGCTTGTCCTCCCCTCTTTTTGAAAATCAATTTTTTCCCTAACTCCATTTCTTATCTCATTAGATGAAACTGCTCCAATTTTAGGACTAGATTTGATTCCCTCTAATAAATTAAGCAACCAACCTTCTCGCACTTCAGTATCATTATTAAGTATAACAACATACTTTCCACTAGAATTTTCAAATCCAAAATTATTTCCTCCAGCATAACCAAGGTTTTTATCAGTCTGTATCACCCTCACAAGAGAATTTTCCCCAAAAAACTTCAAAAATTTATCATAAGATCCATCCTCACTATGATTATCATGTTGCTGTAAAACTGATTTGACACACTCAATAGTTAATTCAGGTTGTTGATAGTTTAAAATAATAATAGATATTTCAGACATATTGTACGAAAAAATCTAAGAGTTATAAACCTTATGGAACCTTTTAGAATAAAGTAACATAAGTCTTATAAACCAATCTCAGATTCAAAAATTAATGAAAAAAGAGATAATTGCGATAATCCCTGCAAAAGGAAGTTCAAGAGGGGTACCAAAGAAGAATAGTAAACTTTTAGGTGGAAAACCTTTAGTGAGCTATACGATTGAAGAGTGCTTAAAGTCTAAATACATAACAAGAACTATTGTTTCTACAGATGATAAAGAAATTGCACGTATTTCTGAAGAGTGTGGTGCAGAGATCCCCTTTATCCGTCCAAAAAATCTGGCTAAACATACAAGTTCTTCTCTATCTGTAATCACTTATGCATTAAAGTACCTCTCAGATAATGAAAAATATAAGGCAGATTTAGTAGTATTCTTACAACCAACCTCCCCATTTAGAAAGGCAAAGCAAATAGATGAAGCAATAGAACGTTTATTAGATGATGATGAGTTAATAGGGGCTTTCGGAGCAAAAGAAGTAGAAGAGCACCCATATATGATGTTTAGAAAGACAAAGAAAGGAGAGGTAAAACCTATTGTGAACATCTCTCCCAGACCGATGAGGAGACAAGAATTTCCAGAATTATTTATCACTAACGCATCAATTTATGTTACACGGGCAAAATATTTTGAAGGGATAGATGATTCCGCCCCAGTATGCCCAATATTTGATGAGAAGACAAGCCTTGTTTTAATGGACAAAGAAAGTTCTTTAGACATAAATAACCCCTTAGACTTCAGCTTATGTAAAGAAATTGTAAAACAAAAAGAAAGCTTAGATAAAATTTATCTAGATGATCGGAAAATAGGGGAGAATGAACCTACCCTAATCGTGGCAGAAATGGCAGGGGGCCATAATGGGGAATTTGATAGGGCAATAAAGATGATAAAAGTAGCATCAGATTCTGGTGCAGAAGCAATAAAATTACATATGTATAACCCCAAGGATTATATTACAAAAACCCATAAACTTTTCAAAGCAATACAAAATTTGGCTTTTGATGAAAAAGAATGGAAGAGAATATTCCAAGAAGCAAAAAAACAAAATCTAAAAATTATTGCAGTTCCTGCAGATTTAAGTAGTACAAAATTAGCAGGTAAGCTTGGAACAGACGCTTATTTTATCTATCCTTCTTGTATTGATGAAATACCAATATTAGAAGAAGCATC
>CAYFNS010000009.1:0-1308 GCA_964344545.1 Candidatus Woesearchaeota archaeon
CACTGCAGTTCCTTCTAACTTCTCCTCATCAATAATAATATATCCTGAAATTTGCTTTACACCATTTTTATCTCGTTTCAAATTCCTCTTCAAAAAAATATTTTTACTATCAATCTCAAAATTTAATTCAACACTTCCTTCTTTTTCCCCATGTCTTAACAATGAAGCGCCAGATAATGCTCCTTTTCTTAATCCAAACAAAACAAAATCAACTGCCAACAATAAAGTAGTTTTTCCACTACCGATATTTCCATTTGGAAAATTAATCTCCTGATTAGAATAACTCCTAATATTTTCCAATTTCAATCTCTTAATTATCAATCTTTAAAACCTCAAAAGCATTTTTTACAACCCTCATATCAAAATCTAGATTCTTTTCACCTTCTAATTTCTCATCATTCAAAGCATTAAACAATTCTTTTACTTTATCTTCATCTAAATTAATCTCTTTAGCTTGTTCAACGTCATTAATACTCTGTTCTGTAATTATTTTTTCTTCAATATGCTCAACACTGCCACTCTCAACTTCTAAATCTTCAAATTCCTTTATCTTTAATTTAGAGCTATTCCTCAAAATAACAAATGCTCCAGAAAATTCTTCGTTAATCCGATTAAAGTCAATATCAGATAATTTACCAGAAGACAAAGTTCCCTCCAACCTAATTAACAATATCCTATCTAAAACTTCATTTTTATCAATTTTATTTACAACAAAATCTACAACCTGATGAGAATCCTTTCCATCTAAATTAATTGTATACGAAACGGTATCCTTTAACCTAACAGGAATATATTCAGACTCAATATTATTTTCTTTAAACTCATTAATAAAAAATCCTCCATGTTTAAACTTCTCTAATTCTCCAAAATTATTTGGAAATAATGCTCCAGTATAGGCGATTCTACCATATGGCTGTTTTTCTTCATTAAATATAAAATGGGGGTGCCCCCCTGCATAATAATCAAATCCTTTTGGTAAAATTGCAACAGGTTCTGAAGAAATCATTGCTAAATGTTCTGGTTTAAATTCTGTTAAAGTTGTATGAAACATAAATATTTTTTTACCTTGCTCATTTTCTAAATTAGATCTTTCTAACATTTCATAATAACTTTTTTCCAATCCCCCTGCTTTCCCAAACAATCCTGTTATCTTTACACCTGTTTTTTCATCAGTTGTAAATCTCAAATTAATCTTCTCATCAATTTCATCAAATTGTACAACATTTTTAACCAAACCTGCATTTTCAAAAACATCTAACATGGTCTTTCCAGAAGGAGAATAATCATGACTCCCGGGGATAATATAAC
>CAYFNS010000009.1:1318-6291 GCA_964344545.1 Candidatus Woesearchaeota archaeon
TCCTAAGATCTAAAGTAATTTCTTTTATTAAATCAATACTAGGCAAAGCAGTATTAAATAAATCACCTGCAATTAAAACAAAATCTATACTTCTTTCTATACAAATTTCAATAGTTTTAGAAAAAACTTTCATACCAAGCTCTTTTAATTTTAACTCTGACCATCCACCAATATGACAATCAGCAATATGTGCAAATTTCATCACAAAAAGAAATCATAAAAATTTATTAAAGATATCTGTGATTAAGTTATACTAAGATAAATTTTTCATTAACTGCACCTAGGATGCATTTAATTATTGAGTCATAATAACCACTATCTCTTGTCTTAAGATCTGTAAAAGTTTCACTTTGATTATCAACTCCATGCTTTTCGTGTTGAATTCTATAAACTCCTATCCAATTACCAATAGAGTAAGTATATTGATCCCTCTCATGCCCATATTCTGCCTTATCTCTAACAATATCTGGAATGGGTCTCTGCAAATCCCTATGAATAATTCCTAACTGATTTAGAACCTCTCTATCTGCTAATCTCGCTTCGAGTTCCTGTCTCTCCATTACAATTCAACTCCATACTCAACAACAGTTTCTAAAACTTGATCCACTATTAAATCATGATAATTAGGATCTCTCACTTTAAACTGAGTAAAGGTCTCATCCTCACTTCTTCCTTGCATTAGAATATTAAAAACAGAACTAGCTTGATTTCTTCCAGGAATATTATCGGTTCCATATTTTACTCTAACATGAACTGGGACAGGCAGTTGCATTTGTCTCCTAGCACTAGCTAAAACCTTAACAACTGGTTTATCTCCAATAATCCTCACTAATTCTGATCGTTTCATAAAGAATCCAAAAAATAATCCCTTTATAAAATTAACTATTACTTAGTAACTAATTTCTCAGCACGTTTAATCATATCTTTTTTCAAAGCAATAAAAATTCCGCCACTTTTCCCTTTAACAAAACTGACTTCTCCCTCAGAAATAATCTTAGAAATAGATTCACCTTCAATATCAATATGCATTACACGAGCACCAGATTTGCCTTTCTCATGTATATAGACTTTTAAATCTTTTAGCTCTTTTTTGCCTTCTCCAGGTCCACTCATCCTTTCAACCTCGGCATTATTCCATAAGAGAATATTGCTGCAATCAAAATAATTATCCAAAAAGGTAAAGTTCCAATTTTATTTAAAACAAACAAAACAAAAGTAGCAATTAAAATAACAGTCATAATTAAAGATAAAATAACTTTTAACTTCATTTTAATCTTAGAGTTTTTACATCCTCCATGAATACAACATCTTTCCCAGTTTTATACCCCATTCCATTAGTTAATTTAGTAATCTCTCCAGTTTGATCACGAGAACCATGTCCAGGAATAATTTTTTCAGGATCCAACATCTCAATTAAATCTCTAGAATCTTCAACTGCTCCATGTCCACTCGCATGAACATCCTTAAACACTCTAACACCCTCACGAATTAATTGTTTCTCCAATCTTGCACGATTACTAATATTTGGCTCTACCGGAATTGTTCTACAAGAGAAAACAACATGGTCATCTTTCTTAAATTTAAATGGCAATTTCTTTTCACCAATTCTCGTTAATATCGCATTTTCTTCTGCCTGATTCCCTGTACACACAATTAGATATTTTTCACGATTTTTTTCAATTTGTTTTAATTTTCTACGAACTTGATAACCATAAGTAACAACTTCAACATCTTTCATCCAAGGAACATAATCTAAGTTTTTAGCCGCTTGAGTATACTTTGCCAATGATCTACCTAAAAATACAACTTTCCTTCCAATTTTCTGTCCAAATTCAACCGCACTTTTTAATCTAGCAATTTGACTTGCAAAACTTGTAACGATTAATCCGTGTCCAGTATTCTCAACACCCAACATTACATCTTTAAGCATTTCACGAGCAACACTTTCAGAATAACATTTTCCGGGAGTACTTGCATACAAACAATCTAAAACTAATGCTTTAACTTTTCCTGAAGCACCAATTTTTTTCAATCTATCAATATCTGGTTTTTTTCCCATAACTGGTTTATTATCTAACTTAAAATCATTAGAATAAACAATAACTCCATCAGGAGTATGCACTGCAATCATAGCAGGATCTAAAGTAGAGTGAGTCATATTGATAAATTCAACTTCAATATTTTCAGAGACCTTAACTTTAGAACCTAATTGTTGAACAACAATATCATTTTTCATTTTAATCTTATCATCCTTAGCTAAGATTTTTATGAACTCTGCAGTATAAGGAGTAGCATAAATGGGTGCATCATAATCTTCTTCCATTACTGGAATTCCTCCAGTATGATCTAAATGACAATGAGAAGGAACTATTGCTTTTACAATTGACTTATCTAATTTAGAATCATCTGGGATTATCCCTGCTTTCTGCATTCCTCTTTTGGTCAAATATCTTTTATCGCCACCACCACTTTGATATTTAACTAAACTAGGTAAATGAACACCCATATCTAAAACAACTGCTTCATCATTATAACGAACCAAAGTCATATTTTTTCCGACTTCTTCATAGCCACCAACACTCATAATTTCTAACATCAATAATACCTCAAAAACTCCATTTATATAGCTTTCTTTTCCACAAATTTTAGAACATCACCAACAGCAACATCTAAAGAATTAGGACAAGACTCAACATAATAATATGCTTTCTGTTTAGGGCTTATAATTTTACTAAATGGTTTAACATTTCTATAAACATCAATTACTTTTTTATCTTTATCTAAAGAGATAATGTCTAGTTTCTGAAAAACAAATGCCATATGAATTACTGTAGAAGGATAATTACTAACATCCAATATCACAGATTCTCCTTTTTTTAATTTTTTAGCAAACATTAACCCCTTTAATGGATTAACATATCTAGAATTATTACTCAAAATAACATCATTACAATATAAATCAACCATTTATTACCAAGAAGATATTAGATTTAAAAAAATTATGCTTTTTGCATAAACTTTAAAAACAAGTATTTAATCTCCTTCAGACATGGAAGACTTTGAATTCCGTGAAAGAAATCTCTACTCGCCTGAAGGCAGAAAAGAAGCCATAGACAGTGGCGCAATATCTGCTGAAGACGATGGTTTCATGGCTGGTTTTAACGAAGATTATGAAGAGCAACCCGAGGAAGAGGAACCAGATTATGAAAAAGAGTGGGACAATCAATCAGAGGATGATGAAGAGTAAAATCTTCATAAAATAATTCTTAAATTTAACATAGAGGGTTCTCGCTCTCTCATGAAAATTATTTTGCAGTTAGCGTCTAAGCAAAGAAATTGACTTTCCATGGAGGAATGCCCTAAGTTGATAAATCAACACATTTCTAAGTTGCTCCGCTAACTACATTACTTATACTACAAAAAAAATATTTAAAGATTTTGTTACTTCAGTTTAAAGTTACTCTGCAGTAAAATCTTCAATTTTTCCAGAAAATTCTTTATCTGATTTGATTACATCAGTATTCTTTAAGAATTCTTTAGCTAAAACCATAAAGATGATTGCTAGACTTTTCTTACCTTTATTATTACATGGTACAACTAAATCAATATCTTTAGAATCATTATTTGAATCACATAAAGCAATAACTGGAATTCCTAATTTTGCAGCATCACTAATAGCATTTTTATCAGGTATAGGATCTGCAACTAAAATTAATTTAGCTTCAACAAAATCTTCCAAGTTAGCGTTAGTTAAAACTCCAGGAGGATACCTCCCAATAAAGGATCTAATTCCTGTTAATTCAGAAAATTTCTTAACAGCCTTCCAGCCATTCTCTCTTCTACAAACAATTATAATATCTTTAGGATCGTATTGTGCTAGCATCTTAGCAGCTAATTTTAACCTTTCATTAATTTGTTCAACATTAAGAACTGATAATCCATCGGGTCTTACTTTATAGATAAATTTCTCCATATACTTTGTTCTAAACTTGGTCCCAATATGTAAACCAGCTTTCAAGTAATCTTCCAATGGTACTAAATATTCAACTTCTGTCATTCTTCTATTTTGGCAAAATTAGCTATTTATAAATCTTTTTGTTTCATAATCAAATCTTGTATTTAATCTGCTTCTCAATCTTTGAAACTTCTTCTAATTTAACTTTCCTCTCTTTTCCATAAATCCCACACTTAATTATTGGTATCTTAAATCCAACAGCTAAATGAGATATTGAAGCATCCAATGTTTCGCCAGATCTGTGAGAAATTATCAAATATAATTTATGTTTTTTCGCTTCCTCAATAACTTTTGCAGTATCCAATAAACTACCGTTCTGGTTCGGCTTAACAATCATCGCATTAATCGATTTTTCTTTTACTGCTTTCTTTAATCTTGATAAATTTGTAACAGTTAAATCATCTCCACAAATCATACACTTATCTGCAAACTTTTTAGTTAATTTAGCAAAACCACCAAAATCTTCCTGCTGCAAAGGATCTTCTACATAATGTAATCTATATTTCTCAATTAACGAAGAAATATATTCAATTTGCTCTTTACTATCTAGCTTTTTGTCATGATAAATATAATTTTTGCCATCCCAGAAAGAAGAAGCTGCAACATCCAATCCAATCTTCAATGTTATTCCCGTCTCACTATGTACTTGTTTAACAACTTCCTTTAATAAGTCTAAAATCTCTTCTATTTTTAATTCGGGTGCCCAAGCGCCCTCGTCAGTCATATCTAAATCTTTCCCTAACTTTTTCTTCACTAGTTTATGTGCAAGCTCATTTGCTTTTACACCATCATTAAAACTTGGAGCATTTATAGGGAATAATAAAAATTCTTGAAAAACAGAATGATTTAATCCCTTTATATGTGCCCCTCCTCCAATAACATTTCCTAGAGGCCTGGGTAGCTGTTTAGAACTTTTATCAAGAGTTTTCCAAAGTGGACCAAAGCATTTCAAAATTGC
>CAYFNS010000009.1:6329-9880 GCA_964344545.1 Candidatus Woesearchaeota archaeon
AAGCAATAGCAGGATTTGCCCCTAAATTCTCTTTATTAACAACTTTTGCAATTTTCTCTAAATCTTCAAAAGAGTTTAATTCCATTCCTTTGAAATCTGCTTTATTGATAAATTTAACACACTCATCAACTGATTTAACAAAATCTTTCGCTTCATGCTCTCCTTTACTTGCACCAGAAGGAGCAGAAGCTTCACCTTTTTCTAAATCAGATTTAACTTTTATCTTAATAGTATCTTCGCCACGAGAATTCCTAATCTTTTTGGCCTTCACCTTTTTTATAATCATAGAAATAAAAATGAGAAAGAGTATATAAAATTATCTGGTTCTATGTGATCTTGATCCACGTTGAGATTGCTTAGTTCTTTTATTCTCTTTTTTTGTTTTTTGTTTAGTAGGCCTTTCTCTTGTTCTCTCTGGAGGAGTTCTTCTTATTTCCCTATTTCTTTCACGAGGAACTTTTCTTATCTCCCTTGTTCTTTCTCTTTCAATTCTTCGTTCAGGAGCCTTTCTTTCTGGAACAGTATATTTTCTATCCCTTGTTCGAGGAGTATATTCTCTTTCTTTTGTTCTTGTTCTCCCTTCTTGCCTCTCAACATTTTCCCTATATCTTATTCTTTCTCTTTCCCTATTATGATTATCTCTCCATTGTCTTCCAGGGATTTTATGTTTAATTATTGGGCCATGTCTAACTTCAATGTTGTGATAATGATGATTCCACCAGAAATGCCAATGTCTGTGATGTCTGTGATGTCTTAAATGCCATAAGGGAAATGGATCTTCACCATCCCAATAACCATCATTATCAGTATCTCTATCACGAGGATTAGTTCCAAACCAAAGCTCAGTTAAATCTTCTAAACCATCATAATCAGTATCTCTGCTATAAGGATTTGTACCTATATATCTTTCAGACCAATTTGAAATTCCATCTCCATCCCAATCTCCATTAGGAGTAGAAACTCCAATATTATATCCAACAATTATTCCAACTCTATCTGGATCCCACCAAGGATTCAATCCAATTGGATAATGAACATGAGTATGGCTTCTCCACCAGGGTTGATTCCAGAACTCAAATCCAATATGAATATTTAACGCAGATCTTTCTGCTGGGTCTGTATAATATAAATTGCCACTTACATTAACAGTCTCCATCTCAAGGATATCATTTGCATCATGATTAAAATCATATTTTCCAGTTACATACACTTTCTTAGAAGGATGTCCTTCGGGTAGTTGACCATTAAGCTCTATCATCTTTTGCAAATCTGCAGCAACATTAACCAATAAATTATAATTAGACTCATCAATATCTTCATAAACAGAAATTCGCCTACCATCTGTAGTTCTTCCATCAATTCTAAAGAAATCCCCTCTTAATGCAATTCGTTGTGGAATTACTTCTAATCCTGTTCTATTGCCATCTATTCTTTCAAAACTTTCATATCCAGATCTTCTAGATTCATATTCTCTGTATCTACTATCATAACTATTAAATGCACAACCACTCGCAAAAGTCACTGCAGCCAATGTAGCAATGCCAAAATCCCTCAATTTTCTTTTAAGACTCATAAATAAAAAATAAAAATAAAAATATAAAAAGTTAACTAAAAAATCCCATGATTATATAGTTGATTAAGAAGATACTCTTGATCTTGATTAGCCTTCAACATTATTACTTTTCCTTCTTCTATCGTAGGCAACCTTGGAACATCTCCAAACTTATCATTTTCTCTATTCATCAATGCATCATAGAAATCAATTAGCGCTAAAACCCTTGCATAATACATAATATTTGCTTCTGTCCCTTTACAAAAATCTATTTCCCCAGAAGGCATTTGTTTAGGATAACATGTGTAAATTCGGCTACTTCTGCACCTTTCAAGCCCACTCTAACTGAATGTTCATAAGTTGGAACATCTTTGTTACGAAGCAATCCCAAATAAAGCTTCAATGAGGCCTGTTGGTCTTCTGCAATACTATATGTTGCAAAAGACTCCTCCAATCTTTGGTCTAATGTTGCCATTTTAACCACCAAACAAGTATGTTTTTGACCCTTTTAATACTAACTTTTTGGCTTAATTCTACAAAATTTGGCAAGTAGAAGCTAAAATAAAATAAAAAAACTCATTTGCTAAGAATAAATATTTATCACTGAAAAATAGTAACTATTATAAAGGGATGCCATTGCTCAATTATAGAAAAATGGCACAGTTTTATCAAAGATTAAGGGAACTTGCATCATGCCCAAGTGAATCCGAAGCAGAAACCCCGATTAGAGGAATTATAGAAAGACAATTGGGGAATTTAGATATCACAATTGAAGAAGATGATATTGGAAATATGTATGTTCATAGATCTGGAGATAGACCTGGTCACATAATGCTTAGTGCACATCAAGATAAAAGAATGGATTCATGTTTTGCTGGATATGTTATACCAAAAAGCAGAACAGGTACAAATGTAGTTTTTAATTCAAGAGCTTCAATGATAAGAACAGTTTCTGGTATTCCATTTGCTTTAATAGGTGGAGAATACAAGCCAATAAAAGTATCTTATGATAATGCTGAAGTAGAATTCAAAGAACTTCCTACCGCAAGAGGAGGAAGAATAGCTCCAACTGGAATGTGTTTCGCTGAAGGACTAGAAGCAAAACTTCCTAGGGGAACCTTATCAAGATATCCAATGTGTCCAATATACTCATTACTAGGATTACATGAGAGAGAAGATAAAGTCCTAGGAAAATTAGATGATGCATTAGGGATTTCATTAATTATAGATGCATTAAGAAACACAAATCCAAGACACACTCAAGATATTACTGCATTATTTACTGTAGAAGAAGAAATCGGTCATTTCGGAGCAGAACATGCCATTGAACAAGGCCATATAGAAGAAGTAAATCCAGACAAAATAATTGTATTCGATACAACATTAAAACTCCCCTTGGGGAGCGGACTAGCCTTATATGAGTGATATGAAAAATCAGATCATGGTTATTATGCAGAAATGGAAGAGCTAGCAGAAGAATTAGGATTAGACGAAGATGAAGAATTCGAATTACCAAATAGAGCAGAAGTATTTGAAGCAGAATTAAAACAATTTGCAGAACAAGAAGAATTTGATTTAACCGCAATGCCTGCAGGTTCAAACGATTCATCTACACTAGCTTTTGGAACAGAAATTCCAACTGTTGCAATAGAAGTTCCAATTAGAGATATGCATAAAGATATCGAAACTTGTTCAAAAGAAGATATAGAACTTGCAAGAAGATTCTTAAAAACTTATTTAGTAAAATAAAAAAATTTACGGCATAGGCCGTTTTATTGTTATTGGTAATATTCCTTCTTTTAATTCTCGTTTAGCGATTTCAATCGGATTAAAATTTATACTTCTCAAATCTTCTTCACTTAACTTCAATAAAAGAGGAGCACCAAGAGCTAATTGTAAAGCTCTAGCACCAATTATTCTAGCTTTTTCGTATTTAGTTAACTCCATTTCAACTCCTTACGTATTTTAGCTACTGTATCAATTGCAATTCCAATAGCTT
>CAYFNS010000009.1:9890-11197 GCA_964344545.1 Candidatus Woesearchaeota archaeon
CAATTGTGAATCCTGCTTCTCCACCTTTCTGCATCGCATGAACTCTTCCTTTTTCAGATACAGAAACACTAAGTCTAGCTTCTGAAGCTTCTTCTTCACTTCTATCAGCATCAACAATTAAATGTTTTCCGATTTTATACACTGTAACAGTTAACGGTGTAAATTTCAATGGAACTTTATCTTCTGTAAATTCTCCCCATTGTACTTTATCATCTACTAATTTAGGGAAAACCGCATTCTTTAATGCAGCAACAGCAGCTAGAGCAGCAGCATCAATTAGGTTTCCATCATCATTGATTGTATAAATATCAACAATAACATTCCAAACTAATTCTCCTTCTCTAACACAAAGTTTTTCCATGTCAATCATTCCACTTTCTCTGATACCTCTATCAACTATTCTTGCTAATTCGATAGTTTCAGCATTAGGTGGTCCAGGCAAAAATTCTGGGCTAGATAATGGTAATCTTTCAGCACCCATAATCAAGTTTCCTTTATTTGCAGAATCTGCATAGGGTGTACCAACATCCATCTTTACACCTGCGATAACTTCTGTCTTTCCTATTTTTACTCTAGCAGAACCTTCTGCTTTATTGGAAACATCGTGAGTAACTTCAACAGGTTGTCTAAAATCTCCAAATCCTCTACCATCTAATCTATCTTTAGCATCCAAAACTGATTTTACATATTTATTCATTTTTTTGCCTCCACTTTATACTTAGCTTTCAATGCATCAACCTGAACTTTCTTTATTTGTACACATGCTTTCTTTCCCATTTCTAGAGCTTCTTTAATTTCTTCCCTAGTCATGTCTCCATCCATTTGCATCAAAGTAATTTCTCCAGTTCTTGTAGACATTGCCATAGGCAAGTCAGTTGCACCATCTTCATGATCTTCTTCAGCTTTGTCTAAATCAACTGCAATTTTGTCAGAAACTTTTCCAACAGCAATTGAAGTTATCAAATCCTTCATAGGCACTCCTGCATCTGCAAGTGCCAAAGCAGCAGCATTAATTCCTGCAACTCTTGTGCCAGCATCTGCTTGAGTTATATATACATAAACATCTACACCAGCATAAGAGTATTTAGTTAAATCTAATACTGGGGCTAATGCATGCTCAGTAACCATAGAAATTTCAGTACTTCTTCTAGAAGGTCCTGGTCTTTTTCTTTCAGTTACAGAGAAACTCAATAAATCATATATACACTTCAATCTACCTTTCTTAGGATTTTGTAAGAACGAAGGGAAAACTCCTCTTGGACCGTAAACAGCTGCAATTGCAATAGTTTTTCCAGTTCTAAACATTG
>CAYFNS010000009.1:11207-13172 GCA_964344545.1 Candidatus Woesearchaeota archaeon
GCACTACCATCTGCTCTTGCAACAACTCCAACTTTCGCTTCCATTTCTCTTACTTCATCAAATTTTCGACCGTCAAATCTTTTTGTATATGCCATTTATTTGCCCTCCTTCAAAAACTCAGCCATCTTGTCTGTTAATCCAGAAGAATGAGCTTCGGCTTCAATTTTTCTTATAGCTTCTTCAGCCTTTCTTTCTTTTTTACTATCTGGTCCAGAAATCCATACAATTCCATTTTGACCAACAATAATATTACATTCAGTTGCATCTTTTATCATTGAAATCATACTGCCTTGTTTTCCAATTATTCTTGGAACTCTAGTAGGTTGCACTTCAATAACTCTTCCTGCACCTAATTTTCTACATCCAGGCATCTTTAAGCTCATGTCAATAGTCTTGTTAGTTCCAGCCTTGATAATTTTTCCAACAACCAAATCTCCAGCAGCATAATATTTGCTTAAATCTGCATCATTAGGAATAAAGTCTCTACTACCTTCTCTTAAATGTACCATTGCTTCAAAAGCCCAACCAATGTCCACTCTCCAATTACTTAGAGATACATCAGCTATTCTTCCAATTACTGTGTCGTTTTTCTTCGGTAAATATCTTCCACCCAAAGGAATAACTTTAATCAGTCTTCCATCTAAGTTAAATAAACCTAATCTCGAAGAAACTATTTTTTCTCCATCTCTAAATGCGCCATCACTAGGTAAATAATCCATACCTTGCGCTAGTTCCTCTCCGGGAACTACTACATCTCGCTCTTTAACGAGAATATTCGTATTTTCTTTTTCTGTCATTTTTTGTTCTCCTTAAATATTACTTTTGGATAATTTTTGATTCTAATCTTCCTTGAGAAATTCCATTCAACTTATCGAATAAATCATTTTGCAAACCTGCAGGAACTTCAACAACAACTGTCAAAGACCCATCATTATTCCAAGTTTCATTTGCAATAGTTGAATATTGTTTCAAAACAGGATATGCTCTTCCAGAAACATCCGCAGGAATTGTCAATTCAATAGTTCTTATTTCATAAGCTATTGGAATTATTGCATTTATTTTTTTAACAATCTCTCCCACTTGTTGTTCCGCACTCTTCCATTCTTCAATGTTTACTTTAGCCTCTGCCATTGCATTTTCAATCCTCTGTGGAGGATGAGGTAAATTGCTCTTAGGATCAACAGCATTTCTAGATATCAAAGCAATTATCGCTTTTTTCTTTTCTTCTCTTATTTTATTTTTATATTCAGCAGTAAGCTGAACATCTCCATCTTTTAAGATAATTTCACATACTTCCTTCTTAACATCTGTACCAAATAATTTCTTTAAGTCATTTTCAGAAGCATGCTCACCTTTCTTAACATCTTTGAATACTTCTTCAGCCACTAATGCATCATCTAGACCTGCTTTTCCATGTTTAAAGTCCATCGCTTTATCACAGTCTACAAGAATCTCAAAATTTAATCCTTCTTTTTTAAGTCTACAGATTACTGCATCGTCTACATTCATTTTGTGCACTTCCTAATGTATTCTTTAGTCAGTTTATGGAATTTTTTATCTGAAGATCTAATTATTCCACCATCTAATCTGTCAACATTGTATTCTTTGCCTAACACTTTCTTCAAAGCATTTACACCTAATTTAACACCTTCGTCAACACTCATAGATTCTTTGTATTCTTTAACTAGAATTTCTTTTAGCTCATCTTCAGCTTCACCAATTGCAGTAGCTTTGTATTCCCAATAGATTCCAGTAGGATCTGTTAAGAACAATCTTGGTCCCGCATTAACACCAGCGACCAATAAAGAAACTCCAAATGGTCTCGCTCCACCATATTGAGTAAAGTTTTGTTTTATGTTACATAAATCTTTAACCAATGAATAAGTTTCAATTGGTTCATCATATGTTACTCTATGTTGTTGTGCTAAAACTTGAGCCTTTTCAACTAAAATTCTAGCATCAGAA
>CAYFNS010000009.1:13182-13414 GCA_964344545.1 Candidatus Woesearchaeota archaeon
CTGCAACATTTTCATCTATTTGAAAAACTTTCTCAATAGTAGATATAACTATTAATTTTTCAATAATTCTTTTATCAGCTAATAAAACAACCCCATCTTTACATACTATACCTAAAGCCGAAGTACCTTGTTTTACTGTCTTTTTAGCATACTCTACTTGTAATAATCTTCCATCAGGACTAAACATTGTGCTAGCCCTATCATATCCCATCATTTGGTGTGAAACATCGCC
>CAYFNS010000009.1:13424-20265 GCA_964344545.1 Candidatus Woesearchaeota archaeon
ACTTACATAAAGTTTTGTTTGGCTTTTTTTGGAGTACCAGAAACTCCTAATACATTGACTATAATATCTCCTTTTATCAATCCTAAAGACATTTTCAATTCATCCACATATTTTGGATTAATTTTTACTATGCCTTTATTTTTTTCCCATGAATCACTTAATAACATTAATCCCGATTTTGAAACTCCGAATTCCCCCATAAACTTCAAACTGTTTTCTAAAATCAATTTTTCAGCTTTTTTAGAGTCTAATTTCTTAGTTATTGCTTCAAAAACAACATAACGTTTCTTTTCTCTCATACTCGGTAACAAAGGTTTCATATTACAACCTTGAGAAGACTTCATTCAGTCCACTTCTCATCAGCCTGAAATGGGTTAAATTTCATTTATAAAGCTTTCTATGAACAAAAGATTTAAATATTTCTTAGGGTATAAAACACTATGAATACTAAAATAAATATTGTTTTTGGAGTTGTCATCATCATTGCTTTGGTTGCATTATTTGTCCCAAATCAACAAGATATTAGATTATCTCCTGGGCAAGAGCAAGCTCCTGTACTAATTGAAGGTATGGGATTATTACATTATGAATGTAGCACCACTTGCTGGCAAGGCGATAAATGCAAAACTGCAGAATCTTTCGAAAAAGATGGATTATTCACCTGCAAATGTACAGAATGTGAAAATTTAGATGGATGCAAAATAACTTCTTCAGATAGAACAAATTTTAACTGGAATTGTTAATCTTCAAAAACAACCCCTGGTTTAAAATTTTCATCCTCATTTAATTCTCCAGCCAAAGATATTGGTAATTTACTTAAGATCCCTATAATTCTTTCCAAATCTTCATTATATTGACTATTTATTCTATGATTTGGGTTTTCAGGATCGTATTTATGAAATGACCCTTCATCACAACTATAGCAGTTATCTCCTTGCATAGGGTCAAATCCATGTGCACCACAAGAATGATTAACATACCATTGTGTTTCTCCATTCATCCGATTATGGATCGCAATGCCACACTGAGGCCCATATGGTTTAGAATATAAAGTAAGAACATCATTATCAACATACGCAGAGTACATCACATCATTAAGAGTAAATTCAGCTTGTAAGGATTTAAGACGTATATCTTTCATAAAGATCGGAACTAAAAATAATTTATAAAATTTACTTTTTCTTCTTTTTAGTAGCTTTTTTCTTAGCTACTTTCTTTTTAACTGCTTTTTTCTTCACAACCTTCTTTTTCACTGTTTTCTTCTTTACAGTCTTTTTCTTAGTTACTTTCTTTTTAACTGCTTTTTTCTTAGTAGTTTTCTTCCTAGCAGCCCTCTTAGCTTCTCTAGCTTTAGCTTCCTTAACCCTCTTTCTTTCCTCAGCAAATAATGTCCAAATCGGATAAGTTTGCCTTGTATAAGGAGAAGATTTCCATACCTTTACAACTTTTCCGTCCCTTATATCAACCCTACAAAGAGTGTAATATATTGGTTGGCTCATAAATCCTGTGCCTTCTTTTAAAACAAATTGAATATCATAAGGTCCTGAAGACCAATTCCCAGTAAATTGATGCATAAATTTCTTAAAAATAGCCAAAGTTTTACAATCTGGTTTCTTTATTGTCAGGTATTTATTCTTGTGATAAGGTGCTTTGTAAGTATCCCGAATCTTTAAAACCTGCATAGGCCTCATAAAATTAACTTTAACATCATCCATTTTTACGTAAAAACCAACTATATATACCCAAGGTTGTATTTAAACTTTTCCCAAAATTCTCTCAAAAGTCTTCAAAAAGTCATTACTTCTCAACTCATATTTACTTCTAGCAAAACTAGAGAAAACCATTTTTACCTTATACTTTTTGCAGAATTTAACATTTTGTCTCATTCTTCCCAAAATTCTTGCCTTTTCTTTCCCAGAAGAATTCAATAAATAAGAAAAATCAAATCCAATTGCAACTTTATTTTTAGCAGCTAATTTACACAATACTTGGTTTAATCCAGACCTTCTTGAAAACATTAAATCTTTTCTATAATTTTTTTCAGGATTCAGTAAAATATCTGTTCTTTTGTCTTCCAAAGCTGCACGATTAACTTTTTCATCTCCACCTTGAACAATAACTAATCCTTTTGAGTTTTGAATTTTTGTCCTCAAATCTTTTAAAGGAACATCTATAACACTAATTAATTCAGTTTCTATTCCTAACTTTTTCTCAATTCCTTTATCCTGCACAAATACAAGTTGCTTCATAGAATAATCGTAAAATAATAATTATATAAAAGTTCCTTTAATTTTTATTTGGGTGCATACGATTAAACAAAGTCACTAAATCAGCATACCATGCACTTTGTCCAGATCTATGTTTAGAATGGCCGATTTGCCACCCAAATCTTTGTCTCTCCCAAAAAGATAGTGAAGGTTCTTGCCCATAAATAACGCCAACTGCCAGAGTGGTTACTTTTTTTACTATCCTAGCGTCACTTTTTTTAATGGATAAATCCCCTTCGTGACGAATTATATCTTCCTTTATGAACATAGCAGGAATCAGCTCAGCAGAAACTCTGATGTGATAGGTTGATTCATCTTCTTCATCTTTCCAAATTCCCACATGAGCAAAATTCCCTTCTCCTCTAACTGTATTAAAATGAAGTACTAGATTTGGAAGATCTTCAGAAAATCCAAGTTCATCTAATTCTTCTTGTGTTAACTCAGACACAATTTTTTTCTGAGCATCTTTCATTCCTTCTTCAAATGATTTAATTATGAGTTCTCCTAATCTTTCTCTATTTTCCTCCGTAAGTCTTCCAGGCATATACCTTTCAGAAAAATCATGAACATTTTCCATATCAATTTCATATTCTTGTCTTAACTCATTATCATCCATCCCATCAGGATCAACAAAATTCATAGGATTATTTTCAACATAAGCATAAGGATGATTTTCTTTAACTGGATCTACAGAAGTAAACTTACCTAAACTAGGATCATAATATCTTGCTCCAAAATAATAAAGATCTTCATCATGTTCCTTCCCAGTAAATGAAAATCTATTATCAATATCTAACACTTGGCCAAATGGTAAACTTCTACTTCCAAAATCTGAACCCAATCTATCTTGATATTGATATTGACCATTTACTGCAATTAGCTTAGAACCAGCATAATAATACACTTCTTTTCCATCTTGATTAATTGAAACTTTTCCCTCAATTTCAAACAATTCTGGGATATCAATCTCTCTAGAATAAACACTAGGCAATATTAATAAAATCAACAAAAATATTATCCCTCTTTTCATTATATTTTAACTAAAGATATTTATTAATAAAATTAACTATCTCCAAAAAATTTAAAAAGATTCTAATTAAAAAATAAATATGGCAAAAACGAAGGTGACTTCTAAATTTATAACAATCTTATCCATTGTTAGTATTCTTGGTTTTTTAGGAATAGTCACTCACACTTTATTTGATTTAGATATAAGTTTCCACATAGAAGCATTATGGATGTTTATTATTGGAATTGGATTTTTATTTGAAACAAACAGAAGTAAAATAAAGACATTAAAAAATGGGATAAATGGGAATAATTTTGCTCACCTAACAACACTAATTATTGGAATAGTTGCAATCCTTGCAGGATTCTTAAGTTTCCCTGGAATAAGAATTGAAACTCCTGCTTTCCTAGCAATAAAAGGGATAATAAGCATAATTGCAATAATTGTTATAGTAATCCAAACGTGGGTTATCGATTCTAACCTTTAATAAAATTAACTATGTCTTTTAATTTATATCCCTCAGTTGTATTAACAACCAATAAATTGTGTTTTGCTTCCTTTGCCTCAATAACAATACTATCAAATATTTCAGAATCTACATTGTCTCTAACTTTCTTAGCATCATATCCTCTTTTTTTCAGTCTATCCCTTAATATAGAAATATCACAAGTTGTAACAATACATAAATCTACATATTTTTTTGGTAAATAATGACTTAAATGAGAATCAATAATTAAGCTTTCACTTGAACCAATAATTTTAATCAAAACTTTATTTAATTTTTTAGTATCAATAATTTTACATTTATTTTCTTCATCATATCCTTCAGATAAATTATGTTCTTTGATTACTTTATTAACATCTAAATATTCATAATCTAATGCTTTGCTTAATTTTTTAGACAAAGTAGTTTTCCCAGTTCCTGGATTCCCACTAACACAAATTACTTTCATAAATTAAAAAAGAAAAAAGAAGTTTAAAAATTTATTCTTTAGATATATATCTAACTGCAGTACCATAAGCAACTAATTCTGAGGCGGTCTCCATAACACTCGAAGTTTCATACCTCATAGCAACAATTGCATCAGCACCCATCCTCTCTGCATCCGCAACCATTCTTTCCATACATTGTGCTCGAGCCTTATTTACTGCTTTAGTATAGCCTCCAATCTCTCCACCAACTAAACTCTTTAATGAAGCTCCAAGATCTGCAAACATATGTCTAGCCCTTACAGTACTTCCTTTAACCAATCCCAAAATTTCATACTCTTTTCCAGGGACATTTTCTGTTGTTACAATTAACATAACAAAATCAAATTAATCTAAATTATATAAAACTAACTATCTATGTTCAACTTTCAGCTCAGGAATATAACTTTGACATTCTTCCGCCAACAATCTTCTGTGACATTGCCCTGGTTCATCTTCAACACACAATAGAGTAATATCTTCTCTCATAGCCCTTTCAGCCAACAAAGCAACAGATTCCATTTTATTTGTAATACGCAAAGATCTCAAATACAAATCTTGATAATGATCCCAATTCAACTCTTTTCTATAATAAGCGCCTACTAAATAATCCGATGGTGCTAAATCTTGATTCCACTCGTCATAAGAATCTTCATCAATCTTAGGATCTGGAGTAACTCCATCCTCTAATGTATGTCTACTCATCACAGAAATTCTCACACCATCTTTTTCTTCAATTGGAGCATGAATCGACTTAGTATACAACATAAAACGGAGAAGAATAACTTATATTAAAATTTAATGAATTATAGTTCCTTTGAACTCTTTTCCATTCAATAATTTCTTCAAATTCTTTAGATCATTTCCAACAATATATGTTTTTATTCTAGACTTCGCAATTATCTTTGCAGCTGTCTGATCTAAAACAAAATGCTGCCCCGCCTTGTATTTAATTTTACTAGCCTTCCTTAAAAAATCACCAAAGCTTATCTCTGGAATAAATTTAGCACTCTTATTTGTTTTAGGATTAGCACTATACAAACCATTAATATTAGTCATATTGATAAACTCCCCTTTAATCATCTCTGCAACTTGAGCAGAGTTTCCGTCCGAAGTCATATTTTTCTGCATTCCTAAGGCACCACAAACAACTAAATTCTTTTTTCTAAGCATTTTCTTAACTTCATCTAAAGTTTCAGGAATTGGTTCCTCTATTCCGAAAATTCCTGATACTAGTCTAGCATTTAACCTTGTACTTGCAATTCCTACAACACTCAGCAAAAAAGGATCAGAATTAACATGCCGCATTCCATCAATATATTTTCTAGCAGTACTTCCTCCGCCAGTCAAAACAACCACCTTATTTTTCTTAGAAAATTTCTTCACAAACTTAGCAAACTTTTTCAAATAATTATAATCAACTTTATCCGGGATAATAACAGAACCACCTAAACTTATCACCACCTTTTTCATAACTAAAAAATTAAATTACAGTTATATAAATTTTTTCTATTTATTGTCCTTTTTCCACTGTATATAATTCCCATATATATTTTCTAATAAATCAGTTTTTTCATGAGCTACTGTAAAACTTAATGTCTCAGTCTCATAATCATATCGAGGGTCAGTATAAGTAAAAACTCTCCACTCATAAGGTGTCTTAAATAGTTTAGCCATTCCACCTTGTTGTCTCGCAAATAGTACGTCCTCTTTCTCAGAAAAAGACATCCAATAAAACCCAGCATATACATTTCTTACTCCTGAATCAAGAAATTCAGCTACAACATTCCCCGTAGGATCCCATTGATGAGGGTTATTAGGATCCCTCAACCCTCTTGCAGCTTCACAAGTAAATAAACATAAATTCTCTGGCATTTCCATCTCTTCAAAATATTCAGAAATTAATTCATAATCTGCACCAGTTTCTTTAGCACGATAATCCGCAACTTCCTGTGTAACTGCCAATCCCTCATGAGAATCTAAGAACCACATTCTTTTACCCATATCTCCATGGAAAAATAAAACAACCATATCATCTTTATCAGATAAATCCATGGAAGCCCAACTCGATTTCAGTTCTTCCAAATTATGGACATTCATAAGATTAAACTCTTCCCCATAATGATGTTCAAATGCACTTTTAGCATCTTGTGCCTGCTCTTCCCATTCATCATCATAAAAAATATAGTTATCCATCCCATCAGGATCAACAAAATTCATAGGATTATTTTCAACATAAGCATAAGGATGATTTTCTTTAACTGGATCTACAGAAGTAAACTTACCTAAACTAGGATCATAATATCTTGCTCCAAAATAATAAAGATCTTCATCATGTTCCTTCCCAGTAAATGAAAATCTATTATCAATATCTAACACTTGGCCAAATGGTAAACTTCTGCTTCCAAAATCGCTCCCTAATCTATCTTGATATTGATATTGATCATTAACAGCAATTAGTTTAGAACCAGCATAATAATAAACTTCTTTTCCATCTTGATTAATTGAAACTTTTCCCTCAATTTCAAACAATTCGGGGATATCAATCTCTTTAGCAAAAACTGGAGAAATTAATAACAACATCACTAAAAGAAGA
>CAYFNS010000010.1:0-8182 GCA_964344545.1 Candidatus Woesearchaeota archaeon
TTAAGATCAACTAAAATATCCCATACATTAGATGTAGGGCATTTTATGATGTATGAAATGGGATTAGCAAATAAATTGTCAGAAGCAATGCAAGAAGAAGGATTTGATTTCACAAGAATTTATGATCCAACTCAAAATGTTGTAGACATAACAGAAGATTGGAGAACTTGCTTTGAAAAAGTAAGAGGAAAAAGTGAAATGTTATACCGATCTCCAAAGGATTTGTTTGCATTTAATAGATTAATAGTTTATGCGGAACAACCAGAAGATCCAAAATTAATAAAACCAAAAAAAGTAATTAGACTTAATGTTAAAGTAAACAACCCTGAAAATGATGTAGATGTTACAGATTTTTTAAAACCGTAAAATGGCAAATAACCAAATACTAAAATCAATGGAAGAAGCAAAATCACTCAGCGATAGATTTAACATCCCTTTACCAGATATACTTCTTTTAGGACTAAATATGGAAGGGGCTCACGACCCACTAATAAAAACAGACAGAATGAGATTTAGAATGAGTCCTAATCAAACAAAAGGAGATTTCTATTTTGCATTAACAAACACTCCTGATTCAAGATGGAAAATAGAAGGTGATAAAATGTTTTTCGATGGAGAATCTGTGGGAGAAGTGGGAAATACTGAAAATGATACTTGTGACAACACCTATTGGAGAAGGTTCACCAAAATAGGAGGAACGGAATTAACAATAAATTCAAACTCTAGGAGTTTCTGTTCTGGATGTGAATTTTGCGGAACTTATAATCTAGATCCAGAAGATCAAGCAGAGAAAGATCTTTCAACCCCTCAAAAAGTTAGAACTAAACTTGAAAAAATACTTATTGAAAATGATTTATACGACCTTTCCCATTTAGTCGAAGTTGGAGTTGTTACTGGATGTTTCCCAACAGAAGAAATGACTGTTGAACATTTAAACATGCTTCACGATATTTTAAGAGGAGAATATGGATTTGAGGGAGAACTAAAGTATGTAGGATCTCAAGTAAGATCAAAAGAAGCATTAGAATCTTTAGCATCGCATGGTTTAACAGGAATTTCTCAAACAGTAGAATGTTTTACAAGAAGAGATCAACTACTGCAGCCTAAAAAAAGAATTCCATTAGATGAAGCAAGAAGAATATTAAGGGATGCAAAAGATGCAGGAATCAAAACTACCTTATTATATATAATGGGACTAGACGATCTAGATATTTTTGAATCTGAAATGGCAAAATTTATGCCTCATTTAACAAAAATGCCCGTAATAAATACAATGCAAGAGTATGTGGCTGGACAAGCAAGTTTAAGAGTAGAAGATGCAAAGTCAATGCCTTTCTATTTAAATGCAAGAAGGATTATGGAAAAACTGGCCACACCTTTTGATTTAAAACCTAATGTATGGGAAAATTATAGAGGATTATGGTTTACACAATATAAGGGAGAAGATTTAGATGGCATCAGAATTTAACTTATTGACATTAACTGGACATGAAAAATCTGATGAAGTTCATAGAGAATTAAAAAAACACGGAGTAGATTTTGCAACAGGATTGCCATGTGGAATTTTAAGACACCTTATATATAATTTTGAACATGATCCAGAGGTTAATCACCTCCCAGGATTAAATGAACCTGAAGCAATAGGCATCGCAACAGGAGCGTGGCTAGCAGGAAAAACACCTGCAATATACATGCAAAACTCTGGAATGTTAAAAGCAGTAAATGATATAGGGGGATTAATGATGGCTAGCAAAGCACCTTCACTAATGATTGTTACATATCGTGGATGCCCAGGAGAAGATGCAACTCAACATCTATTAACAGGAAGCATAACAATCCCCACACTAGATGCATTAGGCATAAAATATCATGATTTAAATGATGCAAAAGATATTTCTAGAACAATTGATGATTGTTTTGATTTTATGGATAAAACAGGAGATCCTGCAGTTCTGCTAGTAAGGAGAGGTTGGGCAAACTTAGGAAAAACAGAAAATCCTCTTTCAGTGGATAGTTTAAGACCACAACAACCATTACAACCAGAAGATCCAGCATCCGCTTCATTAAATGCACTATCAAAAATAGTAGATTATACTGGTGGAAGAATAATGGATAGAGATGAAGCATTAGAGGCATTACTTCCTTTAACTAACGAAAGTATGGCAGTAATTTCCACCACGGGGATTATGAGTAGATATATATTTGAAAATTTTGATTCTCCTAATCAATTCTATAATTGTGGAGGGTTTGGTCAAACTTCAGTAATTGCATCAGGATTTGCAACATCCAGACCAGATATACAAACATTAGCTATAGATGGAGATTCCAGTTTATTAACTAACTTTGGAGCATTAGTTACAAATGGAAACCGAGGCACAGAAAATTTAACACATCTAGTAATTGACAATGCAGCATATGCCTCTTGTTCTGAAGAAAGGTCTTTATCTCCTCAAGCAAATATCCCATTAGTAGCAGCAATACAAAATTACAAAAATGTATTCTTAGTAGATTCTCAAGAAGGATTAGAAAGAGCATTTTTAGATTCAACAAGGGAAGAAGGTCCAAATTTTATTTATGCTACAATAAAACTTGGGGGCCCTAGGAATCCTAAAAGACCTACTGCAATGGATATCACTGCGAAAAGATTTAGGGAACATTTCAATGAAATATAAAGGAATAATTTCTGATGCAGGAGACATCCTGTTTAGCACAGAATCTCAAAGAAAGCTAAAGAGGGAAATAATCTCTGAATTAATTGGAGATGAAATTTCTATAGAAGAAGCACAAGCAAAATTTAAACCTTATAATGATTTAGCACAAACCACTCACAAACTCTGGGAGGCTTTTATCTTGTTCTCAAGTCAAGAATTAAATAAACACATTTCGGTGGTTGAAGCAAAGAGAATTGCAAGACAACTATACCCTTCAAGAAATCAAATATCTCCAAAAATAATAGAAACATTGGAAGATATAAAATCAAAAGAAGTTCCTTTTGTCATTTTAACAAATGGTCCCTTATTGGGGATAGAATACTCCATGCTAATGGGGTCCGAATTATCTAAATTAATTAAAGCACAAGTTTCGTCTAAAGATGTTGGAGCTAGAAAACCCCATCCATTAACTTTTAATTTTGCATATAATGCACTAGGGGCAAGTCCAAATTATAGAGAAGTTCTATACATTGCACACACTCAATCAGAAATATTAGGTGCTGCAGATCAAGGATTTCAAGTAGTAGCATGTCAATATCAAGATCAAAAAGATGCTGAAGAAATTGAAAGAAGAATTGAAGAAAGTGAAGGAAAAATAATCTCCATTGGAGATTTCACAGAAATAACTGATTTATTATAACAAAAACCGAATAATTTTTAAATAAATAAAAGAGCTAATTAATATGGCTAAAAAGAAAGCGGTGAAGAAAAAATCTACTTCTAAAAAGAAGGTTACTAAAAGAAAAGCAACAAAGAAAAAATCATTACCTGAATTAAAGAGCAAAAATGCTCCAAAAAATCCAAAATCAGAATATGATATAGCGCATGATTTTGCGATTAAAGCTTATACAAAATTCCAAGAAGCAATTAAATCCATAGTATTATTCGGTAGTGCTGCAAAACAAACAATGAAACCAGGCAGCGATATTGATATTCTAATTATTGTTGATGATTGTTCAATCCAATGGGATGAACAACTAATTGCATGGTACAGAGAAGAATTAAGGAAAATCCTAGAAAAGCAAAAGTATGCCTCAAGAATCCATATTAATAGTGTAACTTTAAGTACATTCTGGGAAGATGTTAAAGAAGGAGAGCCTGCAGCAATAAATATACTTAGATACGGTCAAACACTAATTGATTTTGGTGGATTCTTTGACCCATTAAAAGTATTATTAGCTAAAGGAAGACTAAGACCAACTCCAGAAGCAATATTCACAACACTTAGAAGAGCACCATTACACCTTTCAAGAGCTAAATTTGATATTATCAATTCTATAGAGCATTTGTATTGGGCAATGGTAGATGCTGCACATGCAGCTTTAATGGCAAGAAATCAAGTTCCACCTTCCCCAGAACATGTTGGAGATATGTTGGAAAGAATTTTTGTTGCAAATAAAGTTCTAGATAAAAAATACGTTAAATGGTATCAAGAAATGTATGTTCTTGCTCACGATATAGTTCATGGCAATGTTAAACATCTTTCTGGTAAAGACATTGATGAATATATGTCTAGAGCACTAGATTTTGAAAAAACTATGAGGGATATCACAGCACGATTAATTCATAGAGAAAAAATAATTAAAACAGAAAAAAAGGAATAAAATTTTATTTATATGCTTTTTGTGCTAATGCTGCTATTCCCATCGCCGGCATTGCTTGATCTTGAGCATTCTTGAATACATAGTTAGCATAGTTTGCTAATTGTGATTTCTTTAGCTCTCCATCTTTCTTTCTTGCAAATTCTTGAGCGAATTTTTGTACTTTAGCATCAAATACTGTGTTTGCATAAATTCTTAACAATCCTTCTGGATTTGCGCCTGCGTGATACTGCACAGCCCCTGCTACACCTTGACCTAAGTCATATTCTTTAACTATATCTACTGCAGCTGCACCAATATTTTTACTTTGAATTATATTATCTGCAACAACAACTGATTCATGTGCATCAGTAATACTTGCATATTTATCATCGCCTTTATATGGCATTAATCCTGTTCCTAAGATTAAGTCTACGGATTGTCCAGCATTATCAAAACCATCTACAATATCAGTCAAAATTCTTTTTGAATGATTTACAGTAGTTTCTCTAACTTTTTCTAAGTAATCTGCAATATTTCCATCAGCATATGCTTGAACAACATCAGGAGATTCTCCTATAAACACACTAGGATTTGCATAGTGTGAAGTAGCTCCAATAACTTGTCTTAATTGTGGATCAAAAGGACTTTTTTTCAAACCTTCACCCAATTGCATCCACTGCATATGATTCTGAATAGCAGAAACATAGTCTTTTGGATCAAATGTTGGTATTGTGTTTGTCATTTTTAGTATTAACCCCTTATTTTTGTTATTTATCAATGGCAATATTTATTTATAAAGCTTTCGCTTTCGTTCACTACTTATAAACTCAATTATTCGGGTTTTTCGGCCCTAAAACCGCAATTTTTGCAATATTTCACAAAATAAGGCCCATCCTCAAAATGGTGCTCTCCCTCATGTAATTCTCTTCCACATTCCGGACAGTTATGTCTTTCTCTCATTGTCTAGCAGCATCTAATAATAATCTTTTTTCTTGTTCTGCAACAGCTTGTCTAACTTTTCCAACTGCATCTATATTTACGGCAATAGAATCAATACCAAAATCAACTAATTCTCTAGCCATTTCAGGATCAGAACCTGCTTGACCACATAAGCTTGATTTTACCTTATATCTCTTACAAGTCCTTATAACGTGCTTTAATTCCTTCATAACTGCAGGATGTTTAGCGTCATATATTTTCTGAACTTGAGCATTATTACGATCCACAGCTAATGTAAATTGCGTTAAATCATTAGATCCTATAGATGCAAAGTTAATTCCTTCCTTGCAGAAATCTTCAATTAATTGTACTGATGCAGGGGTTTCAACCATAATTCCAAATGCAACATCATTCATTCCCATTTCTTGTAACATTGCTTTTGTTAATCTAATTTGCTCAACATGAGTTACTAAAGGAATCATAATTCCAACATTATCATATCCTTCTTCTCTTACTTTTTTTATTGCTTCTAGTTGAGCTCTCAATAGTTCTGGCTCATCTAAATCTCTCCTAATACCATGCCACCCCATCATTGGATTGTCTTCTTTCTTTTCTTCATGTCCACCCTCAAGGTTAGAATATTCATCACTCCTCATATCTAAAGTTCTATACCAAATTGGTTTATCTTTAAACGATTCAGCAATCTTCTTTATTTTTGGAGCTAAATTATCAATTAATTCTTGTCTTCTCCCTTGCTTTACTAAATAAGCAGGATGTACTTTGCCTTCTAATGTCATAAATTCTGCTCTTAATAGCCCAACACCATCTGCACCAGTTGCAGCAGCTTTATCAACATAATCAGGCATGTCTACAATTACCTTAATTTTAGTAACTGTTTTTTCATTACAAACAATTGGCTCTTCAGTAGCAATAGCCTCTCCATCAGCACTTTCTTCATTTGCAATAGACTTATCACCAGAATAAACTTTTCCATTAGTGCCATCAACTGTAATTTCTTGATCTTCTTTCAATTTAGTAGTTGCTTCCTGAGTTCCAACTACAGAAGGAATTCCCATCTCTCTAGAAACAATTGCCGCATGACAGGTGGCTCCTCCTTCATCAGTTACAATGGCACTTGCTTTCTCCATTGCAGCAACATAGTCAGGATTAGTCATTTTAGCAACTAAAACATCTCCTTCTTGAATCTTACTCAACTCGCTAGCATTATTAACAATCTTAACATTTCCCCTGCCCACACCAGGGGATGCCGGAATTCCACTTAAAATTTCCTCACCATCATCTGCTTCAACTTTTGCAGAACTTTCAACAGCTTGTGAAACTTTATCTTGAGTAGTAATTGCTCTTGTTTGCACCATAAACAATTGATTATTCTCAATTGCAAATTCCATATCCTGAGGAACTCCATAATGTTCTTCTGACTTTTTAGCTAACTTTGCAATTCCTTTAACTTCATCTTCAGTCAAAACTTGAGCTTTGGCCTTTTCCAAAGATAACATCCTCTTATTTGTTCTTCCAGTATTTGGATCTCTATAAAACATAAATTCCTTATTATTAATTGTTTTATTTTTTATTTCAAGAGTATCTTTATCCACTAAATAATTATCTGGAGAAATAGCCCCTGAAACTACAGCATCACCAAATCCAAATCCTGCTTCAATAACAATTTCGTCTTTATTGTTCGTAGCTGGATTAATACTAAACATAACTCCTGCTTTTTCAGAATCAACCATTTTTTGAACAACAACAGCGATAAACACCTTATTATGTTCAAAATTATTTTTCTCTCTATAATAAATTGCACGAGCAGTATACAATGAAGCCCAACACTGATGCACAGCTTGGGTTACATGATCCGTTTTTCTAACATTCAAATATGTTGCTTGTTGTCCTGCAAATGAAAAATTAGGTAAATCTTCTGCAGTAGCACTACTTCTAACTGCTACAAAAGGATTATCTCTTCCTGTTTGAATAAAATCAATTGTTCCCTTTGGAATATTTGCTAAATCGCTACTAATATTCATTCCTTCATATGCTTTCTTAATATCATTAGAAATTTCAACAGGCATCTCTTGGGCCAAAATTAAATCTTGTATTCTTTTAGAGGCCTCTTGTAATTTATCATTATCTTCAATATTTAAATCTCTTAAAACCTCATTAATCATCGATTGTACACCAGTCTTTTCTAAAAATAATTTATAAGCATCCGAAGTAACCACAAAACCATTTGGGATTGGGAACTTAGCATTAAACATCTCCCCTAAATTGGCACCTTTTCCGCCAACTAAGGCACCATCTTCCTTAGAAATATCCTTGAACCAAGCTATATTAGTCATTAAATAACACCTCTTTAAGAATAATAATCTCTTCGAGTTTTATAAGCTTTTTGATAGAATACTAGATAACTTCTAATGTTGTTCGACCAGAGATTCTTGGTTTAGTTTTCATCAACATCTCTTTTGCGAACTCAACACCATTTTCATCAACTTCTGCTGTAAAAATAGTTGTTCCTTTTTTAACTTGTGCAGCGATACCTTCTACTTTACCGAAAGATTGTTTCATTCCAGTCTGCATACGGTCAGCCCCTGCACCCGACAACATTTTATTGTTTCTTAAAATATGATGAGGATAAACATTAATATAGAAGTGGTAACCCTTGTTCCCAAATTTATTTTGTAATTGCCTATTAACTAAAATTCTACAAGATTCTAAAGCATTGTGTCTTATTTGGAAAGCTTCACTAGCAACTAACTTAACTTTTTTGGAGAATTCTTTTTTACTGTCTCCCATATGGAATCTAACGATTTTAGAAGAAATATTTCCTTTAATGAAACCTTTTTTCTTATATTTAGATTTTCTTGTATAAGCTCTTACAACTTTTCTATATGCATTTCCTTTTCTTAATTGTGCCATTTTTACTCAATTTTAACT
>CAYFNS010000010.1:8192-8694 GCA_964344545.1 Candidatus Woesearchaeota archaeon
TCAGCCAAAACAGTGCCTTTAATCTCTTTTCCAGAAGGAGTTTTCCAAGTTAATTCTTTTTTCAATAAATCAGAAGCTTTCTCTCTAGTTTCAACACCATCCACCTTAACAATCATCTGATTGGTGTTTTGAGTTTTATGACTTCCCCTATAACTAATAATAACGCCTTCCATGTTTATTTTGCAAAAAATCTTGGTTTATAAAACTTTCCCTTAGAAAACTATCTCAATATCTCCACCAATAATTTCCTTTAGATCTTCAAATATTCCCTCTTTAACAGATAAAACCTTTGGAATTTCAGTTGTTACTAACACTTTATCCATTTCTAAGGCATCCGTTTTTACTGGATTTTTTAACTTACCTTTTTTATCAATTTCAACTTTTATTATATCTTTTTTCTTTGCACCTAAATTCTTAGTGATAAACGCAACATCTTTCAACAATAAAATCTCGCCAGTTTTATCTTTTCCATGTTTAAATTTGACTTTGGCCCTTTCCACCC
>CAYFNS010000010.1:8704-9435 GCA_964344545.1 Candidatus Woesearchaeota archaeon
ATTCTCAAGAAAGTTCTTACTTCTCTCTTTACAACATCAGATTCAGCCTTAGATAGTTTTTTGGCCTTGAAATCTTTATACGCTTTCATGAATGCTTTGAAATCAGCAACCAATTTAGCGGGCAATCCTTCTTTAGCACAATATTTCTTAAATCCTAATTCAATACTTGCAGCTTTTACTTCTCCCTCTAAATTTGCTTCTTCTACAGTCTTCACGACCACTTTATACAACTCATCAAAACCTTCTTTTTCTCTTCTATTGGTAATTTGATTGAATAGTTTATCAATTCTATTTAAGAAATCTTCACTATCTTTGATTAGCTTATCAACTTCAGCACCGGTAACATCTTTAACTTTACCATGCTCAATATTTTTGAAGAAAACTCTAATTCTTTCTAAAGCATTAACATATTTTTGCTCTAAAATCTTTTCCTTCTTAACAAAAACATCTTCTAATAAACGAGTAGTTTCCTTTGGTGTTGGAGGATTTAATCCATACAGCATCAACGCTGCTTGTGCAGGGTTCAATACAGCATAATAAAGATCTTGACCTGCAATCATTAACATTTTCTTTTTAGCAGCATCTAATAATCTATGTCCTGTGTCCATAAACATATCAATTGCTTCTGGAGAAGGCTTAATTCTACCCATCTTTAACAATAATCTCCAAGGCATGAATACTCCTCTATCATAAAATGGAACACCATCCCTCAGTAAAGTAAATATAACTGG
>CAYFNS010000010.1:9445-12117 GCA_964344545.1 Candidatus Woesearchaeota archaeon
CCCAGAAATCAGTCAAAATATAAACTTGTACATGGAATTGCTTTTTAACACCAGTAATTGCTTCAGCTTCAAATCCCATACCAACTATTAAATTTCTTAATTTATCTCTCAACTCAACACGAGACATTCTTTTTACATCTGTATCATCTACAATAACATAAACATCAATATCGTTTGATTTTTCCCCTCTGAAAAGAGTTCCTGCACCAACATAACTAACAATATATTTCTCGAATTTCTTTATGGTCATAGCCTTATGTACTTCAGAAATTTTTAATGCAGCTAAAAAGTCAAAAGGATCATATAATATAGCAGACATTGCAATTAATTGTGAAATTTCATATTTAGCATCAAACATAGACTCTTTAATCTCAGAAACCAACATAATTTCCAATGCAATCTTTGCATCATGATTCTTCGCAATATTAATTAATTCCGCAGAAACCTTATCCTTCATTTTATAATCAGGAACAACTTTTGCCTTAGAATCATCCAACACAACCAATACACCTATCTTTGTTTTATCATCTTTTTTAGGCGGCAATAATGATAATCCTAAAATTTGTTTCTTATGTTCTTTGAAGAATTTCTTTTGTAATCCATCTAAATTGTCTTTAATTTTCTTCTGCTCTTTCTCCATTTCTTTGATTTGTTCTGGAGTCAATGCAGGAGGTTGCGTAGGCATTGGTTGTTGTGGTTCCATATTGATTTAACGCACTTTATACTCTTATAAAGGTTTCGGATAAAAAATAAAGAAAAAGTTAGAAATCTAAATCATTAAGATCCAGATTGTCTAATTCGTTTAATTCTTGTTCTAGTTGTTCAAAATCTCCAATATCAGTGTTTAACTCATCATCAGAAGTAGATTTCAAACTTTCTGTATTGTCTTCTACAACCATTGATGAGCATCCTCCAATTAAAAGAGAAAAAACAAGAAGTCCAAATAAAATTTTACTCTTCTGTTCCATCTTCTTCTAATTCTGGATATTTATCTCCACCATTGGAGTTATCATCATCCTCTTCATCATCTTCAGAGTCATTTTCTGGAACTTCACCTGTAAAGTCTCTATACTCTTTAACTAATTCTCTTAAAGATTTATGAGCTTCTCTTAGATAATCTCTTGCTGCAAAAACAAATTCTTTTGTTTCTTTAAATAAGTCATTCGCATCAGAAACATCATCTATTTCAGAGTACAAGCCTTGTGCTAAGTCATATTGTTCTTTTGCAAGGTCTAAATTTGTATTGAACTCATCTAAAAGTTCCTGCATTTTAACAACTTCTTCAGCATCTTGATCAAGAGTATCTAATCTTTCTTGTAGAGAAACAGCTAAATCTTCAGAATCTTCAATTATTCCACCAATCTTAGCAGTCAATAACTCTCCACTAATATGTTTAGATCTAGGTAAAAATTCTCTCCATGATTCTTTTATCTCCTTAGCTAAAGATCTCATTTCTTCAAGAGTTTGGGTAGATTCAATTTGAGTTTTATATTCTTCAAGTTGATCTTCTTTATCTTCAATACCTGCTAAAATCAAAGCTCTTCTTTCTTCAGATATATGTATTCTCTCAGTCCAACTTTCCATAATTTCAAGGTGTAATTCCATTCTTTCTACAGTTTTAGTAAGAAATGCTCTTGTTCTCTCCAAAACTTGTTCTTGATCTTCAGAATTTAAGTTTCTAAATTTCTTAATTTGGCCCCTTACATCTTTAAAATCGTGACTCATGCCATTCCATTCCTTAGCTGCTGTGCTATATCTCTCTTTTATTTGATTATATTTTTCTACTGCTTCCCTATCCACATCTCTAATGCTCCAACCAGTCTTTTCTCCCATTGCGGAAACTGGCAATGCACTAAACATGAAGATTGCAAGCATGAATATAGCCATTATTTGTTTCATTTTTGTATTTCCTCCATGAAATTCTAAAACATTAATGATTTGCTTTGTTTATATAGATACTTTAATTCGATGCTTTAGAAAGCTTTAGAAAGCTTTAATTAGAAATCTTTTTAAAATAAATAATCAAAATAACACTATGAAAAAGTTATTATTGTTACTGCTAATTATTGCTTTTATTAATTCTGTAGATGCCGCAACATTACAAGGAAATGTATATAGTTGGGATTTAGAGCAAGTTAATGGAGCAAAAGTAACGATAGATTCAGTACCTGCCCAAAGTATAATTGCAATAGATGGCTCTTATCAATTTGAATTAAATCCTGGGGATTATACTTTATCTGCTGAATATTCTATAAGTGGAGAAATAATTGCAACTTCATCAGAAGAAATTGAAATACAAGATGAGGGAAATTATAGGATTGATATTATATTGTTCCCCGAATTAGGATATGATGATTTAGATGATTTAGATTTGGATAATCTTGATTTAGAACCAAACTCAAATAATTATATTATTATAGGGGGAATAATTTTTATAATTCTAGCTTTTGCAATCTGGTTTAAAAAACAAAGACCTAAACAAAAGGAAACTTCTTTAGACATTGATGAAGCAGAAAAAGTTTTACACTTAGTTAAACATCATGGCGGAAGAATGACTCAAAAAGATATAAGAAAAGCATTAATGATGTCTGAAGCAAAATTAAGTTTAATAGTAACCGAATTAATACATAAAAATAAAATAGAAAAAATAAAAAAAGGTAGAGGAAATATAA
>CAYFNS010000010.1:12167-15193 GCA_964344545.1 Candidatus Woesearchaeota archaeon
CACACAGGAGCCCGTGGCGTAGTCTGGTAGCGCAACACGTTTACACCGTGTAGGTCGCCGGTTCGAATCCGGCCAGGCTCAGATTTTTTCATTATTCCTTATCAAAAAATAAGCTATTAAAACAGACCATAACTGAAAAGTGTAAATTGATATTCTCTCAACTAATCCCAAGAAAGTAACATTATTTGCAATAAAGGCCCCCGAAATTATTCCAGTTATAAACATAATAGAAACGCAAACAAAAGTAAATATTTTTAGTTATTTTAACTTAAAACCTTTTATCATTAAATAAACTGCCAAAAATACTTCATTAAGAATAATTGGAGCATAACCCACAATTGTACCAATCATTGATAATTCAAAACCTAATTGAGTGTATATATTAGCTAATAAAACTAACACAGATGCAATCATCCCCCAAATTGAAATATATCTTGGAATAAGTTTAGTTTTATGCAACAAAACATAAAAAATAAACGCACTTATGGCAAAAGCATAAACGTGTATTGCATACAAATTATCATACATATTAATATTCTGTAATAAAACAAAAATTCCTGCAGCAAACATCAATACCCCTTCAACTACTTTTAATGAGATATAAGAAAATTTTAGTTTATATTTTTTAAAAAAAGGATACATTAAGATTGCAATAGAAATCACTGCTGCTCCACTTATTATTTCTGTAAATAAACCAATAATGGGAGAAACTAGTAAACTCAACAACATAAGGTAAGCAACTAAAATCAAAATTCCTACAAGGATAGATGTCTTTCTCCCTTCCCTCATTGTTTCCACCTAAAAGCAATTATTACAATCACAATAGTTGTAATTATTTCTATAACTCCAAAGAATAAATAATACATGGCAATAGAACCAACAAACATAGATCCCAAAACTGCAAGAGTTTTAATCACACCAGCAATAATATTCAATACTCTATTTACTTCCCTTTTTAACATTAATGAAAGAAAAACCATTGCAATTGGAATCTCCATTAAAATTGCACCCATAAATAAAAAACTAGGAGTGATCCCTAGAGCACCAGATAAAATATCGTTTAACACAGTAGAATCCATCAAAGTCAAAATATCTGCATAGATGTAGTTAAGCATTACAAATAACCATAATGCTGCGAGTTTTACCTTAATGTAATCAGATCCAAATATTTTTTTAAAATTATTCACGTAATTTAGCACCCCGGATTATAATCCATAGGACAAACACCATCTCCCCAAGCGTTAGAATATCAACAAAAGCACTAATATTTAACAAAGGACAAACTAATTTAACAAAAGAATCGATTAAATAGCCGAATCCACCAATAATTACTGCAATGCCTACAAATTTAGGGAAATATCCAGATTTATAGATTAAATATCCTAATGGGAACAGCCATAATCCCCAAAATATTGAAGCAACAATTATTCCTTGCAAATTCATGTTAAGGAAAAACATCATCTGGGAAGGATCATCCAATAAGTGTAATACGCCAATCTTAAACAGAGTACTAACCATTGCGATAGGCACACTTACAAGTGCAAGTATTGCCATAAGAGTAGATTGATCTTTATTTACCTCTACAAATAGTTTATACAAAAGCAAAGCAGCAATGATAAATAACAACTGAGTAGCTAAACTCGCGACAATCCCCCATCTAAACAATAACTCATTTGCAAGAATATTACTGGCAGTCGCAGCAGCATCCCCCATAACAATAAGTTTAGAAGGAACATACATCAAACCAAAAAGTCCAACTATCATCCAAAGTAAATATGAAATTCTTAAAAGCTTTACAACCTTCTTTTTAGGAACTTCCATTATATAAAAAAACACTATTCCTTTTTAATATTTTCGCCAAAAAAGGGAGTATTTTTAAACCAATCAAAATTCCAAAAAATATGTCAGAAGAGTCAAGATTAGAAAAAACTGCAAGAGTATTATGTGAAACATTACCATTCAACTTAACAGTATGGGAAGAAAATGGTGAATGCAATAGTCAATTAACAGAATGCCAATATTGCAAACAAACAAATAATCTCTATGAATGCACAAAAAAGAATTACGTACCATTAGGACCTACTTTAAACCCAGTATAATTTTTTTCTTAAAATCCATTGGTTGTCTAGCAAGTAAATCTCCATGAGAACCTTTTATTTCCCTAGGTTGAGTCATCCCAATTTCATCCCCATAATAAATTACTTTAGGCTGTTTCTGAGAAAATTGAATTTTGACAGCTTCTTTAAATTTCACTAAATTTTGATTACATTCAAACATAAATCGATTCATATCATGATTTCCTAAAAAACTAACCAAACTAAAAGAATTAGGATACTTAGAATAATGTTTTTTCAATTTCTCTTTCAATTCTTTCAAAGAAATCTTATCATGTACATATTCCTTTATTAATCTATTAAATTCAAAATCAACTACACCATCAAATTCACTAACATACTCCCCCATAAAAGAATCATTTCTACGAGAAAAAAACCATTTCAAATATTTATTACGAGTATTAACACTTTTCAAATATTTAAATTTAAAGTGATCTTCACTCACTTCTCCAAATAAAACAGAATTAGGATATTCTTTCTTGATAACAGATGAAAATTCCTTCCAAAAGTCATGAGAAGGGCCAATAGCATGATCAATCCTATATCCATCAATACCCAAACTCAACCAATATCTAGCAGCATCAATAATGTAATGCCTAGCTTCATCATAATCTAAATTAAATTTAGGCAAATCTTTAACATCTAAAAAAGAAAGATAATTGTTTTTAGAATTAAAATAAAACCATTTTCGATATTTACCATGTTTATTCTTTTTAGCCCTAACAAAAAAAGGATGTTTATTAGAACAATGATTTGGTACAAAATCAACAACAATTTTCATTTTTTTCTTATGAACATTTGCAATTAAATTTTTCAAATCTTTCAAAGTTCCGAATCTTTTATCAACTTTATAATAATCAGTAATATGATATCCATGATAAGCAGTAGTTTCATAAAAAGGAGAAATCCATA
>CAYFNS010000010.1:15203-15894 GCA_964344545.1 Candidatus Woesearchaeota archaeon
TTTCAGATTCCCATCAATAAATTTTGGTTTAAGTGGATCTCCCCTAAAGTTTCCATTAAAAC
The DNA here is from genome assembly GCA_964344545.1 of Candidatus Woesearchaeota archaeon. GTDB lineage: Archaea > Nanobdellota > Nanobdellia > SCGC-AAA011-G17 > PNOQ01 > JABJPM01. The sequence continues at coordinate 15,266 of CAYFNS010000010.1, forward strand.
GATCAATAAATATATGGTATAAAACTGCATCCTTGAGCCAAGACATAGCAAAAAACTGATTTATAATTATATAAAATTAACTAAACTTTAATCTTCAACAATTCATTGTTTTTAAGATCAAACCTCATTAATTTCCTCTCATATTGCTCACCACTTAACACTTTAATTGCTTCATTAGCTTGAATACTTCCAATTACAGAAGTAATAGTATTCATAACCCCAACATCTCTGCATCTCTCAAAAGAAGGAACACTTCTAAAAATTTTTCTAACAGTATTTCCAGAAATTTGATTATATACATATCCTTGTAATCTAATCGCAGATCCAAAAACTAATGGAATTTTTTTCTTCTTACAATAATCACTAATAACATAACTAGTTTCAAAATTATCACAACAATCCAAAACTAAATCAGATTTTAAACTCTCTAAATTTAGTTCATCAATAGCATCTTTTATTTCTTTAACTTCAACTTCAGAATTAATTTTCATCAAATGAGTTTTGGCAGCTTTTACTTTAGCTTTACCAATATCTTTTTCATTAAATAATTGTTGTCTTTGTAAATTATCAAGTCTAACAACATCAAAATCAATTAATTTTATCTTACCAACACCCGCCCTAACTAAAGA
>CAYFNS010000010.1:16072-16423 GCA_964344545.1 Candidatus Woesearchaeota archaeon
TGCACAGTCATGATAATCAATAAACTCAAATGCATCTCCGAATTTATCTTTTTGTTCTAAACAATGTGGGCAAGTTTCTAACCCTGCCATTGAAATTCCTTCTGAGGTTAAAAACTTAGCAAATTTTTCAGTTTCAGAAACATCTTCTACACAATTTCCAGTAATACAACAACCAGAAATAAATGCTACTAATAAAATTAATATTAATATTTTTTTCATTATTAGCCTCCAGAGATAACGGAAAGCAACTTTATAGCATCTCTTTCACTCAATTCCGCATCTTCAGTAATCAATTCATCATTTCTAACAATAATATACTCGTCACTATTTATCTCTAACTTTTTAAAAACA
>CAYFNS010000010.1:16433-18723 GCA_964344545.1 Candidatus Woesearchaeota archaeon
TCTAAAGTCTTCACATTTAATGTTTTAGTCTTCCCAATCCTATCAACAAAGACACTAATTTTCATCTTTTAACTTTTTTACATACTCACACGCTTGACAAACTTCATTAGAAGCAGGCTCACTGCAATATATACATTTCTTGATTTCAGTGTTTTTATATCTTTTCTTTAAGCTTGGAAGTATCTCTAAGAAAGAATTTACTATAGAATATTTAGTAGAAGGGTACTTTTTATCAAAATTATTAACCATATTTCTAATTTCAGTTCTAAAAGAATCCCGAGCATATGGACATTCATTAAAATTATCTGTTAATCCCTTCAAAAAGGCATATGTCATTGTTTCTTTCTCTGTTAGGAAGTACAAAGGCTTAATCCTAGGTATGAAATCTTTATACTCTTTTACGCCTGTGATTGGCCCTAAACGAGCAGAAGTTTCCACACTATTCTTAAACATGTTCATAACAATTGACTGTGCTTCATCATCTAAATTGTGTCCTGTAGCAATTTTATCGACTTTTAACTCACGAGCAGCTTTGTTTAATAAAAATCTTCTAAAAACCCCACAAATACTGCATGAATTAACATCTAACTTCTTCAAAGCATCATCTAATTTATATCCAAAAGCATCCTCAAAACTATAAATATGCAATTTTATTCCATTTTTATCACAATATTCTTGAGCAGTAACTAATGACAGATCTCTATATCCATGGATCCCTTCATCAATTGCAATTCCAACTAATTTAGTAGTTCTTTGTTGTTTTATAATTCCATTTAAGATATGAAGAGTAGTCAAAGAATCTTTTCCCCCAGAAACCCCTACAGCCACTGTTTCCCCCTTCTTAAATAAAGAATACTCTCTAACAGTCTTTCGAACTTTTCTCTCAAAATACTTAATAAAACAACTTTTACAAAGGGATTTATTATTATTAGGAAGTTTAATTACAGGTTTTTCAGTACATCTCTTACATGCCATGTTAGAAAATTCATAAAAAATACTGTTTTTAAGCGTTTTGATTTAATTCTTGTTCAATAAAACTAGAATAAGTTTCATAACTATTCATACCTTCAAATCTAGCCCCATTAATAAATACTAAAGGCAGCGTTTCAACACCTAATTTATCTCCAATTTTTTTATCCTTCTCTATGTCTGCATCAAATAAATTTACACTCATACACCATCTCATCTGTTCAACATTAACACCACTAATACTATCTGCCCAAGCATAAATACTTGTTGAATTAAAAGCTTGATGTGTTGCGAAAAGTAAATTATGCATCTCTTCGAAATATCCTTGATTACCTACACATTCAGCAGCCATAGCAGCTAACCGAGACTCATTTGTTTGCGGATAATGTTTATAGATAAATTTAACAGAATATTCTTCCCTTAATTTCCTCATACTATCTTCAATTTGTATAACAACTGGATCCCTATAATCTCCAAATTCAATAATCAAAATTTCAGAATCTTCGTCCCCCATAAAAGAATTGTCTCTTTTTGCTTGTAAATAAGGGTTAGAAGCAATAATATATGCTACCGCAAATAAAAGTACAATTAAAAAAACCCAAAGGAAAGTTACCCAATGCCTCATGGGTAAATTTTGGGATTAACAATATTTAAAGCTATCCCCTAGGCATAAATAACTCTCTCAATTGCTCCAATAATATATTGAAGAATCCAAAGGAAGGAGGTGCTAGCTCCGGTCCTGCTAAGTTAATCCAATATACATTGGCAGGATTTAAAGTATCAGTACCTTGAATTTCTGCAGTATCTAAACCACCTGCAATTTCATTTATTTGATAGATTCCAAAGTGAGATCCTACATAATCAGAGTATAATACATTAAATGTACTTGCATATTGAGTTCCAAACAAGTTCCACACTGAATCTGTAAATTCATACCTAGATCCACCAGGCAATGCTACACCCGATAATTCTACACTAGTATTAATTGGAGAATATACTAAATAACCTCTTAATGGTGTTATATTAAACTCATCTCCAGTTATTGAACCCCAATCTACAACCCACTCACTATCATAATACATTACAAATGGTGCACCTAACTCTTCACTAGTTGCATTTGAATTTATCCATACATTGACTAAATTCCAACCTTCAGTTAAAACAATAGTTTGATTCATTGCATTTGTTATTGGAGTATTTATACAATCACTTACAGTATCACAAACATCTGTTGTACTCGCATTTCCATCATCACATAATGCATCATTCGGATTATTCACTACAACATCATTTGCTTCATCACAGCTATCTTCGGTACAAC
>CAYFNS010000010.1:18733-19204 GCA_964344545.1 Candidatus Woesearchaeota archaeon
TAGTTTGGTCTAAGCCACAAGAAGCAGTAGCCACAACACATGAATAAACATCAGTCATAACGTCGTCTCCTGAACAATAATCATTTGTTTGATCTGCACAATCTTCTATAGTAGTCGTTTGAGCTTCACACTCAAATGAAGCATTACATATTCCTACAGTTTGTCTAACTTCAGTTCCAAAGCAGAAATCATCATTTAACATACTACAATTTTCATTAACAGTACATGCTACACATAATGGAGAATTTGTAGTAATAGTTGGAGCACCACAAGAATTGGCCTCACAACTACAATCTCCTAAACAATCATTATCTACATTATCATAATCATAATAATCATTTCCAACACAACCATCCATTGAATCACAATCAGTAGGTGCACAATCTGTATTAACTTCACACTCAGCATTACAACCTAAAGGGTCGGAGTCACATACACTTGTGACTGTTGCATCACCAGTTGTACAACTTC
>CAYFNS010000011.1:0-1095 GCA_964344545.1 Candidatus Woesearchaeota archaeon
GAGGATCCCACACAACTAAGAAAATTAAAATTCCTGCTAAACGTAAGAAAGTCATGAACTATTTGAAAAAATCTGAAAAGAAAAATATCCCTGAAGATCGTAAAGGATTATACGCAAAAGCCAAAGGTTTGAGATTTAAGAAGAAAAAATTCTAAAACATAATAACCATAATTGCACCAATAACCATTATGAAAGCAGCTAACACCCTCTTCTTCAAATCATGCTCCATAAATATTTTTCCACCAATTACAGTTGCAAAGAAAACTGCAGTCCTTTTCATTGCTAAAGCTAAAGCAACAGAAGAACTACTTTTTATAGCACTTATATGAGTAAATCTATATCCAATAGTAAACAAAGCAATTAATAAAATCCATTTCCAATTATTCTTGAAAGTTCCTTTTAACTCTCCAACACCTTTTACAAACAAAAGAATACCAAAGAATATTATAGCATAAAACAAATGTTGAAATCCCATAAACGCATTAACTGGCAATCCAAAATTCTTCAATAAAGCTTTATCTAAAATTGCCCCAATAGTAAATAGCACTAAAGCCCAAACAATGTATTGATGGCCTTTAGATTTAATAAAAATTTTAAAAGGTTCAGAAGGTTTTGTATGTTCACCAAGCTGCAACATATAAGTTCCTCCCAGCAACAAAAACATCCCTACTAATCCTAAAGCACTAATTGATTCTCCCAAAATAAAGAATGCAAATAATGCAACTAATCCAGGTGTTAAAACTAACATAGGTAAAGCATGACTAAGCTCCAAATTCTTAATCCCCAACATCACACAAATAAACGCAGCACCGCCAATTAATGTTTTAATAAACAACACTCCAATATTTAACAAAGATAAACTTCCACTTTCAATAAAAAAGAAAAACGGAATTGCAATAATCAAATTAAACAAAGCTAAAACAGAAACAAAAGTAATTACTCTCTCCTTAAACAAAACTTTCTTTTGCAAAACTGCAGCAAAAGCTGATAAAATTGCAGATATTATAGATAAATAATACCACTCAATCATTTTTTAACAGTTATAGCACCAGTTGGACAATTCTTTGCAGCCTTTTCATTACACCCTACTTCTTT
>CAYFNS010000011.1:1105-2180 GCA_964344545.1 Candidatus Woesearchaeota archaeon
CTCAGCTTTATTGCCAACCATCTTGAAATTGCTACAAGTATCTACACATGCACCACAACCAATACATTTTGATTTACTAACAGAAACTTTAACCATAACTCAAAATTAACAAAACTCATTTAAATAGATTTCTAAGAAACTTAACCAGTAAAGACACCCTTATAAGGACCTTGAGCACCAGTCGTAGCAAGTAAATATTTTCCGTCGGGAGTTTCAAGACCTACGGAAACATATGTGGGTACAACTTTTCTTCCTCTTCCCAATAATCTTATTCTTGTCATATTCTTTCTAATAAAATCAGAGCCTTCTAATCCCTCTTGTAATAATCTTGTAGGTTTGGCCCCTGATAATTGCTCAAATAAACTAACCATTTCATCAATAGTACCCCATTTATCCAACATATCCTGGAGAATCTAAAACTTTCTGAACATCTGCAGGTAAAGATTCACAAAAGTCCCTCACTAAGTAATGCTCTGCATCTCCAAAATTCAATACTGTTAGTAAATTTTTATCAGCCATACTAGAAAAGAAAACGAGAAAAGATTTAAAAATATTTCCAAAATTCAGCAATTTTAAATATACATTAATAATAAACTAATTATGAAAAAGAGATTATCAACAATATTATTCGCAATTATAATTTTCCTAGCAATTCTAAATTTAACTTTCTTAATTGAAATATACAAAAATGAAGATCTTAGAAATTTCTATTACAATAATGAAGAACTCTCAAACGAATATACAAGTAGAGAAAAACAACATATGCAAGAAGTTAAAGATTTAATGAATTTCTTTATTCTAACTAATGTAATTTTAATCATAACATTACTAATACTAAAGCAATCAATTAATCATAAACATGTAGGAATTTATCTAATAGGAATTTCAATATTATTATTTATAGCCTCTTTATTCTATAAACAATTCCACCATAATATCCATTTAATCTTATTCCGTTCAGACACTTGGCTACTCCCTGCTTCAAGTAAATTAATACAAACTTATCCACTAAATTATTTCCAAACAAAATTCTTAACAATAAATATAATTTATTTAATTACTGGAATTATCCTAG
>CAYFNS010000011.1:2190-3809 GCA_964344545.1 Candidatus Woesearchaeota archaeon
TAACTTCTTCCAAAGTATTATACAAATAAAAACTTGCACGGGCAGAACCTTCAATATTTTGGGCATTAAACCAAGAATGAACACAATGTTGTCCACTTCTAATCATAATATTCTTAGAAGAATCTAAAATTCCCGCAACATCATGGAAATTAACACCTGGAACATTAAAGTTCAAAACCCCTCGAGGACCTTTATACCCAACTAACTTCAAACCTTCAACATCAACTGCTTTAACTAATTTTATTTCATGTTCCTTAACATTATCCAAACCAATTTTACTCAAATAATTAGCAGCTTCACCCAGCCCAACTATTCCTGCATAGTTTTGCAGACCTGCTTCAAATTTATTGGGTAATTTCTCCATAACATAATCTTTGTAAGTACTATTGATCACTGTTTCACCACCAATAATAAACTGCTTCATTTCTTCCAACAACTTTTCCTTTGCATAAAATACCCCAGTACTTGTTGGGCCTAACATCTTATGCCCTGAAAAACTCATAAAATCAACATCTAATTTTTTAACATTAATTTCTTGGTGAGGCACTAATTGAGCAGCATCCAAATGAACTTTTGCTCCAGCATCATGAGCTATTTTTATAATCTCTTTTATTGGCAAAGTATATCCCTCAATATTAGATGATGCAACAAAACTGACTAAATCATAATTTTTAACAACTTCAGAAAATCTTTCTAAGCTAAAAGAAAAATCTAAATTAGATTTAAGAATCCCATATTTTTTAGATTTCTGCCAAGGTATTAAATTAGAATTATGCTCTCTATCTGTTAAAAGCACTTTATTAAACTCAAATGAATTCGCTAATAAGTTTATACTCTCCGTAGCATTTTTTGTAAATATAATCTCTTTGGAACTCTTAGCACCAATAAACTTTTTTAGAATGTTTCTAGTTCCTTCAACCTCTTGCTCAACTTTTTTCCCCAATTTATGGCTGCTTCTTCCAGCACAAGCAGGATATTCAGTATAATATTCATTTATCTTATCAATAACTTGCCTAGGCTTCAAAGTCATACAAGCAGAATCCAAATACACTACTTTTTCAACCACAGGAAAATCTTTTCGAATCTTTTCTACATTCATCCTAAAAACAAACTATAATTGATTAATAAACTTTTTGCAAAATTATCTCTTATATTTTCTAACTTTCACACCAAGTTTTTTTAATTTCATTTTCTTATAATCTTTAGTGGAAGTATCTAATTTTGCTATGGCATTCATCTCAGCATGAGCACAAGTACATCTATTTTTAGCAAATTTATAAGCATCACTCCCCCCATATTCGCAATGGTTATTGTCTCCCTTTGCGCCACCATTATAACCTAAAGAAAAAACTTTTGTATTATCCCCAGAAACAATAACACACCCTATCTTTCTATCTGGAACTTTACAAGTAGATCTTCCAGCAATGTCAACTGCCAACCTCATCCATATATGATCCCAAGACTTCCTCATTTTATCAAATTTGGGAATAAAAAACGATTAATAAAAATTATTGTTCAACAATATACAATGGTTCATTCCAAAATCCCCTTGGTTTAACAGTTACATATTCACCACTATCGGTAACTAATGTTCCATCCCTAACAGCTTCCCTAGGAAA
>CAYFNS010000011.1:3960-14521 GCA_964344545.1 Candidatus Woesearchaeota archaeon
TTCACATTGAGGATCTTCACAACCTACAACTTCTTCCCCAGGAGTCTCTCCACCTTCTCCAGTTAAAATACAATATTCTGGAATTTCCCCTTCCGTATAACCATTACAATTATCATAAACAACAATATTATACACCGCTACTCCTGAATAAAATAATGATACAAAAAATAACATTACAAATATCCATGAAATAAACTCAAAATGTTTATGCACTCCTCTTGCTAAACCTTGATGCTTATTCATCAATTTCCCAACAATCTTGGTTTTCAATCTAACATCTAATCCAGATTCACATGCTCTTAATGTAATTCTCCTAAAAACACAATCAAATGCTTCCTTTGCAATTGGCCTATAACTAGCAGAAAAAATTGCCAAAATTCCAAACACAACCATTGCAATTACACAAATCATAAGAAAGGAAAAAATTAAAGGAATTTAAAAAGATTTCTGTAGGTTTAATCTTTTTTACAGCAACTCTTCTCAGGATAAACCCTTTCACGAGTTTCTTCTACAGATAATTTTCTAGATTCATCCAAAACTAACTCTGATAAACCACCTTCTACATCAATTTCCCAAATTCTCTTACCTGCATCCTCTAAAAACTTAGCTTCCTTGTAAACACCAGCCCCAAACATCCCATCATCAAAAGGCAAAAACACTCCCTCATCCATCATAGGTAAAACTTCTTCAAAGAAATATAACATCCCATTACCTTTTTCAGCCTTAAATCTTTGCTAACCTTCTTCATGACAAGCTTGATTTGGATTTTCTACATGCGCATCAGGGAATCCCCTTTGTATTGCTTTAACTAATAATTCTTCAACTGTTGTATTATACACATCAATTGGATGGCCAAAATATATATTTTTCATAAAATAGAGAGTATAATGGAAATTATAAACTTTCATACAGTAAATAATATAAAACAAAATGAACAACTAACAATAAATGATAGATCCAGTAGCATTCCAAATTGGGAATTTAGCCATAAGGTGGTATGGTATAATAATGGCTCTAGGATTTATTATAGGATTATATTTATCAATATATTTAGCAAAACAAAGGAACATCTCAAAAAACACAATAGTAGACTATTTTGTTTATTTAATTCCTGGTTCAATAATTGGAGCAAGATTGTGGGCAGTTATTTTTAATTACGAACAATACTCAAGCTTATTAGGGGTATTTGCAGTTTGGCACGGCGGAATGGCAATACACGGAGGGATCTTAGGGGCAGTGCTAGTAACAATTTATTTCTGTAAAAAAAGAAATATATCCTTCTATGATCTTGCAGACATCACAGTAATCCCTTTAGCATTTGGATTAATGTTGGGAAGAATTGGAAACTTCATAAACCAAGAATTTTATGGAAAACCCACAAACTTACCATGGGGAGTTTACTTTGATAACATTCCTGGAAAGAGACATCCTTCACAAATATATGAATCATTAAAGAACCTAATAATTTTCGGAGTTACATATAAGTTATATATGTTAAAATCTTTAAAAAAAGGAATAATCTTCTGGACATTTATTCTATTATATTCGACTCTAAGGTTTTTAGTTGAATTTCTAAAAGATATGCCAACTTATTTCAATTTGACATATGGACAAATAATTTCGATACCATTAATAATAATTTCAATAGTAATGTTAAGAAAAATAGCAAAAACTTATAAATAATTTTCAAATTCCAAATTTATGAACATATGTAAATACTACACTCCTGCTTTTTTATTAAATCGGCCAGGAAGAGAATTCAAAGAATTCTATTGTAATTTTAACCCAGAATCTGGAGAAGAGCATCAAATTGAAGGAGAAGATGCATTAGATTGGACGTTAAAGCTAGGTGGTTTAGAGAAAAAAGGTGCTCCCTGTAATGAAGGAGATATAACTACTTGCCCTTATAAAGAACATTCAACAATAAGAAAGGAAGCTATAGATATAGCAACAAAATTCCAAGAAGAAGAAAGGAGAGAATCCCTCAAATTTGATAGGGCTTTTCCAGGAATTCTAGAATAACCTAATTACATAGTCTTATATACTAGTGCCCTCAACTAACTCGATGGCAAGATTTGAAAAGTCTAAGGGAAAAGAACAAAGAGGTGGCGCTAGGAGAAACTCTAGGAAAAGAGAGAATAGAACTTTTGAAGAGTATTCTAGAGATAGGCGAGGCCCGAGACGAGATTCTAATAGAAGAGGATCTAGTAGAAGAGAAGTAGAAATGACTAGAGTTACTTGTTCTGCCTGTGGGAAAAAATGTGAAGTTCCCTTTAAGCCAACATCATCTAAGCCAATTTATTGTGATGACTGTTTCGCTAAAAAAGACAAAGTTAATATCACGCAACCTTCTGAAAGAGATATTGATATAATTAATGAAAAGCTTAACAAAATTATGAAGGCTTTAAACATTAAATAATGATTAAAAATCAATAAACTTTAAATAAGAACTGTGAATTAACAAAACTACTTATATTAATAAACGGAGGGATTTATTTTGGATGAGCATATAGAAAAAAAAGAAGAACACACACCAACTGTTATGAAAAAGAAAAGAACAAACAGATGGAAAGTGACTAGTTTTGTTCTTGGTTTACTTCTAATACTTACATTCGCTTTCGGATCTGGACCTTCTTTAAGCCCAGTTTCTGGTAATGCAGTAGCAGAAGACGCTGTTGAATTTATCAACACACAATTATTACAAGGCCAAGCTACAGCAACACTAGAAGACGTATCAAGTGAAAAAGGATTAGTAAAAGCAACTGTAAACGTTCAAGGACAAGCAACACCTGTCTATGTAACAAAAGACGGTGAATTAATGTTTTTACAAGCAATTCCATTAGGAGAAGTTGAAGGAACACCTCAAGAATCTCCAACTCAAGAACAAACTCCAGTAGAAGTACCTAAATCAGATAAACCTACTGTAGAAGTATTTGTTATGAGTCACTGTCCATTTGGAACTCAAATGGAAAAAGGATTGCTACCTGTAGTTAAAGCTTTAGGAGACACAATAGACTTCGATCTTAAGTTTGTTTACTATGCAATGCATGGTGAACCAGAAGTAAGAGAACAAGTTTACGAATACTGTATCCAAGAAGAACAAAATGATAAGTTCATAGATTACATGTATTGTTTCCTAGGATCTGAATCTGGTTCAGAGACAGAAGCTGCAGATTGTAGGGCAGAAGTTGGAATCGATGAAGGAATGTTAAACACTTGTGTTGAAGCAACAAACGAAGAATTTAACATCAATGAAAACCTAGAAGACACATCTTCATGGTTAAGTGGAAGATTCCCACTATTTGACGTGCACAAAGCAGACAACGAACTATACGAAGTAGGCGGATCACCAACACTAGTAATTAATGGTGAAACAGTAAGATCTGGTAGAGATTCTGTAAGTTTACTAAGCACAATCTGTGGAGCATTTAACGAAGCACCAGAAGCATGTAATACAGAATTTGAAGCTGGTTCCCCATCCTCAGGATTTGGATGGACAACTAGTGGAAGTGCAAACGCTGCAGCTGCAGGATGTGGAGTTTAAACACTCCCAATTTTTTTCTTTTTTAATTAAATATTATTCTTAACAGTATTATAAAGAAGATATGATAAACCTCTACTTTTCATCACGCCCAAAACAGAAGGTCTAAGATTAGTATCTCCCGTCTCAAAACTATATTGCCAAGAAGCAGTTCTATTATAATCTAAACAATCTAAATCAAAAACCTCATCATCAGATATTAAATCATCAATCGCAGCAGGATTAATTTCAACATCTTTAGATAAATCTATTGAAGTAGGTTCATATTCTTTCCACTCATTCTCAGAAAAAACCTCCAACCACACATGGCCTCCTCCGCCATCAGAAGCAGAAACCTCTCCATTTGCAATTCTAACTTTTGATGCAAGATCTCTCCTATTAGATTTATCAATCAAATATAAAAAGTTAGAATAAGTAAATTTACTAATTTCACAACAACTACCAACACCATTTAATAAATCATCATTATCTTCATGCCAATTTTCTCTACAATACATTATATTTTTAGAAGTAATTGCATGTGCTAATTTCAAATAATCAATTAGAACTTCATCATCACTACCTTGATATTCATATTTGTATTGGTTAGTTTCCATCACTTCTTGTATATTTGGATTATCAATTCCTTTGGGGGTTCTACTAAATCCATCCCTAACAAATAAAGAAAAATTATTTACTGCATAAACAGCAAATGCTATCTTTAAGAAACTTTTAACTTTAGATGAAAACATTATTTTTCAACTTCAAACTCTTCATGCGCAGCACATAATTCTTCTAACTTAGCATGCATAATTGGTTTAGGTGTTTCAGTTTCAACTCTGACTAACAAATCTACTTGATCTCTTTGATGTGAAATTCCTAAAACCTCATACAAATTATCAAATCCGATTTCCCTTATTTCCTTAGGCAATGCTATCTCATCGCCCGCTTCAATTTGGTTAGGAAATTGAACATTCTCAAACCTATATCTATGATTGCTTTCATAAGATCTCGCAAAGTATGTTACTTCCAATGTTATATCATATTGAAATGCCATTTTATCAAACAATCCCCCCCTCTTCTAAAAACTTCTCCTCAAGTCCTTTTGATTCATTAACAAATCTAACAGTCCTAACAATAGAGGAACAAAGATCATAAGAAAGGCCACTTCCCTTAGGAACTCCCGAATGTGAAACAGATGTTATTTTGCCTAAATAGACCTCGGGCGTCTCAACAAAATCTCCTGCCATCAAGGGATTTTTAAAAACCATTCCTGGAAATTCATAAAATTCTTCCCTATCAGTTTCAAAATCACAACCAACCATTCCAGTTGGATCTCTCTCAGTATAAATAACTCTCACCCTGAATTTATCATATTCGTGACTCATTTTTTTCTCCCCACCTCTTGATAAGGGAAACTAAACCCATTTTAAAAGCATTTCTAATTAGTTAATTTTATAAATAATCCAAAATCTAACTTCTTATATCCCGTCATAGCTCAACGGTAGAGCGTTCGGCTGTAGATATTGTTTGACTAGGTACTCACCTTGAATGATGAACAATTAGCCGTACCCGGAAGGTTCCCGGTTCAAATCCGGGTGACGGGATGGTTTTTTTATTTTTCAGATAATTATTTAAATTCAAAATATTAAAATCAAATATGTTTAGTAGATTATTTAAGCCAAATATTTGGAAAGTTTTAACAACAATAATCATTGGATTAATAATCTTTATATTAAGAGGATGGAGTATGCCTGCCTGTGGCTATGATCCTACATGGGTAGACCCCCCAAGATGTGCAACCCCATTAACAGATGGCTTATTAGGGCTAATAATCTTATTGGGGATTTATTTAATAGTCATGATAATCTATTTTTTCCTATCTAAAAGATCAGATAATTAATTTGTTCGAAACATACGGACTCAATTCGGATTTGGGTGACGGGATTTTATTTTTTTAATAACATTTAAATAATCAAAATCCTAAAAATCAATTTAATGAAAAAAGATCTTCCTTCTCCAAAAGACGGTGCAATTTTCTACGAAGATAAAAAATTATATGTAACGTTAGCAAACTATCCAATAACAAAAGGCCATACTATAGTAGTCTGGAAGAAAAAAGTAAAAGACCTACACTTACTAAAAAAAGAAGATTATAGATATTTAATGAAGATAGTTGATAAAACAAGAGATAAATTATTGAAAGTTCTAAAAGTAAAAAAAGTATATTTAATCTACATGGATGAAGCAAATCATGTCCACTGGCATTTAATTCCAAGATATAACAAAAAGGGATTTAATATCTTAGAAGAAAAACTAAAAAAACTCAAAAACATAAAACTAGCAAAAAAACTAAAATGAAATTCAAAAAATCCACAGCAAGATTAAACAAAAAAGATATTATAATCCTACTCCCCGGATGGGAAGCTCCAAATTACATTTTCAACAGAATAAAGAGAGATATCCCAAAATCACATGGATATATTCATTATGAATATCCAAGTAAAATACTAAATTCAGACCCATTATTAACAAGAGAATATTTTTTCTCATTCATATATAAAATAACAGAAGATCTTGAAAAATTAAAGAAAAAGAAACCTAGAAATTTCTATATCTACGCTCAAAGTTTAGGCTCAGATTTTGCAGTTATAGTTGCAGATAAAATTAAGATTAAAAAAATAGTACTGATTTTACCTGGGGACAATTTAGCAGAAGCGTTTTGGAAAGGAATCAAAACAAGACCCTTAAGAAAAACAATGCAAAAAAATGGGATTGACCTTAAAAAATTAAAAGAAGAATGGGCACCAATTTCCCCAGATTCGTTTATTAGTAAAAATATAAAGACCCCTGAATATTTCGTGGTAATATCAAAAAAAGACCAAATTATTCCTTACAAAAATGAAAAAAATGTTCTAAAGATATTTAGAAAAAATAAAATCAAATTCCATAGTAAAGTTAGTCATCTAAGACACATCCCCACAATAATTATGGAATCATTATTCCCTGGAGATGCCCTAGAATTCTTATTAGACCATAAGAAATATAAATAAAATCTCATTCCCAAAAACAATGAGAGATATTCTAGTAGTAGATGTTGAAACAACTGGTCTAGACCAATACAAAAATGCAATAGTTTCTATTGGGGGAATAGTAATCCCAAAAGATACAAAAGATACAATTTATCATTTTTATAATGAAGCAAGAGTATGGCCTGGTGCAAAAATAAATGATAGGGCCCTAGAAGTAAATGGGTGTACTAGAGAAGACATAACTTCAAGCTCAATAAGATTAACTCAAAGAGAGATGCTTGAAAATTTAGTAGATTTTGCACACCTTTCTGGAGACATGACAATTTGGGGACACAACGCAAGATTTGATTGTGAATTCATAAACACATCGCTACAAAGAGAAGGAATTGATTTTGGTTTTGGACATAGAACCTTGGACCAACACACTATTGCATACGTTCGACATATTGATGCAGGATTAGAAATTCCATTAAAAGATAAAAGAAGTAATTTAGGTGAAGATCCTATTTCAGATTTTGTTGGAATTCCACCAGAACCTAAACCTCACAACGCATTAAATGGTGCAAAATGGGAAGCAGAAGCAATTCACAGGATGCTATATGGGGAAAATTTCCAGTTTGAGTTTAAAAAGCATCCCGTCCCAGACTATTTAAAAAGAAATTAATTCTCGATAAAAACAAAACCTTTATAAATAAGTGGTTTGCCCTAAATTCAATACAGGCAAAGGTTCTCTCCTAAGATGGCTATCACACAATAATATTCACAGCGATGATAAACTTCTAGAGTGAACTATGTTACGCCCGGATGGTGTAGTTCGGTTAGCATAAGGCCCTGTCGCGGCCTTGACCCGGGTTCAAATCCCGGTCCGGGCGTTGTGGACCGGTAGCTCAGCTTGGTAGAGCACTTGGCTTTTAACCAAGGGGTCGCGGGTTCAAAACAGTCCAAAAGACTAGTGAAAGTCCCGTCCGGTCCACTCACATTCAAAAGAAAAATGGCAGAAGAATTCGATATCAGAAAACACATTTTAGTTCCCGAGCATGTGAAACTAACAGAAGAGGAAGAAAAAGCAGTTCTAGAAGAATTCAATGTAAGTAAAGATGAAATTCCAAAAATACTTGCATCTGATGCCGCTATCCAACATCTAAATCCAGAATATGGAAACATGATTAAAATTATCAGAAAATCTGATACAAACACTGAAACAACATTTTACAGGGTGGTAGTTAATGGTTAAGGGATATAAAGATTTAATTTCAAATTATTTTAAAGAACACTCTTTCGTAGAGTCCAATATAAGATCCTTTAACAGATTTGTAGATAAAGACCTACCAAAAATCGCTGATGACATTGGGGAGATTATCCCAACAATTATTCCTCAAGAAGTTGAAAACTTCAAAATTAAATTAAATGATATTAAAGTTGGTATGCCTGAAATTACCGAAGCTGATGGTTCAAAAAGAAAATTATTCCCAATTGAATCAAGATTAAGAAAACTAACTTATTCTGCACCCATCACATTAAGTGTAAGTGCACATATTAATGATATTCAAAGAGAATCTTTCAAAACAGAAATTGGTAGACTTCCAATTATGTTAAAATCTAAATACTGTCACTTAGCGAACTTAAAGAGGGCAGATTTAGTTAAACATGGGGAAGACCCTGTAGATTGGGGAGGATACTTCATACTAAATGGAAATGAAAGAGTATTAATTTCTGTAGAAGATTTAGCCTCAAACAAATTATTCGTAAAGAAAGCTACAATTGGTGTAAGCAAATACGTTGGAAAACTATATTCAGAACACACTAACTATAGAATCCCACACACTTTCGAACAAATGAAAGATGGTAGCTTACAGATTAGCTTTGCAAGATTCAAGAGAGTTCCTATCATTGCAGTAATCAAAGCATTAGGATTAACAAAAGATCAAGAAATCATGCAATTTATCTCACCAGATAAAGTTTACGACGATATTATACTTAACTTATATGAAAGCATTGACTTAAAATCTCAAGATGATGCTGTTGAATACTTAGCTAAAAAAATTGGAATGGCTCAAAGAGAGATGAGAAATGAATTAACACTTCAACAATTGGATAGATATTTATTACCTCATCTTGGAATGACTCCAAAAGATAGAATCTACAAAGCATACAACTTATGTAAATTAGTAAGGAGATTCTTAATGACAGCAGCAGATGGTATTGTATCAATTAACCAAGATCACTATGTAAATAAAAGATTAAAACAATCTGGAGACCTACTTTCTGATCTATTCAGAGTAAACATGAGATCTTTAGTTCAAGACATGCTTTACAACTTCCAAAGATTAGTTAAGAGAGGAAAATTTTCTTCAATAAGAATCATAATCAGAGAACAATTATTATCTTCAAGAATTAAAAGTGCAATGGCAACTGGTTCATGGCCAGGTGGAAGAGCAGGTATTTCTCAAAATATTTCAAGAGTAAATGCAATTGATACAACTTCACATTCACAAAGAGTTGCATCATTATTAACTGCATCACAAGAAAACTTCGACGCTAGAGCACTTCACAGTACACACTGGGGAAGGCTTTGTCCTGTAGAAACTCCAGAAGGTACTCCAATTGGATTAAGAAAGAACTTATCCCTATTGGCAAGCGTAACAGACACAGAACCATCGAACGAAAAAGTAGTAAAGCTACTTGAAACAAACGGATTGAGGAAAGTAGAATAAAATGGTAGACGTATTCCTGAATGAAAAATTTGTAGGAACTGTATCAGATGTAAATGAATTCTTAAATGGTGTAAAAAACCAAAGAAGAGAAGGAATTATCTCTGAAAAACTTAATATTGGTTATAATGAAGAATTAAATGAAGTTCATGTTGAAACAACAAGGGGTAGATGTAGAAGACCTCTAATTATCGTCGAGAACGGCACTCCAAAACTTACTGAAGAACATATTGAAAAAATAAAAAACAATGAATTAAATTGGAGTGAATTAGTAAAAGATGGTATAATTGAATATTTAGATGCAAGAGAAGAAGAAAACGCTTTAGTTGCACTAGACGAAAAAGAAGTAACAAAAGATCATACACACTTAGAAATTTCACCAATTACAATTTTAGGTGTTTGTACATCATTAGTTCCATTCTCAAACTTTGGTTCATCTTCAAAATTAATCAGAGGTTCTAAATTACAAAAACAAGGACTTGGAGTATACGCTCAAAATTTCTTATTAAGATTAGATACTGACGCAAGCATACTTCACTATCCACAAAGACCTGTTACAAAAACATTCATGCATGATGTATTTGATTATGACTCTCATGCAATGGGTCAAAATTTAACAATCGCAGTTATGAGCTATCAAGGATATAACATGCAGGACGCAGTTATATTAAACAGAGGTAGTGTTGAAAGAGGATTAGGAAGAACTTCCTACTTCAAACCATTCTCAGCAGTAGAAATGAGATATTCTGGTGGATTAATGGATGAAGTTGGTGTTCCTGACAAAGAAGTTAAAGGATACAGATCTGAAAAAGATTATAAAAACCTGGAAGATGATGGTATTGTTTTCACAGAAGCAAACGTTGGAGAAGACAGTGTTTTAATCGGAAAAACTTCACCACCAAGGTTCTTAGGTAGCTTAGAAGAATTTAATGTTGATGCCAACACAAGGAGAGAATCCTCAATTGCTTTAGGAGAAGGAGTTGCTGGAAAAATAGATATGACTTTCCTTACTGAAAACGAAGAAGGTAATAGATTAATTCAAACAAGATTAAGAGAACACAGAATCCCCGAAATTGGAGACAAGTTTGCATCTAGACATGGACAGAAAGGAGTAATTGGATTATTAGTTCCACACGTAGATATGCCTTTCTCCACAAGAGGAACTGTGCCAGACATAATTTTCTCACCACACTCAATTCCATCTCGTATGACAGTATCACATTTATTAGAAGTAGTTTCAGGAAAGGTTGGTGCCTTATCTGGAAAATACATCGATGCAACAACATTTGATAATCCTA
>CAYFNS010000011.1:14531-17894 GCA_964344545.1 Candidatus Woesearchaeota archaeon
ATCCTACTGAAGGAGAATTAAGAAAACAGCGATTAGATCTAGGATTCTCAGAAGATGGTAAAGAAACATTCTACAATCCATTAACTGGAGAAAAATTAGAAGCAAAGATTTACTCTGGAAGTATATTCTACTTAAAACTAAAACACATGGTAAAGAACAAACTTCATGCAAGGGCTGCAGGAAGAATCCAACTACTAACCAGACAACCAGTAGAAGGAAGAGCTATGGGCGGAGGTTTAAGAGTTGGAGAGATGGAGAAGGATTGCCTAGTGGCACACGGAGCATCTCTATTACTTAAAGAAAGATTTGACTCAGATAAAACAATTCTACATGTTTGTGAAGGTTGTGGAATGTTTGCAACTTACGATGGATACAGAAACAAAGCAATCTGTACAAGATGTGGTTCAGAATCAAAAGTATCTGTAGTAGAAATGAGTTATGCTTTCAAATTGTTATTAGACGAAATAAGGTCTTCAGGCATAGATTCAAAAGTAAACTTAAAAGAGAAATTTTAGAAAATGGTAGAAAATATAACAAAAAAAGTGGACTCAATCCAATTTAGCATGTTATCTCCACAGGCAATAAAGAAAATGTCTGTGGCCAAGATAGTTACACCAGAACTTTATGATAGAGAAGGTTATCCTGTAGACGGTGGATTGATGGACATCAGAATGGGTGTTATCGACCCAGGTCTAAGATGTAAAACATGTAACGGAAGACTAAAAGAATGCCCTGGCCACTTTGGATTCATGGATTTAGCTAGACCTGTTATTCATATAAAATATATTGATGTTGTTCTAAAATTCTTAAGATCTACATGTAGGGAATGTGGAAAGGTTCTTGTTGAAGAAGCAAAAGTAAAGAAACATTTAGACAATGTTGCACTTGCTGAACAAGAAAGAAGATACAAAGTTAAAAATAATTTAATTCGTGCATTTGCTAATTCCATAAAATTAATCAAAAAATGCCCTCACTGCGAGGCAAAGCAAAAGAAAGTTACTATTGAAAAACCATCTACAATCTTAGAAGATGGTAAAAGACTAACTCCTATTCAAATAAAAGCTAGATTAGAAAAAATAAATGATGAAGATGTAAATGCATTAGGGTTAGATTCTAAATTTGCAAGACCTGAATGGATGATCTTAGATATTTTAGCAGTACCTCCTGTAACAATACGTCCAAGTATTACCTTACAAACTGGAGAAAGATCAGAAGATGATCTAACACATAAACTTTCAGACATAGTTAGAATTAATCAAAGATTATTTGAAAATATTAACGCTGGAGCACCAGAAATTATTATTGAAGATTTATGGGATTTATTACAATACCACATAACAACATTCTTCGATAATGGAATTGCTCAAGTACCTGTTGCTAGACATAGATCTGGTCAACCACTAAAAACTCTTACTGAAAGAATCAAGAGTAAAGAAGGAAGATTCAGACATAACTTAGCAGGAAAAAGAGTAAACTTCTCTGCAAGAACAGTTATTAGTGCAGATCCAAAAATTAAATTCAATGAAGTTGGAGTTCCAAAAGTAATCGCAATGGAATTAACAATTCCTGAAAAAGTAACTGAATGGAACATCGAGTGGCTAAAAGAATTAATTAAGAAAGGTCCAAACAATTATCCTGGTGCAAATTATGTTATCAGACCAGACGGAAGAAAGAAGAGTATCACTGAAGAAACTGAAGAAACTCTTCTAGAAGAATTACAACCTGGTTATGTAGTTGAAAGACATATTAGAGATAAAGATATAGCAATTTTCAACAGACAGCCTTCTCTTCACAGAATGAGCATATTATGTCACAAAATTAGAATTTTACCTGGAAGGTCATTCAGATTAAATCCTGCTGTATGTACTCCTTATGGTGCAGATTTTGATGGTGATGAGATGAATTTACATATTCCTCAAACAGAGGAAGCTAGAGCTGAAGCTGAAATTTTAATGAGTGTACAAAACCATATAATCAGCCCAAAGAACGGATTAAACATTATTGGTTCTATTGAAGATGCAATTTCAGGATTATATTTACTAACAAAAGAATTATCATTCAAAAAAGAAGATGCAATTGAATTATTAATCAGTGCAGGTATTTTCGATGCTAGAATGAGAGACTTCAAAGAAAACGTTACTGGAAAAGAAATTTTCAGTATCTTATTACAAGAAGATTTCAATTTTGTTGGAGTTTCAAAGAGCGGAGAAGATGTAAAAATTAAGAATGGTAAATTAACTGAAGGAGTTATCGACAAAGCATTAGTTGGAGAAGATAACGGACAACTAATCAGGGA
The DNA here is from genome assembly GCA_964344545.1 of Candidatus Woesearchaeota archaeon. Classification (GTDB taxonomy): domain Archaea; phylum Nanobdellota; class Nanobdellia; order SCGC-AAA011-G17; family PNOQ01; genus JABJPM01. Next base: position 16,828 of record CAYFNS010000011.1, read on the forward strand.
GATATACGCAAAATACGATGAAGAAGTTGGTATTGAATTCCTTGGTAAAATATTCAAACTAGGTATTGAAACTTTAATCAGAACAGGATTCACAATTGGAATTTCCGATTCTGATATCCCTGAGAAAGTTGATCAAAAGAATCATGAACTTACTGAAGTAGCAAAAGAAGAAGTTCAAGCATTAATCAAAAAATATGAATCTGGAAAACTTGAACCAATGCCTGGTAACTCAATAGAAGAAACTTTAGAATTAAAAATTACAGAAGTTTTAAACAAAGTAAGAAATGATATTTCAAAACAAGTTTCCAAATCTGTAGAAGAAGACAACCCAACAATAATTATGGCAAATTCAGGAGCTAAGGGTAACTTACTGAATGTAGCAATGATGTCATCTTGTGTTGGTCAGCAAGCTATGAGAGGAAAAAGAGTACAAGGAAACTATACAGGTAGAGCCTTATCAATGTTCAGAAAAGGAGACAGAAGCCCTGAAGCGCACGGTTTCATCGAGAAGGGTTATAAAAAAGGTCTAAATCCGCACGAATATTTCTTCGGTGCAATGACTGGAAGAGATGCTCTAATGGATGTAGCATTAAGAACTCCAAAATCTGGTTATCTTTATAGAAGATTAGCAAATGCATTACAAGACATAAGAGTAGAATATGATTCTACAGTAAGAGATGCAGAAAAAAGCGTAGTTCAATTTAAATATGGTGAAGACGGCGTAGACATCTCCAAGAGTGACGGTGGAAAAATTAACGTTAAAAAGATCATAAAACAAATTAAAGGAAAATGAGCGTAAACTTTGAAAAATACAATGATAAATTACCAGGAAGAGTAATCGAAGAAATTAAAGCAGAAGCTAAAGCTAGTGGTTTAACAGATGCAGAAACTAAAAAAGCATTAGATCAGGCGATTATTGAATATGATGCTGCTTTAATTGCTCCAGGTGAAGCAATCGGAATTACAACTGCAGAAAGTTTTGGAGAAGCAGGTACTCAGATGACTTTAGATGTATTCCACTTAGCAGGTGTTGCAGAAATTCAAGTTACAAGAGGTCTTCCAAGGCT
>CAYFNS010000011.1:17904-19008 GCA_964344545.1 Candidatus Woesearchaeota archaeon
CCCATGAAAAAGGGGATTTTCACGATTTTGTTTAAAAGTTGCATCTTTCCTAAAAGAGATGAAATTAGAAGAAATTTCTGAAGAATTCTCATTAAATATTATGAATGGCTCTGTTGAAGTCGATTTAGATGATGATAAAATTAAAGCATTCGGATTTAAGAAAGATGAAATTATTGAAACAATAAAAACATCTTTAAAAAATGCAAATGTAAAAGAAACTAAAAAAGGAGCAACATTAACTCCTGATACTGAAGAAGTGAACTTAGGGAATTTATACAAACTAAAAGAAAGTGCAAAATCTGTTTTATTAAGAGGAATCCCAAAAATAAAACAAGTTCTTCCAACAAAGAGAGATGGAAAATATGTAGCTTTATGTGCAGGATCTAATCTTAAAAAAGTTTTACAAATGAAAGAAGTAGAACAAAAACTTGTAACAACAAATAACATATTTGAAATTGCTTCTGTTCTAGGAATTGAAGCAGCAAGACAAATTATAATTAATGAAGCAGTTGCAGTTATTGAAAATCAAGGACTTGATATTGACATTAGACACGTTATGTTCTTAGCAGACATGATGACTCAAACAGGAATTGTTAGAGGAATAACCCGTGGTGGTATCAGTGGAGAAAAAGAATCCGTACTTGCAAGAGCATCATTCGAAACACCAATAAAACATCTAATCTCTGCAAGCCTACAAGGAGAAAAAGATAACTTAAAGAGTGTTATCGAAAACGTAATAGTTAATCAACCAATCCCATTAGGAACTGGACTTCCAAATCTAGTTTCAAAAATGGAAAAAACAAAAGGTACTAAAAAATGAGTTTAGACAATCTTAAAAAAGCAATAAAAGAAAACAAATTAATAATAGGTACAGAAAGAACTTTGAAAGCATTAAAACAAGGTACTGCAAAAGAGGTATTTGTTTCTAAAAACTGCCCAGAAGATTTAAGAGCAGAAATTAAAAATTATGGAGAAATTTCTGGAATTACAATCTCTGAATTGGAGGAAACAAATGAAGAAATCGGAGCTCTTTGTAAAAAACCTTTTTCTGTAAATTTATGTTGTTATTAAAATGAAATTTAATTTAGAGACAATTCTATACAT
>CAYFNS010000012.1:0-545 GCA_964344545.1 Candidatus Woesearchaeota archaeon
GATGAAAACCAGATGAGAAAATTAAAGGAAAAAGCAGAAGAATTAGGTAAAAAAGGATTCGAGTTTGCTTTCGTTATGGATAATTTAAAGGAAGAACAAGAGAGAGGAGTTACAATTGATCTTTCTCACAAGAAATTCCTAACAGACAAATACGAATACACAATAATTGATGCCCCTGGACACGCAGATTTCATTAAAAACATGATTACTGGTGCATCCCAAGCAGATGTTGGTGCATTAGTAGTTACTGCAACTGAAGGTGTAATGCCTCAAACAAGAGAGCACTTATTCCTTGCAAGAACTCTTGGTGTACAGCAAATGTCCATCTTAATAAACAAAATGGATGCTGCTGATTACAGCGAAGAAAAATACAACAAAGTTAAGACAGATATGGAGGCTTTACTTAAACAAGTTGGATACAACCCTGAAGAAGTACCTTTCATCGCAGGAAGTGCATTCCAAGGTGACAACATTGTGAAGAAATCTGAAAATATGTCTTGGTATTCTGGACCAACACTAAGAGAACAATTAGACTTATTCAAAGC
>CAYFNS010000012.1:587-905 GCA_964344545.1 Candidatus Woesearchaeota archaeon
TTATTGTTGTGCCGGCTAGAGATGGTAAAGGTGTAACTGGTGAAGTAAAGACTATAGAAATGCACCACGAACAAGTAAACGAAGCAGAACCTGGTGACAATGTAGGATTCAGCGTAAGAGGAATCGGTAAGAAAGACATTGCAAGAGGAGACGTATTAGGTAAATCTGATAATGTACCAACTCTTGTACAAGAGTTCACTGCTCAAATTGTAGTATTGAACCACCCAAGTGTTCTTACTGTAGGTTACACACCTGTTTTCCACATCCACACAGCTCAAGTGGCATGTAGAGTAACTGAATTGATCAAAAAAATCAACC
>CAYFNS010000012.1:928-16617 GCA_964344545.1 Candidatus Woesearchaeota archaeon
AGTACTTGAAAAGAACGCTGACATACCTCAAATGTCAAGATTCGCTATAAGAGACGCAGGTCAAACTGTAGCAGCAGGTATGTGCATTGACTTAGTTAAGAAGGCATAAAGCCTTACTTTTCTTTCTTTTTACTTTAACAAGTTTTATTAACCTTAAAATTAAATTCTTTCCTCTATGGGGATCACACTATCTAGTCCAGCTGTATATGTTCCAGGAAATATTATTACAAACTCTTTTCTCGAAAAAATTATTGATACTTCAGATGAATGGATGGTAGAGCGGAGCGGAATAAGAGAAAGAAGAATTTCTTTAGATTTAGGAATTAAAGAGATGGGTGCAATAGCCGCAAAACAATGTTTAGAACAAAACATGATCACAGATGAGGAAATAAATGAGATCATATTTGCAACTAATTTTCATGATCAAGGATTAGAAGTTCCAATGCATGCAAACCACGTAGCAAAAGAATTGGGAATAAAACAAGCTGCACTCTCAGATACGGAAGGATGATGTACGGGATTAGTATATGCGATTAGACAAGCATATAATAATATGGCATTAGAACCCAATTTAAAGAGAGTTTTAATCATTGGAGGAGAAAGGTTAACAGATGTAACAGATTATTCAGACAGAACAACATGCTTCTTATTTGGAGATGGTGCAGGAGCATACCTATTAGAAAGATGGGATAGTGAAGAAGGGATTATAAAAAACGTTGCAGGAGGAGAACCTGATTTTGGGGATGGAAAAGAATTTGATTTAGGATTCCTATCTCAAAAACATAAAAAAGGATTAAAATTAACCCAAGGATTATATGGAAATTTAATAACAGTACCTGCCGAACAAAACTTCTTAACTATGAAAGGCAAACCAATTTATCAATATGCAGTAAGAGTAATGAAAAAAGCTGTTAATGAAGTCTTAGAAGGAACAAATTATACTCTAAAAGACGTAGATGTTATAGTTCCACACGGTGCCAACCTAAGGATAATCGAATCTGCTGAAAAAAGATTACGACAACAAGGATTTAATGGAATAGTATATCATAATTTAGAAAGATATGGTAATACCTCTACTGCATCAGTACCAATTGCAGCAGCAGAGGCTTTTGATAAAGGAATTATAAAAAGAGGAGATCTAGTAGTTAATGTTGCTTTTGGAGCAGGATTCACCTGGGGAGCCAATTTATATAGGGCAATTAATTAACTATTTTTATTATCGATAAGTTTATAAACACAAATTTTTCCCAAATTATAAAATGCAAAAGGCAAGAATCTCATTGGCATCAGCAGACATAGATAATCTTAATCAGATTTGTAATTCTATAAAAGATATTGCTGAAAGGACAAAAACCACAATAGCAGGTCCAATAACATTGCCTACAAAGCAACTTAAGATTACTACTCGAAAATCCCCAGATGGAGAAGGCAAAGCTTCATGGGAAAGATATTCTATGAGAATTCATAAAAGATTAATTGATTTAGGTGTAGATGAAAGAGCTTTAAGATTAGTTATGAGAGTTCCTATACCTGAAGGTGTAAACATCGAAATTGAGATGTTAGAATAAAGCACCAAAATTATAATTACTAATCATCAATAAATCAGGCCTATAACCTACTGTCCCAATTTCTCTTGCTATTCCTTGACGATTATTCTGACCCCTAATTGTTTTAATTACATCAAATTGTTCTGGAGTTAGGTAATATGAATATTCTTCCGAAATAACTGGAGGCATATATCCCTCTTCGAAATCAGTCATCACTCCAGATTCTGCAGTATAGAAATATCCCTTTGGTCCAGACCTAACCTTATTTGCCATTTCAACTGCTCCAGTTTCCCCTTCACCAGTAGCATGGGTTGCCTCATGTACAAACCCAACTAAAGGTGTAAATTCGACCATCTCAAAATTTTCTCCTAAAGGCCTCTTAAAAGTACTTCCAGATTCACTATTTAAAACAATTCTATTAGTACATGAAACGAAACACGCACCAAGAAGACTACTTCTCTTCTGTTGATTAACAACAGTAAATGCAGTTTCAGATTCAACAAGTTGTTTGAACACTCCTAAAACTTCCATCTGATCCTCATTACCTTGATAATCTTCTAATCCTTGAATTAAGACATATCCTTCTTCATTCATAGAAAATAAATCAGCACCAAGAAAATCATTAATCTCTGCTAGTCGATTATTTGCAAGCCTAATATTTTCCTGAACATCTGTGTCCCAAAATTCCAAAATCATTCTTAAGTCCATTCCATCAGGGTCTACAAAATTCATTGGATTATTTGCAACATAGGAATAAGCATGATTATTCTCAATAGGATCAACAGAAGTAAACTTTCCTAGGCTAGAATCGTAATATCTAGCATTAAAATAATATAAATTTTTATCTAATTCTTTCCCAGTAAAACTAAATCTATTTTTAACGTTTAAAGCTTGACCAAAAGGCAAACTCCTACTTTCAAAATCTGAATTTGCTCTATCCTGATATTTATAATTCTCATTAACAGAAATTAACTTATCACCAGCATAATAATAAATTTCCTTGCCAGAAACAGAATCGCTATCTATCTGGAATAATTCAGGAATAGAAACATCAACAGCATAAACACTAGGCACTAATAACAAAAAGAATATCACCCAGATTTTCATATAATAAAAAAATAAAAAGAATATAAAAAATTAACTAATAGTGATTAAAGAATCCTTGTAAATCTTCATCACATTGGAATAACCTGCCAAATTCTTCAGACTCCAAGTTATCGTTCTTAGACAAAACATTATGCATCTCCTTATTAAAACAAAATGCACAGGTTTCTACAGGTCCACCACAATATATACAATTATTGTGTTTTCCATCTAAAACCTTCACAAATTCCGTTATTTCATCTATGTCTTGTACTAACTCATCTCTATTGCCTATAAAGCTAGAGACTTGTCTTTTGAGGCAGTCTGCACAGGCAGGACTGGTGACTTCATACCCGCACAAACTACAGTTTTGTTCTGCAAGTTTTTGGGTTTGCATGATCCCACCTCCTATCCATTTTGATCCTCGAATCTCTACTCTATTAATTGAAAGACCCGAGAACCAATAGTTATATTTCTCAGACCTTTCTTACATGTCAATATTGTAGAAAGATCTAGTAGACACTATAGTTTTGCAATCCTTTTTCCAAGCAAAATTATGTGTCATACCTATTTCTTTTGTTTACATCTTTAAAAAGATTATGAATAATCAAACTATATTTGTTTTTCATAGAATCACTCATGCAAAGTCCTGTACTATTTTACACTCACAAGAAGTACAGACCATTAAGAAAAAGTAACAAAATTATTCAACTAAATCCTCTAAAAGCTTCCCATCAACAGCTTCTAAATATTCAACATACTGAGAAGTCAAAATAGTAGTTTCTTCATCAATTTCATTAGTTCTTATCTCTCCAGAAATCCTTCCACCAACTTTACGTACCTTCAACTCAACATAATCCCCAAGTCCAAATCTTAAACTAGGAGAATGCGCATATTCCTCTCTGCCATTTTCTGTACTAATTATATAACAATTAGTGTGCCTTCCATCAGGATAAACCCCAGCAAAGGCATCTACTATCTCTCCAGTAATATTTTTCTTAAAAAGTCCCATAAGAAAGAGAACAACTAGCAATTTATAAATTTATTCAACCGTAACAGATTTAGCCAAATTTCTAGGTTTATCAATATCACAGCCCCTCATCTTAGCAATATAATAAGATAATAATTGGACTGGAATAACCGAAACGATTGGCATTAAATACTCCGAAACCTTAGGAATCTTAATCAACCCATCAAATCCATTCTCAAACCCATTTGTTGTTACAACAATAACCTTTCCCTTCCTAGATTTAACTTCCGAAATATTACTCAAAATCTTCTCATACAACCTTCCTTCCGGAGCAATAACCACAACAGGCATATTTTCATCAATTAATGCTATAGGGCCGTGTTTCATCTCTGCAGCAGGATAACCCTCTGCATGAATATAAGAGATCTCCTTAAGCTTTAAAGCCCCTTCTAGGGCAACTGGAAAATTATAATGCCTTCCTAAATACAATGCATTTGAAACATTAAAGTATTTAGAAGCAATCTCTTCAATTTTACTAGAAGAATCTAAAAGTTCATCAACAATTTCTGGAATTTCTTTTAATTCATTTAACATTTCTTTAGATTTATCACAATCTAACTTTCCTTTTATCTTTCCTAAATAAATACTTAACAAATACAAAACAACTAAATGAGATGTAAAAGTTTTCGTGGATGCTACTCCAATTTCTTGTCCTGCATGCAAATAAACTCCACCATCTACCATCCTTGAAATAGTTGAACCAACATTATTTACTACTCCAATAGTTTTAACACCGTTTTCTTTAGCTTCCTGTATAGCAGCAATAGAATCTGCAGTTTCTCCACTTTGAGATAAAGCAATTAATAAATCTCCTTTCCTTAGAACTGGTTTTTTATATCTAAATTCAGAAGCATATTCAACTTGAGCAGGAATTTTAGCAATTTCTTCAAATAAATATCCTCCAACTAAACACGCATGCCATGAAGTTCCACACCCAACTAAGATAATTCTATTTATTCCTTTTAATTCTTGTTCAGAAATATTTAAACCCCCAAATTTAGCATTTCCTTTATCTATTCTCCCCTTAAAAGCTTGAGCAATAGTTTTAGGTTGTTCATATATTTCCTTTAACATAAAATGCTCAAAATCTCCTTTAGAAATTTCTTCAATATTTTCTTTCAACACAACAACTTCTCTATCAGCATCAGTTTCATCTAAATTTTTTATAAGGTATTTATCACGACCCAAAACAGCAAAATCTCCATCCTGCATATAAATTACTTTATTTGTCCTTTCTTGGATGGGTAAAACATCAGAAGCAAGGATAATTTCTTCATCACCCAATCCAATAACTAGTGGACTACTCTGTTTAGCCGCATATAGTTTATCTGGATTATCTTTACTTATTGCAACAATTGCATAAGCTCCTTTAATTAATTTTAAAGTTTTAATAAAAGCATCTTTCATCAAATCCCCTTGATTCATAAAGTCCTCAATTAAGTGAGCAACAACCTCACTATCTGTTTGACTTCTAAAAGTATGATCTCCTAATATCCTCTTTAACTCATCAGCATTCTCAATAATACCATTATGAACAATAAACACATTTCCATTGCAACTAAAATGAGGATGAGCATTATTATCGCTAGGCTCTCCATGCGTTGCCCATCTTGTATGTGCAATCCCTATATTACCTTCTAACGAATCAAAATTTAATCTTTCATCAACATCATCAATTTTACCAATTCCTTTCTTACAAACTAAATTTCCATTAGAAATAGTTACAATTCCACAAGAATCATACCCCCTATATTCTAACTTCTTAATAGATTCTAATAAAATTCCAGAAGCTTTATCACCCCCAATATAAGCAGCAATACCACACATAGGACTTTAACTAAAATTTAATTTATAAAACTTAAGGAACTCTATTTCTTAATTATCTTTACGCTCTTTATGCCTTGCTTAGTAACTTTATCAACCTCAATTATCCACTTCTTCATCTTAACTTGCTCTCCTTTATGAGGTATTCTTTTTAATTTATGTTCAATAAATCCTGCAATAGTATCAAATTTACCAGGATTTATACCTAATTTCAATTCTTTGTTAACTTCAGCAATAGGGAGTTTTGCATCTGCCTTCAATACCCCATTTTGCATTTTTTTAATATAATCTTTTCCCTTCTTACTTTTGTCAAAAATATCTCCAACAATTTCCTCTAAAATATCCTCGACAGTAACTAATCCAGAAACCTTTCCATATTCATCTACAACAATCGCCATAGGGATTTGCTTACCCTCAAATTCTACCAATAAATCATCAATTTCCTTAGATTCAGGAACAAAGTAAACTTTTCTTACAACTTTCTTAACTTTAATACTTAACTTTCTATTCTTTGCATATTTCAAAACATCATCAACATCTAATATCTCAACAATATCATCCCTATCTTCATCATAAACAGGATAAACAGAATAAGGAGTTTTTACAACAAAATCAATCACTTGTCTCAATGTTTTATTTCCATTAATCATATCTATGTCCCCTTTAGGAGTCATAATCTCATCAACAGTAGTTTCATCAAATTCTAAAATGTTATGCATCATTTCAGCAGCTTCTGTACTTAATATCCCTTCATCTCTCCCCATTGTAACAATAGTCTTCAATTCTTCCTCAGATAATTCTTTCTCTTCCTTAGAACCTAAAATCTTAGACATTAATTTAGAAATACCCTCAAATATTTTAACAAGAGGAGTTAATATAATCGATAATACTTCAATAGGCCTAGCAACCAATAAAGATATTCTTTCTGCATTTTGTACCGCAAATGTTTTCGGAGTAATTTCCCCAAATACTAAAATCATAAATGTCATAACTCCAGTAGCAATACCAACACCACTAGATCCAAATAAATTAGTAAACAATACCGTAGCTAAAGACGCAGCAAAGATATTAACTAAGTTATTTCCAATTAATATAGTAATAATTAATTTATGCGGGTTCTTTTTAATTCTAGTTAAAGCTTCTGCCCCTCTTTTTCCTTGCCTTATTGCTGCTCTAACCTTCGCGGCATGTACAGACATCAATGCAGTCTCAACGCCAGAGAAAAACGAAGAGAAAACAAGTAAAACCAATAAAATTATGATTTGACCTTCAAGCATGAATTTAACACCTTTACACTAATTACACAAAAACTAATATATAAACTTAACGCAAGAGCAAACTTTATAAACAAATCCGATACATGAAATTCTATGCCGGGATCGCATAATCTGGTATTGCACAGGCCTGGAAAGCCTGGCCTCTTGTAGGCATCTGGGTTCAAATCCCAGTCCCGGCGTATTTAAAGATGAATAAGCAAGAATTACCCCAATATTGTGATTTAACTTGTAAATATGCAGATTTTCCAAAACAAGATTTGGGGGCATCAAGATCTTGCAGAACTTTTGATGTTCTTTATTGTAGCCTTCTAGAACAAAGTGTCCTAAAAAATTCTAAATGTGAAGCAAGGGAGAAAAAATATGAAGGATAAAAGAAAGAAAGAATTTCAATATACCTCTCATGCATCTGAAGAATATGCAAAAAGAAGAGGATGGTCTACAAACAAAATAGAAGATACTATCTTAAATGCAGAAAAGTTAAGCCTATCTAGAGGGGTAGATCCCCCACACAAACTAGCAGTAGTATATCATTCCCCAGAAAATCCAAATCAGTATGTAGTTAGATCAACAGATGGAGAATTACTTGAATTAAGTGATCGAAATGATAGGCATTGGGGCCCAGGAAACTGGAAATCCAAATATTTATACCTTGGAAAGCATGAAAAGAGAAAAAGAAAAATATCTGGTAGACATAAAAATGATAAATAAAATTAAAGAGGAATTACAATCTCATGCAAATTTAGAGAAAGCTAAGATATACCTAAGATTTTTTAAAACGGGGAAAGGCCATTATGGCGAAGGAGATCAATTTATTGGATTAACAATGCCTGAACAAAGAAAAATTGCTCAAAAATACATGAATATCAACATTCAAGATCTTACACCTTTGGTAACAAGTCCAACGCATGAGTATAGGATGACTGCATTACTAATTTTAACATACAAATATAAAAAAGCAAACGAAGATACCAAAAAAGAAATTTATGATTTCTACATAAAACATTATGCATGTATAAACAATTGGGATTTAGTTGATGTTACCGCTCCAAATATAGTTGGAGAATATTTATTAGATAGAAAATCTAGAAGAAGGATACTATACGAATTTGCAACATCCGATCACCTATGGAAAAAAAGAATTGCAATAATTTCTACATTTACTTTCATAAAAAACGAAGATTTTCAAGACACAATAAATATTGCAGAAATATTATTAGAAGATAAACATGATTTAATACACAAAGCAGTTGGTTGGATGTTAAGGGAAATGGGAAAAAAGAATGAAAAAAAATTATTAGATTTCCTAGATAAATATCATAAAACAATGCCAAGAACAATGCTTAGATATTCTTTAGAAAAATTAGATCAAGATAAAAAAGATTTTTACATGGGCAGATAACTCTACTCACTTGGATGGTTTGGATCATAAGCTTCGTGCCTATATAATCTTGGATCACTTGGATCATCAGTTATAAAAAGATGTTTCTTAAATCTATTTCCATAAACATCTCTACCTACTACATTATAGTGCGGAATAGCTGGACCATGTACACCGCCAATATGGCTCTCTTGTCCTCTCAAACTATGTCCACTAGATCCTAATCTTGATAACAATCCTTTTAATTCCCATCTAGAAACCCATACATCTCTACTTCTCTCTTGAGCAATTCCTAAAACTCTCTCCCAAAAGTACTCCTCAGATTCTCCTTCAAAATTTCCTTCTTCATTTACAATAGTATCAAAATAATTACTTAAATAATCTAAATCTAATGCATATTGTTGAGCTAGAGACTCAACATGATTTAATTTTGAGGGCTTCATTGTAGTATAATTCCTGATTTTTCCATATATAAAGCTTTCTATTATAACTACTTTAAAGAAGTAACATTTCCAAAGTTTCTTGCATTCCCCTGATCATCAATTAAAATACATTCAAATTTACTTAAATCATCTAAATATGGTCCTAAAAATTTACTCCTTCTAACATCAGAACCAACAGTAATCTCAGTAAAGCTAGGCATAACAACTAATTTAGATTTTTTAAACTTCCCGACTAAAAAACATTTAAACTTTTCACTAGGTTTTTCTTCAAAACTAATTGCTGGATGTTCATGTGCAATCACAACAACCTCATTTAGATCCCCAACCAATTTATCACCATGCACAATAGTAATATAATCATCATCCCACCTTTCAAATAATTCCATATCTCTTCTAGCCAAAATTGATTCTAATACAACATCATGATTTCCCTTAATAACAATCACTTCAGAAACACTTTTTTCTAAAAAATCAAATAATCCCAAAACTTCATCCCATTCTTGAGGATTAATTTTACCAAATTCGTGTTTTATATCGCCATTCAAAACAACTTTCTTAATATTATTGGACTCAATAATTTTCCTTAATCTCTCAACAATATCTTTATATTGAAATTTAGGAACTAACACTCCTTTATTTCTTAATTGATCTTCATATCCAAGCTGTAAATCCCCAATTATCAAAATTTCATCCCTATATAACAACCCTAAATCCAAAATTTTAAGCTTCGGCAGTATTTCCATCTTCTATAATATCCGAAATATCATTTTCCTTTCCAATTTTTGCTAAAACCTGTTGATGCATTCTATTAATGAAATCCATTCTATCTTCCATTCTAAGAATATCCATCTTACCTTGAGTAATCAAATTAAATGCAAACGGAGAAGGAATTCTGTTTTCTTTTTCATAAACTTGGATTTCTTTGTTATTAATCCAATTTAAAACTTTCATCGCATTTTTAATATCCATTAAATCATAAAGAACTTCCCTTCTAGCTTCTTTCAAAATTGAAAAATCATCACTTATTCTTTTCAAAGCATTAAACAAAATCATGCTAGAAACTTGCTGTCTACCAACATTTTTCTTATGCCCTTTATACTGTCTTAAAATCATTAAAGCTCTGGTTGCACAATGTCTAAATCTCCTTTTCAAAACTTCACTCTTTTCAATTGCATCTTTCATTATCCTTTCTAAATCTTCAGATTTTAACAATGAAAACGCTTTCAGAGCATTCATACTTTTTTTACTTGCAATATAAAATCCATTATCTGAAATTCCAATTTCAATATCTCTCTTATACTTAGCACCCAAAACATAAGCAACTGCCCTACTCAATACATCATTAACTCTACGACCATATAAAGTATGGAAAACAATGTACTTCTTACCCTCTTCATCATTGTAATATTCTACCATAACTTTTTTCTCATTTGGTAATGTTGAATACAAATACTGTTCTTTGAAATATTTATAAATAGCATTAGCTGCATTATCATCAACATACAAATAATGATTAATAAACCATAAAATATCTTTTTTCTTAGCTTTTAATTTAAATCTTTCATCCATTAATTTTCTGAATTTTTGAATTTCCAAAGCTAAATCAAATGACAAGGGCAGCATTTCTGAAAACCATGCAGGAATAGTTGGAGCCTTATCAAAAGCAGCCCTAACTTGAGCAGTCATCCCTCTACTGAATAAAAATTCATAAGTATTTCCACCAATAACAAATCTATCCCCTCGTTTTAACTTTTCTAAGACACCTTCATCAATAACACCAATAACATGATCTTTGATCTTAACTTTAATTCCAGTTTGATCGGGAATAGTTCCAACATTAGTCATATTAATAACTCTACTCATCTTCCCTTTCTTTCCAACTTCTCGGGATTCTTCATCATACCAAATTTTAGCATAAATATTTCTATCTTCTAACTCAAAATAATCCCCAGATAAATATCTTATAATTTCCATAAAATCAGAATACTCTAAATTCCTATAACAATAAGAATCAGTTACAGCTTTATACAGCTCATCAATATTCCATACTTTTGTGATTATCATACTATGCAAAGTTTGCGCTAAAACATCCAAAGCATTTTCAGGAATATGGATTTTATCAATTCTTTTTTCAATTGCACTCTTTAACAAAACAGAAGACTCAATTAAATCATCTCTATCTGTAACAATTAATCTTCCTTTTACAGTTTCACTCATTGAATGCCCAGCCCTTCCAGCTCTTTGCAAAAATCTTGCAACTCCTTTTGGACTACCCAAACAAATAACTAAATCAATTGCTCCAATATCAATTCCTAGTTCTAATGAAGTTGAACAAACAACACATTTCATTTCTCCATTTTTTAATCTAGTTTCTAAAGCATGTCTATTTTCCTTACTTAAGCTTCCATGGTGAGCACCAATATCTTCGCCATATTTTTTAGGAAATCTTAATTTAAGATTATGCACAACTCTTTCCGTTCCTGCACGAGTATTTGTAAAAATTAATGTAGTTTTATGTCTTTGAATTAAATTATCTAACATATTATACAATTTTTTATTATATTTATCAAAAGAGACATTAACCAAATCTGAAACAGGAGATATAACTTTCAGATCAAATTTCTTATCAAAATTAACCTTAGCAATTTTACATTTCCTTTTACTACCTACTAAATATTTTGCAACTTCTTCAATTGGCTCAATAGTTGCAGACAATCCAATCCTACACATATCTGGACTTACATGCTGTAAATGCTCCATTAATAAATTTAAATGAACTCCTCGTTTATTTTCAGCTAAAGCATGAATTTCATCAATAACGCTCCACTCAACAGTATGTAAGTGCTCATAAAATTTATAACTCATCAACATAATTGCTAAACTTTCAGGAGTTGTAATCAAAATATGGGGAGGATTTTTCAACATTTTTTGTTTTTCGGAAGTTGTTGTATCTCCAGTTCTAACTCCAATCCTAATATCTTGCATATCAATTCCTTTCAAAGCAGCCAAATCTCTCATTTCTTGTAATGGCTCCTTTAAATTAACTTCAATATCTCTAGACAATGCTTTTAATGGGGAAACATAAATTGCATATACTTTATCTTCCAAATTTCCATGTTGAGCTAAATCCAATAAATTACTCAAAATAGAAGTAAAAGCAGACAAGGTCTTACCAGATCCAGTTGGAGCATATAAAAGAACATTTTCTCTATTATAAACTCTCATCACAGTATTTAATTGCGTTTCAGAAAGACCCCCAAATTTAGTTTTAAACCACTCACTAACTAGAGGATTTAACTTCTCAAAGATCTTATTTTCACTATCTGGTCTTTTTATATAGGATATCATATTTCAGTAAACACTTCAAAAAATCACCCTTTATAAAATATATGTTTTAGAATATAAAAAAAAGAAAAAGGGGGTGTAGATTCCATAACTAATCATAGAAAATATCCTTTAAATATAATTTCACCATGACTGGCAAGCTGTCAAGCTATTTCTTATTCTTTTCACTTTTTATCATATAGTATATCACTGTTAAAATCAATAGTGCATAAACAATCAAATACATTATAGAATTAGAATCAAAGAATTCTGCTGCTCTTATCCATTCATTTTGGAAAGTTAGCATAATCCTTCCATTATTCATCTCTAAATAACTTACATAAACATCATAATCTTTAACATCCATCTCAACACTCTCTTCAATTCCAACAAGATATTCTCTTCCATCAACAACTATAACAACACTATCATCTTTAATTTCTTTAACAGTTAAAATTTCAACAGTATCTCTAATAATCAAACTATACTCTCCTCCAGAAGTTATTACTCTCACAGCATTATTAGTGATATCAATTTCATTTCCACTTAAACTCCAATCATCAGAAAATACACATTCTCCACAATCATCAGAACAACTACATGATTCATCATTACTACAAATATTGTCTCCACAATAAGGATCACTTCCTCCAGAAGGCGGAGGAGTATCATCAACAGGATCTTGAGGATCTTCAGGAGGATCTTCAGGAGTCTCATCATCAGGAAGACCACTCAAAACAAGCTCATACCATAACGTTTCATCCATATCTGAAATATCAAAATTAAACCACTCTCCATCTTTTGTAGAGTTAACAGTTACACCAGATCTTAATCCAGAAGAGTTTAAAACATTTATTTGTAAATTCTCAAATTTAGATTTAACAAATACTTCTGCATTAATCCCCTCAACTAAAACTGGTTCTTCACCGTAATGTTGATTGCACCAATGACACCAAGAATCATCATAATATCCTCTTTTATCCGCATCCCATTGGATTTCACTCGATTCCGTTCTCCCAGTCGCAGTCAATAATATTCTCTCAGAATCATACAACCCCTTATCATCCAAAGGTACTAATACAACAGATGAGAAATTATTTCCTTTTGGAGCAATATTTAGTTTCAACCCACCCAATTCAACAATATTTTCTTGTGTTTCTCCAACAAAACCTTGAACCTTAGGAGCATCTAAAGCAAGATAACCTCTATCAGAATCCAACTTCAATTCACCAGTATCTGTAACATAAGGAGATCTAGGTTCAGTTAAATCAAACTCATTATAATATTCTTGTATTGTTTTCTCAGAACTAGCATTAAAGTCAATAATATTAATCCTATTCGTTAAAACAAACTCATTAGTAAATCCAGGGATATTAAAATCGGATGTTCTTCTATTCCTTCTATAATCATTAACAACTTCTTGTGTATGAGAAATCTCTATTTCTTTTTCACCAGGAGCAATATACTCATCAATAAATATTCTAGATGCAGCAGGCATTAATGCCATCCTTCCCGAATCAAACCATGAATTCAAAGCTTCAGGAACATGTTTAAAATAAGGATCTGACATATTACGTATATGCACAATAAAGTAAGTCCATTGATCCCAATCTTGGAAAGAACTATAGGCACTTACAAATAATGGAAGTTCTTGTGTGTACAATCCTGGAATATGATAATTTGATTCCGAAACTGTCATAGGCATTCCTTCAACACTATCCAATGCAATATATGATACAATATTTTTACCCGGACTTTTTACTTGTGGAACATCACTCATTATTTCTCCACCATGTGTGGGTTGCCTAGAGTGATTCCAATATGAATGCTGATCAATAACAAAATATTCGTCTTGTCTCGTCTCTAATTCCGCCATACCATAATAATGATTATTGGGGACAATAAGCGATTTTACACCAATCTCATTAATTAAAAGATCTTTAAATTCTTCATAATAATCTTTGTGTAATTTTGCTAAGAATTTAGTTGTATCTTGGAATCTCTCATTAGAAAATATTTCCCAATCATCAAATTTAACAATCTGAATATTATCCGGATAATCTAAAGATTCATTTTCATAAAAGATATCTGCTCCCGATTCATTCCACGCATCTTGTAACTCATTAAATGTTGGATATTTATCCACAACCCAATCTTGGAAATGTCCAGTAATTAAATCGGTATAAACCCCATAACTATCATTCCAAACTCCATTACTATACCTTCTCCACTCACTATGGAAACTTTTCTCATTAGTAATTTGTGAAAAAACAAATTGAGGATCATCCTTATATGAAATATTTGTATAAGGATTCACACGATTCATAATTGCAGTTATATGGCTTTTTTGAGAATCTGGGTGTGCAATATCCCAATAATCTGGAAGCATTTTCCGCTCATCCCATGGCCACCCCCCATTAAGTTGGATATAAATATAAATCCCTTCATCCTTACAAGACTTCAACATATAATCAAATAAATCCCACTCTTCTAGAGTTCCATCTGTATCTAAGGGAGAAGTAATTTTTACCATATTGAAACCCATTTGTCTAATTTTTTTACACATTCCATCAATATTATCATAATCTCCAAAATCCCTATTATCTCCCAATTGTATACTCCAAAATCTTATAGGGGTGCCATCCTCAAATTCAAAATTTCCCTCAGAATTATAACCAACATAACCATGGCTTCCTGCAGGTTCAATATCTATTGGATCAAAAATAGCAGAATTAGTATGCAACCAATCAATTTTAAATTCAAAGGCTTTACTATAATCTAATTTTAATGAATTCACAGAAGGAGTTTTACCAATATCATCTGTTCTTAATGAAATATTAAATTGGATATATCTGGAAGGCATTCCTCCTGGTGCAGTTCTTTTTGCAACAAAATATCTTGCATCCGTCCATTCACTCCAAGTTATATCATCATCAGAAGTTCTTACTCTATAATTTATTGGAGAGTCTTGGAATATTCTAATATTATCTATCCACATTGTATTATCATAATCATCATTACTATAATACTCAAAGAATAAAGGTTGTAAATAATTAATGGGCTTATTAAGGTTAGTAGACAGCTGTGTTAAATTAGCCATTATATACTGTTCTTCAAAATCATCAATTGGATGTGAATATCTCACTAACATCCCATTATGCACATTATCTGTCCACCCATTATTTGGTCCAAAAGTATTCCAAAACTCAATAGAGGTTCCATCAGTATCGTATTTTAAATCAAAAACTTCATGCACTATTTTTGAAGGATCAATAGGAATCCAATTCCCAGTTTCTAAATAAAATGCTCCCCTATGCATCATCACAGAATCATTAAAGAAAAATCTGAAAGAAGAATTTCCACTACTAGAATAATTATAATCTACATAAGGAGGAACTAAAGCACTAGATTGAATGTAATAACCACAAGGAGCCTCTGTTCCACCCGCTAAGCAAGCAGGATTTTCAAAATCCCCATCATGAAGTAAATTTTCTTGCATTCCTGCAAAATCTACATCACTATAAACCCACTCCCAAAAAACATGCTCATTTTGTGTATCAAAAACAGGAGACTCCCAATACCCCTCACTAGAATAATCCCCAAAACCATCATTAAGCAACATTAATTTCCCATCAACAACTTCTACATTATTTGCATTTCCCGCATTAAACATTGAATCAAAATCAAATACAACCTCCCTACTTAATGGATTTAAATCAATAGTATCAACATTTGGTGCTAACTCTATTCTATTATCTGACAACCCTCCAAAGAGTATCAAAA
>CAYFNS010000012.1:16627-17898 GCA_964344545.1 Candidatus Woesearchaeota archaeon
TCTTTTTCATATAATAAAAAAACGGAAATTATTATAAAAACCTATCGCTAATAAAAATTATGAAGAAAATTACTCCTAGAAAAATTGGTTTAGGAATTGCAATATTATATGCTGTTTTCATAAGCCTTTTTGCATTCGATACTGGTAGTTTTCTAGGAACACTAATTCACCTAATTCCCACTTTATTATATGTTGGAGTGATAGTTCTTTCATTCAAAAAAAGAGAAATTGGAGGACCATTAATCATACTTTTAGGATTAATCTCAATATTTTTCTTCAATACTTATAGAGAATTATTAAATTTTGTAACAATTTCATTAATTCCAATAATTGCAGGAATACTAATAATGTTAAAAGATTAAGATTTTTTCTTTAATAGTTTCTTTAACTTTTTCCAATGTTCTTGAGAAACAATATAACCTACACAATTCTTAGAGCCGCACCAACAAGGATGATCCTCGTAATTTTCTAGATCATATCCATAATCATAATTTATTTCTTCACCTTTCTTAATATCTTTAATTGCAATAATCCATATATGCCCTTTTATAATATCTGTTTCAGCATTAGGATCGCAAGAATGATTAATATACTTAGCAGGATTCCAAGAAACATCCCCATCAATATCATACTTTTTATTTAATTCAAACAAATAAACACCGGGAAATTTCTTCTTGTCTTTTTCATATTTAGCGAACTGTTTTTCAAAAACATCATCACTCTCTTTTTTAGTAATTTTTCTACCGACATACTCAATAATTTTAGTGCCTTTGGGAATATCTTTCAAAGCAAAAACCCCAGTACCATGTACTCCAGATTTTTTTACACCAACAAATTCATTAACTTTCTTCATGCTAACCACTTCAAGTAAACTTTCTCTTTATATAGTTATCCTCTAATTTTAAACAAATCTGCAAAAGTTAAATATTCATAAGTAAAAGTTGGAGAGAGACCAATATCTTTAGTGGGGGGCTCTATCCATTGCTCATGCAAACATTCATAATAGCTACATCCTTTCTGAGTACATTCGCTTTGACAATTTGATTTTTCAGTACATAGATTATGATTTAGATTAGAACTAATACAACTCCCATCAAAAGCACAAACATCATTACCAGTACATTCAATTCCATCATCACAAGGACTGCTCACCATAACCGGATTTACACAACTCCCTGCAGAACATAAATCATAAGTACATGAGTTTAAATCATCGCAATCTTCATTTATTGTACATTCTGGTTGGGGTACACAATCATTAGGACAATTTA
>CAYFNS010000013.1:0-3878 GCA_964344545.1 Candidatus Woesearchaeota archaeon
AGTTGCCACCGATTATTGCGTAAAGGCTGCAGCATTAGGAATGAGAGAATTAGATATTGATGTGTATGTAATAAAGGAAGCTATTGAAGGTATTGCAGACGATACAACGCAACAGGCAGTAGATGAGATGGATAAAGCAGGAGTAAAATTCGTAGGCCTTGAAGATGTATTGGAGGGAAGAATATGAGTGAAACAAAAAAGTTAGAAAAAGTTTTAGGGAAAATTAAACTCCCTAAAATAGATCCTCGTGTTGCAAGTGAAGAAATACAAAGATTTATTGTGGATAATGTTGTTGGTGCTGGAAAATCTGGCGGAGTTATTGGATTGTCAGGAGGAATCGATTCTACAACTGTTGCTTATTTAGCAAAACATGCTTTTGATAAATACAATGAAGAACATCCAGATAAAGAAAAACTTAATCTTTATGGATTAATAATGCCAGCAAAGGCAAATCGAGAAGTAGATACAAGAGATGGAGTTAGAGTTGCAGAATTATTGGGGATTGAATACGAAATTGTTGAAATTCAACCACTAGCTGAGACGTTTATCCGAGCAAGACCTGGAAAAATTGAAGGGAATTTGCATAAAGGAAATTTATCTAGTGAAATGAGAGCAATTGTTTTGTCTAGGGAAGCTGCTTCAAGGAATGTTTTAGTTTTAGGAACTGGAAATAAAGATGAGGATTATTGTTTAGGTTACTTTACTAAGCGGGGAGATGGTTCTGTAGATTTAAGT
Organism: Candidatus Woesearchaeota archaeon; assembly: GCA_964344545.1. Classification (GTDB taxonomy): domain Archaea; phylum Nanobdellota; class Nanobdellia; order SCGC-AAA011-G17; family PNOQ01; genus JABJPM01. The sequence goes on from CAYFNS010000013.1 coordinate 736, forward strand.
CCAATAGGTAGTTTGCATAAAAGGCAAGTTAGGCAAGTTGCTAAGTATGAGGGAATTCCTGAATATTTAATTCATAGAGTTTCTACTGCAGGATTGTGGGAAGGTCAAACAGATCAAGGAGAATTAGGATTTAGCTACCTTGAAGCAGAAATTGTTGTAACAGGAAAAGATCAAGGGTATACAAGGGGCGAATTAAAGGAGATAACTCAGTTTGGAGAAGTTCGAAGAGAAGACGAAAAAGAAATATCTATTGTTGATAAAGTCCTAGATATGCATGAGGCTAACCAATTCAAGATGAAAATGCCTCCAATTGCAGGAGTTAGTGCTTATTGGAGTGGAGGTTTAGATGGATACTTCTAAACAGGGATTGGTGATTGGAAGGTTTCAATTGGTGGGAAACCACCATGCTGATCTTTTTGATCAAATAGTGGAATATCATTCTAAAGAGCAAAAATTAGACCAACTTAATGTTGGGATTGGTGTTGCAGATAGTTTTGATATGAGAAATCCTTTTTCGGGAGCAGAATGCTGGCAAATGCTTAAGCCAATTGCACAAAAAGCTGCTGATCAAATGGGGATTCCGTTAGATTATAGGTTAGTTGATGATATTCATGATCCTCCAAATTATGCAGCTCATGTTTCAAGGATATTTGGATTTAAACCCGAAGATAATATAGTTGTTTTTTCGGGCAATGAATATACTACTGAATGTTTTGATAAAAAAAATCATAATGTTGTAAGTATTGAAGAGAGGGTAGGCAGACATGCTACAGAACTTAGAAATGCTTATGGCGCAGGTGCAGATATTTCAGAATTAGTCCCAGAGCACATTCCCGAGTATTTAGAAAGTATTGGAGCAAGGCAAAGATTAGCTAAGTTTATGTACGACAATCCAGTATTGACAGTAGATTTAGTTATTGAATATGAAGATGGAGTTGTTTTGATTGAAAGGAATGAGGATCCAAAAGGATTTGCTTTGCCGGGAGGCCATGTAGATTATGGTGAGCGGGCCGAGATTGCAGCCATCCGTGAAGCAAAGGAAGAAACAAATTTAGAAGTAGAACTACAAGGGATGGTAGGTTTTTATTCTGATCCTAGAAGAGACTCGAGAGGCCATAAAATATCTATAGTTTATCATGGAAAAGGAAAAGGAAAGCTTAAAGAAGGGAGCGATGCCAAAAAAGTATTCGTTTGTGATTTAGATAAAATCCCTATGATGCAATTTGACCATAATGAAATAATGGAGGATTATTTTAGATTAAAACAATGAAAGTCGATGTTAACAGGATTTTGGTAGTTCCTACAAAGAGTAGATACGAATTAGAACTAGAGAGATCTGGAGAACAGGGAGCTAGAGAGAAGTTTGGCATTAATGGGGTGTGGGAGCATATTTGTGAAGGACATAGAACTCAAAAAGAGAATCTTGCTAAAATCTCTAATCTTATTAATCCTGAAAAAATTGTCTATAGGGATTTATTGACGGAAGAGAATATTCGTGATAATGATTTATTCTTCTTTTTGGGAGGAGATAATCATTTTACATATTGTTCTCAAGTTATTTTAGATTATATGAGAAAAAATCCTGGAGAGAAAAAATATGTTGTGGGAGTTGTATTAGATTCTTCTAAAAGTTTAGGTGCCTTGTTGAATTTGGGATTTGAAGATTTTATAGAGTTATTGAAAGATCCTGGCAGTAAAAAATTAAAAATTGAGAAATGGACTGTATTAGAAACTGATGATGATGAGATTGGATTAGCAATTGGAGATTATTTTATTGGAGAGCAAAGAAGAGTTTTTATGTCTAGAAATAAAGCATCCTTGGACGGCAAAGAAATTCCTCTAGATAAATCCGCAGGGATATTAATTGTTACTGGGGCTGGATCTGGAAAGGGATCTTGGTATAATAATATCCATAATACATATTTTGGAAAATCTGATGTTTTTAGTAAAGATAAAAATGAAGCAAGGGTTATTTTAACGGAAAATGAATCTAAAACTAAAATAAATCTTAAAAAAGGACAAACGTTGATTATTGATTCTTATAACGATGATGATGGGATTATTTCCCCCGATTCGCATTTAGAGCATTCTAAAATGTTTAATATTGGTTCTAGAACTAAAATAAAGATTAGTGATATTAAATTAAATGTGTTGGCTCAAGAATAGAAAGCTTTATATAATAGTAACTATTCCTTATTGATAATTATTCTCAATAAGAAAATGGAAACTCGTATGACAAACCAAAAGCTGAAGATTATGGAACATTTGAAAAAAGTTAAAACGCATCCAACAGCAGAAATGGTTTACAATGCAGTTTCCAAAGATTTGCCTGCAATTTCATTGGCGACAGTTTATAGAAATTTAAATCTGCTTGCTGAGCAAGGCAAAATATTGAGATTAGAGATTAATGGAGAATATCACTATGATGGTTTTTGTGATTCACATCAACATTTAGTTTGTACGAATTGTGGGAAAATTATTGATTTAGGTAAAAAAGAAATATCTGATTATGCCATGAAGAAAATAAAATCTAGTGATTTTGAAATTAATTCTGTAAAAATAATGTTTTACGGGGTCTGTAAGGACTGTAAGGAGGAATAAAAATGGAATTAGAATATAGTTATGCTGATTTAGAGCCTTATATTGATGAGGAAACAATGAAAGTTCATCATGATAAACACTTTCATGCTTATTATGAGAATTTTATGAAGGCAATTGAAGGAAGTGAATTAGAAGGAAAAGATGTAAAGGATATTTTATCAAGTTTAGATGAAATCCCTGAAGATATTAAACAAGCTGTTATAAATAACGGCGGAGGATATTTTAATCATAGATTTTTCTGGAGTGTTTTGAAGAAAGAAGTAGCTTTTGAAGGAGAAATTGCTGATGAGATAAATTCTAAATGGGGTAGTTTTGAAGAATTTAAGAAAGAATTTAGTGAAGCTGCAAAAACTCAATTTGGAAGTGGATGGGCTTGGCTAGTTTTAGATGGTGGAGAGTTAAAAATTATCAAAACATCAAATCAAGACTCACCAATTAGTAAAGGCATGATTCCTTTGTTAACCATTGATGTTTGGGAGCATGCTTACTATTTGAAATATCAAAATAAAAGACCAGATTATGTTAAGAATTTTCTTAATGTG